>JBKPDT010000418.1:0-30855 GCA_046728035.1 Candidatus Methylomirabilota bacterium | reverse complement strand
TCGCCGAGCCGTCCGATGAGGACGACGACGGCGTAGACGGCCAGGCCCGCGACGCCCGCCGCCGTCGCGACGGCCGGTCGGGCCGCGGGGACCGGGAGGAGGGCGGCGGGCAGGAGGACCGCCGCCGCCGCGCCCAGCGCGGTGAGCGCCAGCGCCCAGGGGTCCACGTGCCAGAGGCTCGCCATCGCGGCCACGACGAACACCATGGTCCAGAGTCCGAGGTCGTTGCCGATCTCGCCGTCGCCCGTCGCGTCCACCGCGGAGAGCCGCGCGCGCAGCCCCACCGTGGAGGCGAGGAAGCCCGCGCCCACTGCGATCACGAGCAAGACCTGGAGGCGGACCGCGGTCAGTCGATTCGTGAGGACCAGGCCCGGGACATCGACGAGGCGCTCGGACGTGACCCCTCCCATGAAGATCTCGGGCGCGGCGAGCGCCGCGTAGACGGCCCAGGCCTGCGACATCCAGAAAGCGCCCACGAGGGAGCCGCCCACCAGCGCGACGACAAGACGCGGGGGGCGCCCGGTCAGCGGCGGGCCGAAGAGAGCGATGCCCCCGCCCAGGAGGGTCACGGCCAGGCCCAGGCTCGCGAAGGCGGTCGAGCCGCTGGGCGCGGCGCTGCCCATCCACGTCACGCCCGAGGGTGGCGCCCCCGGCACGCGGCGGCCGGCCTCGAACTTGACCCGCGCGCCCGGCGTGGCCTCGAGGTGGTCGCCCGAGCGCAGGGTGACGGACTGGCCGGCGGCGAGCGGCACCTCGCGGTCGAGGGTGTGCCGCCCTTCTCGGATGCGCATCCTCAACGTGGTATCGGCCACCGCGGTGACCCGGTGCGTCTCGTCGAAGAGGAGCGGCCGGTGCCCCTGCGCGAGCCGCAGATCGCGGCCCTCCGTGACCCAACGGCTCGTCGCGGGGAAGACGAGCGCGGGCCGATGCGCCATCACGCGCCACGCCGAGACCGGAGCCAGCCCCGTCGCGGCGGCAACCCCGCCGAGCGGCACGATGAAGCCGAGTCCCGCCACGATGAGCAGCGCCGGCACCACCGCCCGCTCGGCCCCGCGCCACGCGGTGAGGACAAGGCCGCCCGCCGCCGCGAGGGCAATCCCATGCCAGCGTGGAGCGCCGAGCCGCGCGCCGACATCGCCCGCGACGACGAGCCCGGCCCAGATGAGGACGGCAACCAGCAGGAAGTAGGTCGCCACATGGACCAGCGGGACGGGCGCCCGCGGCTCATCGAGGTCGACAATGGGGCCGCCGGCGCGCAGCGTGAGAGCGAGCAGCGGCGCCACCACAACGAGAAGGCCGGGCCACAGGCCGCCCGCGCCCTGGGCGAGAAGCAGCGCCGGGAGCGAGAGGGAGATCGCGGGGCCGAGCCAGCCGGCGACGACGGCGCCCGCGGCCCTCATCCGCGTCTGCGGCGGCCCAGCGCGGCCACCACCGCCAGCGCCGGCGCGATCACACCCCCGTACCACCAGAGAAGCGACAGTGGGCCGAAGCGGACGTGGGCCACATCCTGCGGAAGCGATGCGAGGACGACGAAGACGGCGAGGAGGGCGAGGGAGAAAACCGCGCTTGCTTTCTTCGTCACGGGCCGCATTATAAAGCGAACAAAGGAGAAGACATGGCCGAGCGCATCCAGCGCGTGATGGTGGTGACGGCGCACCCCGACGATTCCGAGTTCGGCGCCGGCGGTACGGTCGCCCGGCTCGTTCGGGAGGGTAAGCAGGTCGCCTACTGCATCGTCACCAACGGCAACAAGGGCTCGGGCGACCGGACCATGACTCCCGAGCGGCTGGCCCGGATCCGAGAGGAGGAACAGCGCAGCGCCGCCCGCGTCCTCGGAGTGGAGACGGTGGAGTTCCTCGGCTTCCCCGATTGCGAGGTCGAGAACACGCGCGAGACGCGCATGGCCGTCACCGCGTCCATCCGGCGCCACCGACCCGACCTCCTCATCGTCCAGAACCCGCACCGCACGAAGAACCTCGGCGCCTCGCACCGCGATCATCGCACCGTGGCCGGCATCGCACTGGACTGCGTGTATCCGCTCGCACGGGACCACATGGCCTTCCCCGAGCTCTTGGCGCAGGGGCTCGAGCCCCACAAGATCAAGGAAGTCCACATGATGTGGTGGCAAGATCCGGAGCTGGTGGTGGACATCACCGAGACCATGGATCTCAAGCTCAAGGCGCTCGCCTGCCACCAGAGCCAGTTCAAGGACTTCGCCGCCGTCGAGAAGCGGGTCCGGGAGCGCAACGCCGAGCTCGGCAAGCCGAAGGGCTACGCGTACGCGGAGTGCTTCGAAACCATTGTAATCGAGCGCTAGACGCGTAGCGTGCACAGGTCTTTGGCGCGGGCCCGATATCCGCTAGAATGGGCCGGCTCTCCATGATCAAGGCCGCCACCCTCACGGAGCTGCTGGGGCAACGGGCCGCTGCCGACCCGGACAAGCCCTACTTCACCCTGTTCGACACGCCGGTGCCCTACGGCCAGGTCTGGCGCGAGAGCGAGCGCTACGCGGCCGGGCTCCGCCGCTTCGGCATCGAGCGCGGGGACAAGGTGTGCCTGATCTATCCGACTTGCGCCGAGTTCTTCTACACCTTCTTCGGCGCGATCCGGCTCGGGGCGATCCCCGTGCCCCTCTATCCCACGCTCGGAGTCGAGGGTACCGCCACCATCTTCCGCGACTCCGAGGCCAAGGTGGTCGTCACCATCGGCTGGTTCCGGAAGGGCGTCGAGGAATCCGCGGCGGCCGCCACCAATATCCGGCACGTGCTCGAGCCCTCGGATCTCGAGGCGGAGGCCCCGCGGGCGGCGCTGCCCACCGCGCGCCCGGAGGACGTCGCCTTCATCCAGTACACCTCGGGCAGCACGGGTCACCCGCGTGGGGTCGTGCTGAGCCACGACAACGTCTGCCAGACGGTGGAGTTCATGGCGGAAGCGGCGCAGCTCGGACGCGAGGACATCGTGGTCTCGTGGCTGCCGCTCTATCACGACATGGGGCTCATCGGCTGCGCGTTCACGCCGCCGACGACGGGAGCGGCGCTCCACCTCCTGCCGCCCGATCTCAAGAGCCCGCGGGTCTGGCTCGAGCTCATCACCCGCGTGGGCGCCACCTTCACGGTGTCGCCGGACTTCGGCTATCGCAACTGCGTCCGGAACATTCCTGATATGACCGGCATCGATCTCTCCTCGCTCAAGCAGGCGCTGTCCGGGGCCGAGCCCGTCCGCACCAGCACCATCGCGGCCTTCGAGGAGAAGTTCGGCCTCCACAACGTCATCACGCCCTGCTACGGGCTCGCCGAGGCTACCCTGGCGGTGGCGATCTGGCCGCGCGCTACGCCGCTCCGGCTCGACGCGTCGGGCAAGTTCCTCTCGGTGGGGCAGCCCTGCCGGGGCGTGTCGGTGCGCATCGTGCAGGACGAGCGCGCCGCGGATACGGGAGTCGAGGGCGAGATCTGCGTGCAGAGCCCGGGTGTCATGCAGGGCTATTACAACAACCCCGATGCCACCCGCCGCGTGCTCTCGCGGGACGGCTGGCTGCGCACCGGCGACCTGGGCTTCGTCGACAGCGAGGGCTTTCTCTTCGTCACGGGACGGGTGAAGGATCTCATCATCCTCGGCGGCCAGAACGTGATTCCCGCGGACGTGGAGGAGGTCGTGGACCACGTGCCCGGCGTGCGCTACTCCGCGGCGGTGGGCATCGACAGCGAGCGGACGGGCACCCAGCGCCTGCATGTGGTGGCCGAGGTGCGCGGCGACGGCGGTGACCGCGAGGCGCTCTCCGCCCTCGTCCGCGAGATCGTCCACCGCGTGTACCACGCGCGCGGCCAGCGCCCGGCCAAGGTCCTCCTCGTGCGGCCCAGCACCATCCCCAAGACCTCCAGTGGCAAGATCCAGCGCGCCCGGCTCGCCGAGATGGTAGCGGGCAACGAGCTTGGCGATCAGATCGTCTACGCTTCCGGCGCCCACGCCCGCTAGGCGGACATGCCGACCGCCGCGCTGACGTTCGGCTGCCACCTTCCCACCTTCGGCCCCATCGCCACCCGCGGGAACGTGGTCGCCTTCGCGCGGAAGATGGAGGCGCTGGGCTACGAGTCGCTCTGGGCCAGCGACCACGTGGTGCTCCCCTACTCGATCAAGTCGAAGTATCCGTACAATTCGACCGGCCAGTTCCCCCTGCCACCGCAGTCGGCCTTCCTCGAGCCGCTGACCACGCTGGCCCTCGTGGCGGGCGCGACCGAGCGCGCGCGCCTCGGCACGACCATCCTGGTCCTGCCGCACCGGCATCCCGTGCTCGCTGCGAAGATGCTGGCCACGCTGGATCACCTCGCCGACGGCCGTGTCATCCTCGGGGTGGGGGTCGGCTGGATGCGCGAGGAGATCGAGATCCTGGGCGGCGACTACGACCGGCGGGGCGCGTGGTCGGACGAGGCCATCCGCATCATGCGTGCCTGCTGGTCGGAGGAGCGGCCGCGCTATCGCGGCGAGTTCTTCTCCTTCGACGAGATCGGGGTGGTGCCGCAGCCTCCGCGCAAGGCCATCCCCATCTGGGTGGGCGGTCACACCCCGCAGGCCCTGCGCCGCGTGGCCCAGCTGGGCGACGGCTGGCACGCCGCCTTCACGCCCCCCGACGCCTTCGCGCGCGACATCGCGCGGCTCCGCGAGGAGTGCGCGAAGCGCGATCGTCCCTTCGAGGACCTGGCGATCACCCTGCGCGTGGGGCTGTCTTTCCGAGACACGCCCGGCGGCCCCGACCGCAAGCCGCTTCAGGGCACGCCCGAGCAGATCCTCGCCGATATCGGGCGTTACCGCGAGCTCGGCGTCGGCTCCTTCCTCCTCGAAGCCCGCTACCGCGATCTCGACGACATGGTGTCGATCTTCGAGCGCTTCGCGCGCGAGATCCGGCCCCAGGTCGACGCCACCGCCGGGAGACCCTGACATGAGCGCCGCCGGCGACATCGAGGTCCAGGCCACCGAGCTCCTCCGCACCCTCATCCGCAACCGCTGCGTGAACACCGGCGAGGAGTCCTCCGGCCACGAGGACCGGAGCTGCGACGCCCTCGAGGCGTTCTTCGCGGGCTCGGGCCTGTCTTGCGAGCGGTATACCTCCTCTCCCGGCCGCATGAGCCTGATCACGCGCATCGAGGGCAGCGACAAGAAGGCGCCCACGCTGCTCCTCATGGGCCACACCGACGTGGTGCCGGTGAGCCCGTCGGGCTGGCAGCGCGATCCCTTCGCGGCCGAGCTGGTGGACGGCGTCGTCTGGGGCCGCGGCGCCATCGACATGCTGAACCTCACCTCCACCATGGCCGTCGCGACGCGCCGGCTGGCCGCCAGCGGCTGGAAGCCCCGCGGGACCTTGACTTACCTCGCCGTCGCCGACGAGGAGGCGGGGGGCCTCTACGGCGCCGAACACCTCGTAGAGAACGAGCCGGAGGCGGTGAAGTGCGACTACGTCATCACCGAGAGCGGCGGCGTCCCCATCCCCACACCGTCGGGCTACAAGCTTCGCGTCTCGGTGGGGGAGAAGGGGGCGAACTGGCGCCGCATCATCGTCCACGGCACGCCGGGGCATGGCTCCCGTCCGTTTCGCACCGACAATGCCCTCGTCACCGCGGCCGTCATCATCCAGCGCCTCGCCGACTACCGGCCCGCCGCGCGCATCCCCGACGCGTGGAAGAACTACATCACCGCGCTCGAGCTGGATCCCGACCTCACCGCCGCCCTCGTGGATCCCGATCGCGTCTGGAAGGCCGCCCGCGACCTCGAGAACATCTCGCTCGCCCGCGAAGCGCATGCCTGCACCCACACCACGTTCTCGCCCAACGTGGCGCGGGGGGGCAGCAAGGTGAACGTGATTCCAGACAAAGTCGAGCTGGAAGTGGACATCCGCGCGCTGCCCGGCATCACCTCGGACGAGGTGGAGGCCATGCTGAAGGAGGCCATGGGCGACCTCGCCGACCGCGCCACCATCATCACCCCGCCCAACCGGACACGCGGCGGCTCCCTCTCCCCTCTCGACACGCCGATCATGCACGCGATGTCCCGTGTCGCGACTCGGCTCATGCCCGGGAGCGCCGTGGTGCCGGCCATGACCACGGGCGGCACCGACGCGCGCTTCTTCCGCTGGAAGGGCATCCCCTCCTACGGCTTCGGGCTGCACTCCACCCGCATCCCCTACACCGAGTACCCGGTGATGTTCCACGGGCACAACGAGCGCGTGGACACCGAGAGCCTGCGCCTCTCCGCCGAGATGTGGGAAGCCCTCTGCCGCGACTTTCTGGGGTAGCTGCGCCATCGTCGCGCGACCACCGTCAGGCGCGCGCCAGGAGGCCAACGATGAGGGGAGCGACGACGCGGACGCTGGGCGCACTGCTGCTCGCGGCGCTGATGCTGGGGGCTGCGAGGCCGGCCGCGGCCGCCGAGATCAAGGTGCTGAGCGCGGGCGCGGTCCGCGCGATCGTGACCGAGCTGACGCAGGCGTTCGAGCGGGAGACCGGTCACAAGGTGTCGCTGGCGTTCGGCACCGTCGGGGTCACCCGTCAGCGCCTCGCGAGCGAGCCCGCCGATGTCGTCATCATGAGCGACGTCGCCATCGACGAGTCGATCACGCAAGACCGGATCGTCTCCGGGACCCGCACCGACATCGCCCGCACCGGTATGGGCGTGGGCGTGCGTGACGGCGTGCCCAAGCCGGACATCGCGACGTCGGAAGCCTTCAGGCAGTCGCTGCTGGCGGCGAAGTCCATCACCTACGTCGATCCCGCTCAGGGCGCGACCAGCGGCATTCACTTCGCCTCTATCCTCCAGAAATTCGGCATCGCCGATGTGATGAAGTCGAAGACGACCCTCGTGCCCGGCGGCTACCCGGCCGAGCTGGTGGCCAAGGGCGAGGTCGAGATGGTCGTGCACCAGATCAGCGAGATCGTTCCGGTGAAGGGCGTGACGCTGGTGGGCCCCTTGCCGAAGGACGTGCAGAAGGTGACGGTCTACTCCGCGGGCATCGCGACGAAGGCCACCGCGCCCGACGTGGCGCGCGCCTTCGTCGCGTTCCTCACGTCTCCGACGGTGAAGCCGAAGTTCGCCGCCGCCGGGCTCGACTACAAGGAGTGACGCTTCGCGGTTGCCGCGGTTGACCCCGGATCGCTTTGGGCGGATGCTCGGAGCGATCCGAGCATGGGCATGAGCGCGAACCTCCCCGATCTCGTGGCGGCCGGGGCCCATCTGGTCGGCAGCGTGCCGCTGGCCGGCCCGGAGGCCGTGTTCCGAGCCGTCGCCGATGAGATCGGGGATCGCCTCCGGCGCATCCCCGACGGCGAGACCGGCCCCCGATCCGACTGGATCGTGTGGCAGCTGCCCGTGTTCACCACCCAGCGCCAGCTCGAGGTGGTGCCGCCCGGCCCGAACAGCTGGCGACCGCTGCCCCGCGTCCGCTTGGCGGACGGGGCGCGTGCGGAGAGCGTGACCTTCGGGGCACTCGGCTATGCGGACGCGGCGCTGTCCTCCTACCGGGTCTTCGCGCGCCTCAAGCGCGACGGTGTGGTGCCGGTGGCCTGTCGCTTCCAGGTTTCCCTGCCCACCCCGCTCGCCCCCATCAGCGCCTTCGTGGTGCCCGAGCACCAGGAGCTCCTCGAGCCGGTCTACGAGGAGCAGGTGCTCGGCGAGCTGCGGATCATCCTCCAGGAATTGCCCCACGATCAGCTGGCTATCCAGTGGGACACCAATTTCGAGTTCGGGATGCTCGAGGGCGTGTTCCCGGTCTGGTTCGGCGACGCCAAGGGCGGCATCCTGGAGCGGCTGCTCCGGATCTCTCGCCACGTGCCTCCGGACGTCCAGATCGGCTTTCACCTCTGCTACGGCGACGTCCAGCATCGTCACTTCAAGGAGCCGGCCGACGCGGGCAAGCTCGTCGAGGTCGCCAATGCGCTGGCGGCGAGCCTCGGGCGCCCGCTCACCTGGATCCACCTGCCCGTCCCGCGTGAGCGCCTCGACGAGGCGTACTATGCGCCGCTGCGGGATCTCCGCCTGCGCGCCGAGTCCGAGCTCTATCTGGGCTTGATCCACCACACGGACGGCGTCGAGGGCACGCGCCGCCGCATCGAGGTGGCCCAGCGCTTCGTGTCCGGGTTCGGAGTCGCCACCGAATGCGGCTGGGGCCGACGGCCGGCCGCCACCATCCCCGACCTCCTGCGCATCCACGCCGCCGTCAGCGCCCCCATCCAGCAGGCGCGTGGACCACGAAGACGATTCCAGTGGCCGTCCGGCTTCGCGCGCATTCCCGACCAGGACTGGGTCCAGCAGCCCATGGACACCTTCGGTCTCAGGTACGACACCGTCGAGAACCACGGCTGGTACCGGAACCTCGATCCGACGGTCGAGGACCTGGCGCGCCACCTCGATGACGGCCAGCTCCTCATCGACTACTCGGGCGGGACCGGGATCCTCCTCGATCGGCTCAATCTGAGAATCTTCGACCGCCATGTCGGGGCGCTCATCGTGGACAGCTCCCCCAAGTTCCTCCGCGTCGCCCTCGACAAGTTCGGCGGCGAGGAGCGCATCGGCTTCCGGCTCCTGCGCTGGCTCAAGGAGGCGCGGCGGCTCGAGCTCCTCGAAGAGGTGATGGGGCAGGAGCTGCTGGCGCGCAAGGCGGACGTCCTCGCCTCCACCAACGCCATCCATCTCTACCGGGACCTGGCGGCCACCCTCGGGTCCTGGGCCCGCGTGCTGCGGCCGGGCGGGCGCGCCTTCGTGCAGTCGGGCAATATCCGCAACCCACAGGCCGGGCCCAGCGAGTGGATCCTAGACGAGACGGTCTGGGCCATCCACGAGGTCGCCACGGGCCTGGTCCGCAACGACGCGCGCTATGCCGCCTACCGGCCCCTGCTCGACGACGAGCCCCGCATCCAGGCGCACCTCGCCCACCGCGATCAGGTCTTCCTGCCGGTACGGCCGCTGGACTACTACACGCGCACTCTCGAGGAGGCCGGCTTCGCGGTGGAGGACGTCCGGGCGCGCTCCATCGAGGCCAAGGTCGCCGACTGGTTCGAGTTTCTCAGCGCCTATCACGAGGCGGTGCTGGGCTGGGTGGGCGGCTCCGCCAAGATCGACGGCAAGGCCCCCGGCCATGATGCCGTCGCCGACCGGCTGGCGCTCATCCGCCACGCGATGGACACGCTCTTCGGCGGCCGGGACGCGTTTCGCTGCTGCTGGACCTACATCAACTGCGTGCGTCCGTAAGAATGCGTCACTCCGCGTCGTGGAAGATGATGCCGAGGGTGTAGCGCTCGCCCGACCGGATCTCGCTCACGCCGTGCCGGAGGGCGACGCGGTGCCAGCCGCGCGCGCCCCGGGCGGGGCGATGGCGCGTGGCGAAGATCACCGCTTCGCCCCGCCGGAGCGGCACCACGTGGGCGGCGGACTGGGCGCGGGGCCTCTGCTCCACCAGGACGAACTCGCCGCCCGTGAAGTCCCGCTCCGGCTCGCTCAGGAGCACGGTGAGCTGGAGCGGGAAGGCGACCTTGCCGTAGAGATCCTGGTGCAGGCAGTTGTAGCCACCCTTCTCGTAGCGGAGGATGAGCGGTGTGGGCTTGGTCTGGCCGTGGCGGGCGCAGAGCCGGGCGAGCCCGTCGAGATCGGCCGGATAGCGCTCGCGCGCGCCGAGCCGCTCCGCCCAGCGATTGGCGGCGGGCGCGAGGCTCGGGTAGAGCACGCGCCGCAGCGTCGCCACCGGCTCGGGCAGCGGCGCCGCGAAGTACTTGTACTCGCCCGCCCCGAAACGGTAGCGCGCCATGTCGACGCGACTGCGGAAGCGGCCCTCGTCGGCATAGAGAGCCGCGACCGCCTCACATTCCGCCGCGTCGAGCAGCGGGCCCGTGACCGCGTAGCCGCGCTCGTCCAGCGCGGCGACGATCGCCTCCCAGGGCAGCCGCGCGCAGCGTCGCGCGAGATCGTCGCTCACGCGATCCGCGCGGGCCGGCATACCAGGCACGGCCGGTAGCCCACCGACCGCGCGTCCTCCACCGAGGCGAAGACCACTCGGTTCTCCGGCTTCGCGCGCCGGAGGTGTGGGCAGCCTAGCCGGCAGACGATGTGGGTGCTGGTGCAGCCCTCGAGTACCGGGGTGGTCCGCTCGAGCCCCAACAGCCGCTCCTTGATCCGCGCGCCGAAGATGTACCCGCCGAACCCGCCGTCACTCTTGAGCACGCGATGACAGGGGACGATGAGGGGCACCGGGTTCTTCCCGAGCGCGGTGCCCACCGCGCGCACCGCGCGCGGATGGCCGATCTGCCGAGCCACCCAGGCATAGGGCCGCGCCTGGCCGAACGGGATCTCGCGCGCGGCGCGAAGCACCTTGGCCTGGAAGTCGGGAACTGACGCAAGATCCAGGGGCACCGAGAAGAAGGTGCGCTGGCCAGCGAGATAATCGTGGAGCTCTTCGCGGGCCCGGTCCACGAGGCGCCGGGACGCGCCGGAGTCGGCGCGCTCCTGTCGGCCGAGGCGGATCAGGCTCACGCCACGCGGCGTGGCCTGGACGGCCAGCCGGCCGAGCAGCGCCTGCGCCTCGCGGCCGGCGAGGCCGGCCTGGCGGATCACGCCGCGCGCCAGCCCCGCGGGCACCCCTGCGGGCTGGAAGTATTCGACGAGCATGTGGTCGATTCGATCGCGACTCATTCGTGACCTCCCTCGGCCAGCGCCGCGCGCAAGATGGACTTGCCACGCGCGAGCTGGCTCTTCACGGTATTGATCGAGATGCCGCGGATCCGCGCGAGCTCGGTATTGCCGAGCCCGTTCACGTAGTGGAGCGCCAGGAGCACCCGCGCCTCGCGCGGCACCCGCGCGAGCGCCCGCGCCACGTCGATGCGCCGGCCGGCGTCGCCGGGCACGTCGAAGGCAGATGACGTCTCCGCGGGTGGCGCGGCGGCGTAGGCATGACGGACCGTGCGGCGGCGCAGCTCGTCCACGCACACATTGGTGAGGATGCGGTAGAGCCAGGTAGAGACGGCCCAGCGCGGCTGGTAGCCGTGGGCGCCCTGATAGCACTGGAGGAGGGCCCGCTGCACGGCATCCTCGGCGTCCGCACGCGAGCCGAGGAGGCGTCGCGCCACCGCCATGAGCCGAGGGCCGTAGGCCTCCACCAGCTCGGTGAAGGCCCGGCCGTCCCCCTTCGCCACCCGCTGCATCAGCGCCCGCTCCCTGTCCATGTCGTGGAGGTATACGGGCGGCGGGAGGGTTTGGGGTGGAACTAGATCTTGGCTCCCGACTTCTCCCAGTCGTCCAGGAACTTCTTGAGGCCGATGTCGGTGAGGGGATGCTTCATGAGCATTTCCAGCACGTTGAAGGGCATGGTCGCGACGTGCGCCCCCGCCTTGGCCGCGTCCACGACGTGGATGGGGTTGCGAATGGAGGCGGCCAGCACCTGGGTCTTGAAGCCATAGTTCGAGTAGATCTGGCAGATGTCGCGGATAAGGTCCATGCCGACCGCGCCGATGTCGTCGAGGCGTCCGAGGAAGGGGCTGATGTAGACGGCGCCGGCCTTGGCCGACAGGAGCGCCTGGGGCGCCGAGAAGCAGAGGGTCTGGTTCACCCGGATCCCCTGCCCGCTCAGGTGCTTCACCGCCTTGAGCCCGTCCTTGGTGAGCGGGCACTTGACGACCACGTTGGGCGCGACCTGAGCCAGCTCCTTGCCCTCCTTCACCATCCCGTCGAAGTCGGTGGCGACCACTTCGAGGCTCACGTCGCCGGGCACGATGGAGCAGATCTCCTCCACCAGCGGCCGGAAGGGGCGCTTCTCCTTCGCGATGAGCGAGGGGTTGGTGGTGCAGCCGTCGACGAGGCCCATGGCCACGCCTTCCTTGAGCTCGTTCACGTTGGCGGAATCGAGGAAGATCTTCATGGCGCCTCCTGTGCTGCGCGCTCGATGCGAATGGTGGTCCCGGCGGAGACTTTCTTGAAGACGCGGGGGTCGCCGATGACCCGGCCGAAGACGTTGACGGCGCTCGCGGGACGGATCTCCGCACCCCGGCTCGCCGGCGTGGGACCGAAGAAGATGCAGAACGCGGAGCCCGGCGGCCAGTAGCCGAGGTCGCCCATCGCCACCGTCTCCCGCGGGCGCTCGGGCTTGGCTTTCACTGGGATGCCGAAGTAGATCTCGTCGCCCCACGTATCGCCGGGTATGGCCAGCGGCAGCGCGTCCCACACCGCCTGCGCGGTGCTCGAGTCGTCGAGCACGGCGTCGGCCGCGACCGACCCCGCCGTGATCCGGATGCGCCGCTCCTTCATGTCCCGGTGTTCAGTGTAGCACCCCGTCAGAGCCCCTAGCCGCCGCGCTGCCTCCGGTACGCCGCCACGCGCGTCACCAGGCTGGCGCGATCGACCAGTGCCGACGCGCCGGGCCCCTCCACCGCGGCGGCTGCCGCGCAGGCTGCCGCCGCCGCGGCCTCCCATGGATCGCCCCCGCGGTGATACTCGATGAGAAGGACCGTGGCGAAGACGTCGCCCGCTCCGGTGTCGTCCACCTCGGTGGCGACGTCCGGGGCCACGTGGTACGGCTCGCCGTTGACGAAGAGCTCGGCGCCACGCGCCCCCGCGGTGAGCGCGCCCAGCGGCACCCGCTGGAACCACTCCAGCGCGTCCTCCCGACAGTGCGCCACGTCCTCTTCGCTGGCCACGAGGATCTGGGCGTTCACGAGGACGGCCTCGGCGTCTTCCCACGGCTGCGGCACGATGGCGCCGCCGGCTTCGCGCCGGCGGAGCCAGCCCTGCGGTAGGACGCCGAGCGAGCCCCCCTCGAACGCGGCGGCGAGGGCGGGGTCCACCTCGTTGACCACCGGGCAGAGGAGCGCCAGCGGCGCCGTGTCCCACTCGGGCGGCAAATCCTCGGCCTCCAGGTCGGCGGCACGCGATTTCAGGGTGAGGGTGCGGCCGCCGCCCGCGCCGCTGAGCGTGAAGATCGTGGTGCGCGCGCTGTCCACCCGGGCGACGGTGATGTCGTGCGGCAGGGCGTCCGCGGGGAAGTCCGGGCCGAAGGAGGTCAGAAGCCCCACCCGCAGGCCGAACCGGTGGGCGGTGAGGGCGGCATAGTAGGCGGCGCCTCCCGGCCGCGTCCCGCTCGGCGTCACGTCCAGGGTGACGTGACCGACGACGACCAGGTCGGGGGGCAAGCCCTCAGATCATGGTCAGGCCGCCGGACACGGAGAGCGTCTGCCCGGTCACGAAGCCTGATTCGTCGGAGGCGAAGAAGACCACGGCCGGTGCCAGGTCCTCGGCAGTGCCCAGCCGGCCGAAGGGAATGACGCGCTTGAGACTCTCGGCGAGCTTCGGATTGCCCGCGGCGACATCCGCGAAGAGCGGGGTGTCGGAGGGCCCCGGGCAGAGGCAGTTCACGTTGATCCGATGGCGCGCCATCTCCCGGGCGATGGTCTTGGTGAAGGCGATGATGCCCCCCTTGGCGGCGGAGTATACGGCCTCGCCGGTGGAGCCCACCCGGCCCGCGTCCGAGGCGATGTTGACGATCTTGCCGTAGCCCTGCCTGACCATCACGTCGAGCACCGCCCGCGTGCACACGATGGGACCCTTGAGGTTCACGCGCAGGATCAGGTCCCAGTCTGCCTCGGGCGACTCGACGAAGGGCCCCACCTTGTCCAGGCCGGCGTTGTTCACGAGGATGTGGACGGCGCCCCAGCGGGCGATCACCTCGCTCACCACCGCGTCGATGCGCGCCTTGTCGCTGATGTCGGCGCGCCAGGCGCCCGCCTCGCCGCCGGCCTTGCCGATGGCCTCGACCGTCTCCTTGGCGCCCGCCTCGTTGAGGTCCACCACCGCCACGCGCGCGCCTTCCCGCGCCATCGCCAGCGCGATGCCGCGGCCCAGCCCGCTCGCCGCCCCCGTCACGATCGCCACCTTGCCGGGCAGCCGCATGCTCAGAGCCTCATCTGCTTGGCGATGATTTCCTTCATGATCTCCGACGTCCCGCCGCCGATCGTCATGAGGCGATAGTCGCGGAAGAACCGCTCGATGGGATACTCGCGCATGTAGCCGTAGCCGCCGTGGAGCTGCACGCAGTCGTAGGCCACCCGCTGCGCCATGTCGGCGGTGAAGAGCTTCACCATGGAGATCTCGCGCACGGCGTCCTCGTGGTTCTGGAACTTGACGCAGGCGGCGTAAGTGAGCCAGCGACCCGCTTCGATGAGGGTGGCGAGCTCCGCCAGCTTGTGCCGCACCACCTGCTTCTCGGAGAGCGGTCCGTCGAAGGCGTGCCGCCCCTGGACATAGGCGATGGTGTCCTCGAGGGCGCGCTGGCAGCCCGAGGTGGCGTGAAGGCCGGCCACCAGCCGCTCGCGCTGGAAGATCCGCATGACCTCGTAGAAGCCCCCGCCCTCCTGACCGAGGAGGTTCTCGGCGGGGACGCGCATGTCCTGGAAGGCCAGCTCGGCGGTGTCGGAGGCGCGCATGCCCATCTTGTCGAGCTTGCGGCTCACCACGAAGCCGGGCGTCTCCCTCTCCACCAGGAACATCGAGATGCCCGTGTGGCGCTTGTCCTTCTCGCCGGCCTGGATGCGCGCCGCCACGAAGTACAGGTCGGCCATGACGCCGTTAGTGATGAACATCTTGGAACCGTTGAGCACGTAGTGCTCACCGTCTCGGACGGCGCGCGTCTTGATGGCGGCCACGTCGGAGCCTCCGCCCGGCTCGGTGACGGCGATGGCGCAGAGATACTCACCCCGGCAGATACCGGGCAGGAACCGCTCCTTCAGCGCCTCGCTGCCCGTCCAGTAGAGGTGGGGCGAGGCCATGTCGTTCTGGACCCCCACCGCCATGGCGAGCGAGCCCGAGCGCGAGCGCGCCAGCTCCTCGCAGAGGACGGCGGTGGTGAGGAAATCCGCCCCGGCGCCGCCATACTTCTCGTCGTACTCCACGCCAAGGAAGCCCAGCGCGCCCATGCGCGGCCAGATGGACTTCGGGATCTGCCCGGCCTGCTCCCACTCCTCGATGTGGGGGGCGACCTCCTTGTCGACGAAGGTCCGCACCGACTGGCGGAACATCTCGTGCTGCTCGTCGAAGATCTTCACCCTACCGCCCTTCGCCCCACTTCGACTTGACCGCCTCGCGGTCCACCGCGCCCTCCGCGCCGCGCGGGAGGGAATCGGTGAAGACCACCACGTGCGGCCGCTTGAACCGCGCGATCTTCGAAACCACGAAATCGCCCACGGACTGCGTGGAGTGGGCGCCGGCGTCCTTCACCTCCACCACCGCCTTGATCGCCTCGCCCCACCGGGGATCCGGGACTCCGTACACGCAGACCCCGGTCACGCCGGCCATCTGCATGATGACGGTCTCGACCTCGGCGGGGTAGACGTTCTCGCCGCCCGGCTTGATCAGCTCCTTCTCGGGCTTCCGCTTGACGTAGTAGAGGTAGCCCTCGTCGTCGAAGCGCCCCACGTCTCCCGTGTGGTGCCATCCGCCACGGAGCGTGTAGGCGGTGACGTCGGGCTGGGCGAAGTAGCCCTGGAACACGAGCGGGCCCCGCACCACGATCTCGCCCGGCGTGCCCGCCGGGAGGTCGCGGTCGTAGTCGTCCACCACCTTGACCTGGCAGGTCGGCACCGGCTTGCCGGCCGAGCCCGGCTTGTCCACCACGCGAACGATCGAGACGAAGCCGGTCGTCTCGGACTGGCCGAAGCCGGTCCAGAATTTCGCCCCGGTGGTCTCGTGCAGGCGCTGGATGGTCTGGGGCGCGTCGAGACCGGATACGTGATGCAGGCTCGCGAGGCGGCTCCCCGCCTTCTCGGCAGCGTCGAGGAGAGTGCTCAGCACGGGCGGGAAATCGGAGAGGTAGGTGATGCGGTGGCGGTCGATGAGCCGCACCGCCTCCTCGGCGTCGTAGCGTGGCACCACCACGCTCGCGCCACCCGCGTGGAAGGTGGCCAGGGTCCAGCCCAGCGCGGTGATGTGGAACAGCGGGAGCGCGGCGAGATACCGGTCCGCCGCGCCCAGGCCCGTGCACGCCGCGATGGTGAGGTTGGCCGCGACCACGTTGGCGTGGGTGAGGGCGGCCCCGCGCGGGATCACGTCCACCGCCGCGGTGGAGATCACCGCGAAGACGTCGTCGGCGGCGACCTCGGCGGGCGCCGGCGGGGTGTCATCGCGGTACAGCGCGGCCAGGGGCGTGAAGCCGGGCGCCGCAGTGGACCCGAGCTGGTACCAGTAAGGCACCACCTTCTTCTCGCTCGGCCATGCGCCGACGATGCCCAGGGTCGACCCGTCCGCCACCATCATCCGCGGCGCCGCGCGCTCGAGGACGCGCTCCACCTCCTCGCCGGTCAGCCGCCAGTTGATGGGATAGGCGACGATCCCCTGCCGCGCGCAGGCGCCGTAGAGGTCCAGATAGGCCAGATCGTTCTGGGCGAGCACGCAGATGCGGTCGCCCTTCCCGAGCCCGAGGCCATGGAGTCCGCTCGCGAGCGCGTCCACCCGGCGTCGGAAGGCGCGGAACGACACCTCCGTCTCGCCCTGGAAGAAGGCCGGGGCGTCGCCGCCCACGGCGGCGCCGCGGGTGAGGACGTCGTAGACGGTCATGCCCTGCGCGGACATGGCTCAGCTCAGCCAGCGCTTGCGACGCTTGTAGTGCTTGACGTCCCGGTAGGACTTGCGCGCGCCCACCTCGGTGAGGCCGAGGTAGAACTCCTTGATGTCGGCGTTCTCGCGGAGCGAGTCGCCCGCCCCTTCCAGCACGATGCGGCCGTTCTCCAAGACGTAGCCGTGGTCGGCGATGCGGAGCGCCATGGTGGCGTTCTGCTCGACGAGGAGCACGGTGAGCTTCTCCTGCTGGTTGAGGCGCTGGACGATGGCGAAGATCTCCTCGACGAGCATGGGCGCCAGCCCGAGCGAGGGCTCGTCGAGGAGCATGACCTTGGGCGTGGACATCAGGGCCCGGCCGATCACCAGCATCTGCTGCTCGCCGCCCGAGAGGTACCCGGACTGGACGTGGCGTCGCTCTTTGAGCCGCGGGAAGTACTGGTAGACGCGCTCGATCCCCGCGGCGACCTTGGCGCGGTCGCGCTGGGTGTGGGCGCCCGCCACGAGGTTCTCCTCGGTGGTGAGGTGCTCGAATACGCGGCGCCCCTCGAAGACCTGCACCACGCCGCGCTGGACGACCTCGTAGGGCGCGAGGCGGTCGATGCGCAGGCCACTGAGCTCGACCGAGCCCTTGGTCACCTCGCCCCGTTCGGTGTGCAGCACGCCCGAGATCGCCTTGAGGGTCGTCGTCTTTCCCGCCCCGTTGGCTCCGAGCAGCGTGGTGATGCGCCCTTCCTCGCAGGCGATGGACACCCCCTTGAGGACGAGGATGACGTTGTCGTAGATGACCTCGACGTTGTTGAGGCTCAGCATCGCGATGTCGCGCCGGAGGAGGCGCGGCGCCCCCTCCGGCGCATCTCCGTTCTCCGCGCGGCTACTTCGGGCCCGCGGCCTTGATATGCTTGGCCACCACGTCCGGGTACGCCGAGTACCAGTCCGTGACCTTCTCGAACTTGCCGCCCTTCACCTGCCAGATCTGCACGAGCCCGCCGCCCTCGTGATCGGTCGGCGTGACCTTCAGCGGCGGCACCAGCCCGCCCAGGGTGAAGTTGGAGATCTTCTCGAAGCCGGCCTTGGTATCGACGCCGGTGATCTTCCCGTCGGGCTTCGCCGCCACCGCGTGGCGGATGGCCTCGACGTGGAGCGCCGCGATGAGCACGCCCCGGTTGTAGTAGACGGTGGACGCCATCTCCTTCGGCGCCGGCTTCCCCTGCTTCTTGTACATTTCGCGGATCTCGTTCAGGACGGGGTAGTCCGACCCGACGCCAGCGAACTGCATGGTGTAGTACCCTTCGGCGGCGGCGAAGCCCCCCGCCGCCTCGATATTGGCCTCGGCCGAGCCCCACACGAACGACACGATCTTGCGAAGCGGATAGCCCACCCGCTTGAACTCCTTGATGGACACCGAGGGGGCCCCGCCGAAGAGATGCCCGATCACGAAATCGGCCCGGAAGCGCTGGGCGATGTCGAGCACCTGAGCACCCATCTCCACCCCGGGGGGCGGGACCGCGAACATCTTCATCTCGAAGCCTTCCCGCGCCGCGAGGTCCTGGAGCACCTCGATGGGCTCCCGTCCGGCCGGATTGTCGTAGAAGATGAACGCGATCTTCTTGCCCTTGAGGCTGCCGCCGAGCTGCTTCTTCGCGAAGTCCACCGCCGCGGTGCCCTGCGACCAGTACGTGGCGGCGATGGGGAAGATGTAGGGGTAGCGGATGCCGTCGGCGGCGGCGGCGCTGCCGAAGCCGGGCGAGGTGCCGGGGATCCGGTCCTCGGTCAGCTTGGCGGCGAGGGCGTAGATGTGCGGCGTGCCGTACACCGCCATGGTCACCGCGCCCTCCTTCTTGTGGCGCTCGTAGGACTCCACCGCGGGCGGCACCTTGTACTCGTGGTCGATCTCGAGCGCCTTGATCTTATGGCCTCCCACCCCGCCCTTGCTGTTCACGAGGGCGATGTAGTCGTGGAAGCCCGGGCAGAGCACCGTCCCCACGATCTGGGTCGCTCCCGTCCGGTCGCACTGTAGCCCAATGACGATTTCGTGGCTCGCCGCCGCCGGGGACGCCCCTCCGAGCACGCCCGCCAGGCCGACGAAGACCGCGATGAGCACGATCGAGCGAAGTCGCATGATTGGTTCTCCTTTCATCGCGTACCTCAGTACGCGAATGGCCAGATCCGGAAGTAGTTCCGGATGTTCCGCCAGAGTCGGTTCAGGCCCTCTGGCTCCACGACGAGGAAGAAGATGATGAGGGCGCCGAACATCATGAGACGGAGGTTGGGGATGAGGTTCAGCACCGTCTGGGGCTCGAGGAAGACGCCCCCGAAGGCCTCCATGCCGAGGCGGATGACGATGGGGAGCAGGGTGACGAACATGGCCCCGAGCACCGAGCCCAGGACCGAGCCGAGCCCCCCCACGATGATCATGGCGAGGTAGTCGATGGAGACGTTGATCTGGAACTGCTCGTAGTTGGCGATGCCGAGGAAGTAGGTGTAGAGCACGCCGGTCACGCCGGCATAGAACGAGGAGATCGCGAAGGCGAGGACCTTGTAGCGGAAGATGTCGATGCCGATGATCTCGGCGGCGATGTCCTGGTCGCGGATGGCGATGAACGCGCGCCCCACCCGGCTGCGCACGAGGTTGAGGGTGGCGACGATGGCGAGCACCACAAACGCGAGGAGGAAGAAGTACATCTGCCGCTGGCTCGAGAGCGGGATGGTGCCCAGTTGCGGCCGCGGCACCTCGATGGAAGCCTGCACACCCCCGCTGATGAAGGTCACGTGGTTGATGATCCACTCGATGATGAGCTGGCCGGCGAGGGTGGCGATGGCGAGGTAAAGGCCCTTGATGCGCAGGGAGGGGATGCCCACCACCGCCCCCACCGCCGCCGCCATGAGCCCGCCCGCGACGATGTTCACCGGCCAGGGCGAGTCCAGCCGGGTGGCCAGGTTGGCGGCGGTGTAGGCGCCCACCGACATGAAGGCCCCGTGGCCGATCGAGACCTGCCCGGTATAGCCCACGAGGATATTGAGTCCCAGCGCGCCGATCACCGCGATCCAGACGAGGTTGCCGATCGACAGGTAGTACTCGTGGAGGGTCAGGGGGAGGACGACGAAGAAGAGCACCGCGAGGGCCCCCACCGTCCAGCGGGCGATGGGCAGCGGGTACAGCGCCATGTCCGCCTCGTAGCTGGTCTTGAGAACGCCGCACTCGCGCTGGATCACGCTAGATCCTCTCGATGATGCGCTTGCCGAAGATGCCGTAGGGCCGGATCATGAGCGCGAGGATCATCAGCACGTACGGGGCGAAGTCCTTGGTGCCGCCGCCCACGTACGGGTCCACATACCCGGCGGCCACGTTCTCGACGAGGCCCACGATAAGCCCCCCGATAATGGCCCCGGGGATGGAGTCGAGCCCCCCGAGGATCACCACCGGGAACACCTTGAACCCGACAAGCGAGAGGTTCACGTCGACGCCCAGCATGTTGCCCCAGATGATGCCGCCCAGCGCGGAGACGATCCCGGTCATCGCCCAGGCTAGGCCGAAATAGCGCTGGACGTTGATGCCCATGGCCATGGCCACCTGCTGGTTGTCGGCGACCGCGCGCATCGCGATGCCCTTGCGCGATTTCAGGAAGAACCAGCCGAAGGCGCCGATGAAGACCACGCTCACCACGGCCCCGAGCACCTGGATGGGCGGGATGAAGAGCGGCCCGAGTACGAAGGGCTCGTCGCTGATCGGCAGCGGCAGGTTCTTGGTGCCCGCCCCGAAGAAGGTCGGCCCGACCCCGCGGAGGATGGAGGCCAGGCCGATGGTGGCCATCACCACCGCGATCACCGGGCGCCCGATGAGCTTCCGGAGGACGACGCGCTCGAGCGCGAAGCCGAACCCGATCATCCCCACGATCCCGACGAGGATGGCGATCCAGAGGGGCGCGCCCGCGGCGAGCATGCTGAGAGCGACGGCGAGGGCCGCGATCATCACGAACTCGCCCTGGGCGAAGTTCACCGCGTCGGTGGCCTTGTAGACGAGGACGAAGCCCAGCGCGATCAGCGAGTACATCAGGCCGATCATCACGCCGTTGGACATTAGCAGGAAGAAGAAGCCGAGCGCGTCAGACATGGGCGGCCTCTCGCTCCACGTCCTCGATGCGCACGCGTGATCGGACGACGGCCTGGCGCCCGTCCTCGTAGGTAATGCTCGTCGACAGCTCCACCTCGCCGGCGCCGCCGTAGAAGGCCTCGATCACCGGCGCGTACTTCTCGGCCACGAACCGCCGCCGGACCTTCCGGGTCCGGGTCATCTCGGCGTCGTCGGCCTCGAGATCCTTGGTGAGGAGGAGCAGGCGGCGGATGCGGGTGGACTCCGGTAGCGTCGCGTTGGCCTTGGCGATCTCCTCCACGAGCAGGCTCCGGACCTCCGCCTTCTGGGCGAGGTCCATGTAGCTCGTGTAGGGGATACCCTGCCGCTCCGCCCAGCTTCCCACCGTGTTCATGTCGATGGCGACCATGGCCACCACGAAGGGCCGCTCGTTGCCGAAGCACACCGCCTCGCGGACGTACGGGCTGTACTTGAGCTTGTTCTCGATGAACTGGGGGGCGAAGGGAGTCCCGTCCTGCATGGCGCCGACGTCCTTGGCGCGGTCGATGATGACGAGGTGCCCGCGCGGATCGATGAACCCGGCGTCGCCGGTGTGGAACCAGCCCTCCCGGTCGATGACCTCGCGCGTGGCCTCCTCCGCCTTGAAGTAGCCCTTGAAGATTCCCGGGCTCTTGACCAGCACCTCGCCCCGCTCGCCGATGCGGACGTCGATCCCCGGGCAGGGCCGACCGGCGGTGTTGGGATCGGCCTCGCCGTCCGGCTGCAGGGAGGCGAGCCCGGTGATCTCCGTGGAGCCGTAGATCTGCTTGAGGTTCACGCCGATGGAGCGGAAGAACCGGAAGGTGTCCGGCCCGAGCGGGGCGCCGCCGGTGAGACACCACCGGGAGCGCAGGAGGCCGAGCTGATCGCGTACCGGCCGGTAGACGAAGAACTCGCCGAGCGCGTGCTTGAGCCGGAGCCCGAGCGGCAGGCGCTTGCCCTCGGCCCGAAGGATCTCCGCCGCCTCCGCGGCGCGGCGGAAATAGCCGAAGACCCAGCGCTTGAGCGGGGTGGCGTCGGCGGCGCGGACCTGCACCCCCGTGAGCATGTTCTCCCAGATGCGCGGCGGCGCGAGGAGGGCGGTGGGGCCGAGCTCGCGGAGGTCGCGCTGTACCGTCTCGGGGCTCTCCGGGCAGTTCATGCAGAACCCCACCACCAGGCTCAGCACCATGCTGTAGAGGGCGTCCCCTACCCAGGCCATGGGGAGATAGGCGAGATAGTCGTCGGAGGCGACGATCTTCTCCACGCTCACGAACGAGCGCGAGACGGCGATCACGTTCTCGTGGGTGAGCATGGCGCCCTTGGGGTTGCCGGTGGTGCCCGAGGTGTAGCAGATCAGGGCCACGTCCTCCGGCCGGCCGCGCTCCACCTCGGCCGCGAAGGCCGCGGGCTCGCGGGCCACGCGCTCTCGCCCCAGGGCCTGCACCTCCTCGAACGACTTCACCCAGTCCGCCTTGTAGTGGACCATCCCGCGCGGGTCGTCGTAGACCATGAGCCGGAGCTTCGGCAGCTGGTCCTTGAGGGCGAGGATCTTGTCCACCTGCTCCTGGTCCTCGGCCACCACCACCGTGACCTCGGCGTGATCGAGGACGAAGGCCAGCTCCTTGGCGATGGCGTCCTGGTAGACGGGCACGGAGCGCCCGCCGAGGCACATGGCGGCCATCTGCGCCCAGTAGAGGCGGGGCCGATTGTCGCCGATCACGCTGAGCGCCTCGCCGCGGGTGAAGCCGAGGGATGCCAGGCCGAGGGCGAAGTCCTGCACCTGGTCGTGGTACTCGCGCCAGGAGTACGTCTGCCAGATGCCGCGGTCCTTCTCTCGGAGCGCCGGACGGTCGGCGAGCTCGCGGGCATTGCGCTGCATGAGGCGCGGCAGCGTGGATAGGATGTCGGCCATGTCAGCGCCCTCCGTTGCGCGGTGCCTTGGTCTCGCCGAGGTAGGCCTTGATGACGCGTGGGTTCGCACGCACCTCGTCCGGCGTGCCGTCGGCGATCTTCTGCCCCATGTCGAGCACGGCCACGCGGTCCGAGATGTCCATGACCACGCCCATGTCGTGCTCGATGAGGATCACCGTCACCCCCCACTCCTCGTTGACGTCGAGGATGAAGCGTGCCATGTCCTCCTTCTCCTCCTGGTTCATCCCGCCCATGGGCTCGTCCAGGAGCAGCACCTTGGGCTGGAGCGAGAGGGCCCGGCCGAGCTCCACCCGCTTCTGGAGCCCGTACGGGAGCGAGCCGGTGGGGCGCCGGCGCAAGTCCTGGATCTTCAGGAAGTCGATGATGTCCTCGACGGCGCGCCGATGGGCGACCTCTTCCTTCTGGGCGAAGCCCCAGTAGAGGACGGACGCGAGCACGCCGGAGCGCATGTGCACGTGCCGACCCAGCATGAGGTTGTCCAGCACGGTCATGCCGCGGAAGAGCGCGATGTTCTGGAAGGTCCGCGCGACCCCGCGCTCGGCGATACGGCTCGGGGCGAGGTCGGTGACGTCGGCCCCTTCGAGCACGATGCGGCCCGCGTCGGGGTGGTAGAACCCGCTGATCATGTTGAGGAGCGAGGTCTTCCCCGCTCCGTTGGGACCGATCACCGAGAGGAGCTCGCCCTGCTGGACGTCGAGGCTCACCGTGGTGACCGCCTGCACGCCGCCGAAGGACTTCGAGACGTCGCGGACCTCGAGCTGGGCGCTCACGAGAGCCACCGCTTGCGACGCCGGTAGGACTTCACGTCCCGATAGCTTCGTCGCTGGCCGACACCGGAGAGTCCCAAGTAGAACTCCTTGATGTCCTCGTTCTCGCTGATGGTACGGCGGTCGCCGTCCAGCACGACCCGCCCGTTTTCCATGACGTAGGCGTACTGCGCGACCCGGAGGGCCATCGCCGCGTTCTGCTCGGCGAGCAGCACCGCGAGTCGCTCCTCGCGGTTCAGCCGCGCGACGATCTCGTAGATCTCCGCCACCAGCATCGGCGCCAGCCCCATGGACGGCTCGTCGAGGAGCATCACGCGGGGATGCGCCATGAGGGCGCGACCGATCGCCAGCATCTGCTGCTCGCCCCCGGAGATGTAACCGGCGCTGACGCTCCGCCGTTCCACCAGCCGGGGGAAGTACCCGTACACGCGCTCGAGGTCCTCCTTCACCGCCCGCCCGCTCCCCCGCGTGTAGGCGCCGGTGAGGAGGTTCTCCTCGACGCTCAGGTGCTCGAACACGTGGCGGCCCTCCATCACCTGGACGATGCCTCGCCGGACGACTTCCGAGGGATCGAGGTGGTGGACCGGCGCGCCGAGAAGCTCGATGCTCCCCTTGGTGACCTCCCCGCGCTCGGTGCGCAGCAGCCCGGAGATCGCCTTCAGAGTGGTGCTCTTCCCGGCGCCGTTGGCCCCGAGGAGGGCGACGATGCCCCCCTCGGGGACCTCCAGCGAGACCCCTTTCAACACGAGGATCACGTGATCGTAGATCACCTCGACGTTGTTGACCGCCACCAGTGGGGTGGCGGCCTCGGGACGGGGCCGGGCGACGCTCATCGCGCCGTCCTACTTCTCCTTCGCACAGTCGCGGACGGTGTAGTTCAACTTCTTGGCCTCGACGATCGCAGCCTCCTCCAGCTTGGGACGGACCACGTCCCGCATCGGCGCCACCCACTCGGACACGAGGGTCCACTTCTTGCCGTCCCACTGCTGGATGAGCACGGGACCGTTCCCCTCGTGGTCCTCGCACGTCACCTTGACGGCGTGGGTGAAGCCCTTCATTCCGAGCTGGTCCAGGCGCTGGTCGGTGAGGTTGAGGTTCTCGAAGCCCCAGCGCACCTCCTCGCCGGTGAGCACCTTGTTGCCGTGCTTGCCCATGGCGGTGCGGATGGCCTCGGCCGAGTACATGGCGTTGACGAGGCCGCGGTTGTAGAGCGGCTCGCCCATCGCCTCCTTCCTGCCCGCGCCCTTCCCCTTGTCGTAGACGTGCTTGACGATCTCGGCGTGGACCTTGAAGTTGGTTCCCGGCGCGTGGAAGGTGGCGCCCTTGTAGCCCTTGGCGCCATCGCCCGCGGGCACGACGTCGGAGTCGTTGGCCGACCACCAGTTGCCGATGAGGCGGTCCATCTTGAAGTTGATGGCCGCCGCCTCCTTCACCGCGACCTGGTTCATGACGCCCCAGCCGGACATGAAGATCCAGTCCGGGTTGAGGCGCCGGACCTGGAGCCACGTCGACTTCTGCTCCTGGCCGGGATGGTCCACCGCGAGCTGCGTCAGCTCGAAGCCGTGCTTCCGCGCCAGCTCCTCGAGGGTGGGGTTGGCCTCCTTGCCGTACGGGCTGTTGTGGAAGATGTGGGCGATCTTCTTCCCCTTCAGCTTGTCGAGCCCGCCTTCCTGCTGACCGATGTAGCGCACGACCGCGGAGGCCTGGCTCCAGTACGTGGTGGGGAAGCCGAACACCCACGGGAACCAGCGGCCGTCGGCGGCGGCGGTCATGCCGTAGCCCATGGAGAACACCACGACCTTGTCCACGGGGGCCTTGGGGACGAGCTGGTACGTGATGCCCGTCGAGTACGGGTTCACGAGCACGGGGTTCTTCGACTTCAGGCGCTCGTAGCACTCCACCCCCTGCTTGGTGTCGTACTGGGTCTCGCACTCCTCCCACGCGATCTTGACCCCGTTGATCCCACCGTCCCGCTCGTTGACGAGCGTGAAGTAGTCGACGAATCCGTTCGCGATGGGGATCCCGCTCGGCGCGTAGGGGCCGGTGCGGTAGACGAGGAGCGGGATGAAGATGCTCCCGCCCTGGGCGAGCGCGGCGTGGGCGAGCGGCCCCACGGCGAGGGCAAGAGCGATGAGGACGACGATCCAGGTTCTCGGCTTCATGGGACCCTCCGGGTTAGTGAGGAAACGGCCATAGGCGAAGCTTCTCCTTGGTGATCTGCCAGAGCCGCGCGAGCCCGTGCGGCTCCACGATCAGGAAGAAGAGGATGAGGCCGCCGAAGATCATCAGCTCGATCTGCTTCATGAGCGCCACCGGCAGGTAAATCCCCAGCGTGTGCGGTGCGTTGGTCAGGAAGACGGGCACCATCACGATGAAGGCGGCGCCGAGGAAAGAGCCCAGGATGCTCCCCAGCCCACCGATGATGACCATAAACAGCACGAGGAAGGACAGATTGATGTCGAAGGCCAGCGTCTCCGCGCTGCCGAGGTAGAGGAAGACGTACTCCGCGCCCGCGACGCCGCAGTAGAACGACGAGATCCCGAAGGCGAGGAGCTTGGTGCGCAGGGGCCGCACGCCGATGATCTCGGCGGCGATGTCGCGGTCGCGGATGGCCATCCACGAGCGCCCCACCCGGCCCCGCACGAGGTTCTTGGCGAGAAGCGCGAAGAGCACGGCGAGGCCGAGGGCCACCACGTAGCGCGCCCCCGCGGAGGCGGTGGGGCCGGTCACCATCACGCCGAGGAACGTGCGGGGCGGCGCGGTGATGGTGCCGGAGGGCGCGTAGTTGGAGAACCAGGCGACCTTGTTGAAGAGCCAGATGAGGAAGAACTGCGACGCGAGCGTGGCCACCGCGAGGTAGAAGCCCTTGATCCGCAGGCTCGGAATGCCGAAGGCGAGGCCGACGGCGGCGGCGAAGAGCCCGGCGACGAGGAAGACGACCACGATGTTGACGCCGGGGAAGACGCTGGTGAGCTTGAACGCGGCGTATCCGCCCACCGCCATGAAGCCGCCGGTGCCGAGCGAGAGCTGTCCCGCGTAGCCGGTCAGGATGTTCAGCCCCAGCGTGGCGAGCGCGTAGATCAGGAATGGGATGAGGATCGCCTGCAGCCAGTAGTCGCTGGCGAGCGTGGTGGGCACGAGGAAGGCGGCGACGAGCAGGGCCCCGACCACCCAGCGGTCCTGGACGACGGGGAAGATCGCCTGGTCGCTCGCGTATGTCGTCTTGAACTGCCCGGCCTCGCGGTAGATCACGTCGCTCGCTCCGCTCGCGCAACCATTTTCAGATTTCGCTCGTCTCGCCTTCGGCTGCGCCTCGCCCTACACCCGCTCTATGATCCGCTCGCCGAACAGGCCCTGCGGCCGGAACACGAGGAAGACCAGGGCCAGCACGTAGGCGAACCAGTTCTCGATGGCGCCGCCCACCAGCGGCCCCCAGTAGACCTCGCCGAGCTTCTCGCCGGTGCCGATGATGAGCCCGCCCACGATGGCCCCCGGCACCGAGGTGAAGCCCCCCAGGATCAGCACGGGGAGCGCCTTCAGCGCGATCAGGGAGAGGCTGAACTGCACCCCGCTCTTGGCGCCCCACATGATGCCGGTGGCGATGGCCACCAGCCCCGCCACCGCCCACACCACCACCCAGATGGTCCGGAGCGGGATGCCGATGGACAGGGCCGCCTCGTGGTCGTCAGCCACCGCGCGCAGGGCGCGCCCGATCCGCGTGCGCTGGAAGAACACCGCGAGCACCGCCACCAGCACCGCTGCGGTGGCCGCCGCCGACATCTCCAGCTTGTTGATGAGGATGCCCGCGACCTTCACCGACTCGTCGGGGACGCCGACGTCGAGCTTCTTCACATTGGCGCCCCACAGCATCTCGCCCAGGCCCTCGAGGAAGAAGTTCAGCCCGATGGTGGCCATGAAGAGGATGATCGGCGCCTGGTTGACGAGGGGCCGCAAGACCACCCGCTCGATGCCGAAGGCGAGCGCGATCATCACCGCCACCGTCGCGAGGAGGGCCAGCGCCACGTGGAGGCCCTTCTCCATGAGCCCCACCAGGGTCAGTGCCGCGAAGAGCACCATGACCCCCTGGGCGAAGTTGAAGACACCGGAGGCCTTGAAGATCAGAACGAAGCCCAGCGCGACCAGGGAATACATGAGCCCGGCGGCGATCCCGCCGATCAGGACCTCGGCGAGGAAGGTCGGCGCGGTCGCCATGTCGACGAAGGGCGCGACGAAGACGGCGTGGAGGATGCTAAGCATGGGCCACGCCCAGGTAGGCATCGATGACGGCGGGATCCGAGCGCACCTGGTCGGGCGTTCCGTCGGCGATCTTCCGCCCGTAGTCGAGCGCGACCACGTGGTCGGAGATATCCATCACCACGCTCATGTCGTGCTCGATGAGAGCGATGGTGGTGCCGAACTCGTCGTTGACCCCCAGCACGAACCGGCACATGTCCTCCTTCTCCTCGACGTTCATGCCGGCCATGGGCTCGTCGAGGAGGAGGAGGGTGGGCTCGGCGGCGAGCGCGCGGGCCAGCTCCACCCGCTTCTGGAGCCCGTAGGGCAGCTGGCCCGCCGGCGTCTTCCGGATGGCCTGGATCTCCAGGAAGTCGATGATGCGCTCCACGAAGGCGCGGTGCTCCAGCTCCTGGCGCTGCGCGGGGCCCCAGTAGAGCGCTTCCAGCAGGAAGGAGCCCCGCATCTTGAGAAGGCGCCCCGTCATGATGTTGTCGAGCACGCTCATGCCCTTGAACAGGGCGACGTTCTGGAACGTTCGCGCGATGCCCAGCGCGGCCACGTCGTAGGGCTTCAGGTGGGTCCGGTCCTTCCCCTCGAAGCGGATATGGCCCTGGTAGGGATGGTAGAACCCGCTGATCACGTTGAGCAGGGTGGTCTTGCCGGCGCCGTTGGGGCCGATGATGGCGCCGACCTCGCCGCGCCCGATGGACAGGCTCACCCCATCCAGTGCCTGCACCGCGCCGAAGCGCACGCTGATTCCGTCCACCTCGAGGAGCGGCGGCCGGCCCGCGGGCTCTCTCACCGGCCGGTCCCCGCCCCCGCCACCTCGGCCTCGGCGATGCGGACATCCGCCCGCACGAGGCCGACCCGGCCATCCTCGTAGGTGACCTGGGCCTCCACGTTGACGTGATCCGCGCCGGAGTAGAGCCCCTCGATGAGGGCCGCGTATTTCTGGCCGATGAAGCCGCGCCGGACCTTGCGCGTGCGGGTGATCTCCTGGTCGTCCGCGTCCAGCTCCTTGTGGAGGAGGAGAAACTTCCGGATCTGGGCGCCCGCCAGCTCGCCGTCCTCGGCGAGGCTCGCGTTCACCCGGTTCACCGCGTCGCGGATGAGGCCGTAGATCTCGGGCTTCTGGGCGAGATCGGCGTAGGAGGTGTAGGCGATGCCCCGGCGCTCCGCCCAGTTCCCCACCGAGGCGAGGTCGATGTTGAGCAGGGCGACCACGAAGGGCCGACCGTCGCCCACGCACACCGCCTCCTTGATGAAGGGCGAGAACTTGAGCTTGTTCTCGAGGTATTTCGGCGCGAAGAGCGTGCCCCCCGAGAGGCGGCCCACGTCGCGGGCGCGGTCGATGATCTTGAGGTGGCCGTCGCGGTCCAGGACGCCCGCGTCGCCGGTATGCACCCAGCCCTCCTCGAGGGTCTGACGCGTGGCCTCGGGGTTCTTGTAGTAGCCGCGGAAGACGCCGGGACTCCGGAAGACGACCTCGCCCGTCTCGGCGATCCTGATCTCCACCCCCGGCAGGGGCGTGCCCACCGTGTCGAGCTTCACATCGCCGTCCTTCTGGATGCAGATGAGCGCGCTCGACTCCGTCATCCCGTAGAGCTGCTTCACGTTGACGCCGAGCGAGCGGTAGAACTCGAAGAGCTCGGGGCCGATGGCCTCGCCCGCAGTGTAGGCCACGCGGATCCGCCGCATCCCGAGGTTGTCACGGAGGGGCCCGTAGACGAGGACGCGGCCCAGCGCGTAGAGGAGCCGATCGCCGAGCCCCGGCCGACGGTGGGCGAGCCGGGTGCGCTCCACGCGGCGGGCGACCTCCAGGAAGAACCGCACCATCAGGCGCTTGGGCGCCCAGGCGTCGTCCACCCGGATCATCACCGAGGTGAGGATGTTTTCCCAGATGCGCGGAGGCGCGAAGAAGTAGGTCGGCCCGATCTCCCTGAGGTCGTGGAGCACGGTGGCCGCGCTCTCCGGACAATTGGTGGCGAAGCCGCAGACCACGGACTGGCCGAAGGAGAACATGTGGTCGCCCACCCAGGCCATCGGCAGGTAGGCGACCACCTCGTCGTCCGCGCGGAGCCCCTCGAAGGCCACCGCGTTCCGCGCGGTGACGATGAGACTTCGGTGAGTGAGCATGGTGCCCTTGGGCTGCCCCGTCGTCCCCGACGTGTAGCAGATGATGGCGAGGTCGTCGGCCCTGCCCTGGGCGATCTCGCGCTCGAAGAAGCCGGGATTCTCCCGCTCGAACTTCTCGCCGCGCTCCTTCAGCTCGGTCAGGCTCAGAAGGCAGGGTTCCTTGTACTTCCGGAGGCCGCGGGGATCGTCGTAGACGATGTACTCGAGCCGCGGACACTCCGCGCGCACGTGGAGGAGCTTGTCCACCTGCTCCTGGTCCTCGACCACCGCGAACCGCGCTTCCGCGTGGTCCACGATGAACTGCATCTCCTTCTCGATCGAGTCCTGGTACAGCGGCACGGGGACGCCGCCGAGGGCCTGGGTGGCCAGCATCGCCCAGTAGAGCGGCGGGCGATTGTCGCCGACGATGGCGGTCTTGTCACCGCGCGCGAACCCCAGGGCGGCGAGCCCCAGCGCGATCAGGCGCGCCTCCCCGAGGTACTGACTCCAGGTGTAGGCCTGCCAGATCCCCAGGTTCTTCTCGCGGATGGCGACCTTGCCGCCGAGTCGCCGCGCGTTGGCGACGACGAGCTTGGGGAAGGTGTCGAGCGCGGGGTCCAGCGAGTCCGGCGGGCGGGCGGCGTCGATCGCGGCGGCGGCCGTCGCGCGCGTCATGCATCCACGCCGTTGGAGAGTGTTTCCATTCGGACCCCGGAGCCCTCGGACCGTGAAAACGCCGGGGGCGTCGCGTCATCCAGCCCGCTGAGGTGGCGCGAGTGTAGCCGAGGGCCTCGGGGCTGTCAAGGCTTTGGTTGGAACTACAAGGGTTTACGCGGCCCCGGCACCTCCAGCCCGGACGAGCCAGTCGCGGTCCCTGACCGACGGGCGGCGGTCCAGTCGGCGGCGCAGGATATCCGCCGCCCTGGCTCCCCGGCCCGTCCGCAAGTAGGCCTGGATCAGGGTTTCCTCGAAGACGTCACGCTGAGCATGGCTGCCGCCGAGCCGGATCACCTCGCCCGCCACGGGCTCGATCAGGGCAATGGCGCCCTCATAGTCGCCCGCGGCGAAGGCGCCCAGGCCCTCGGCGAGCGCGGCCGCGCCGGGCCCGGCGGGCAGCCGCCC
>JBKPDT010000417.1:0-4783 GCA_046728035.1 Candidatus Methylomirabilota bacterium | reverse complement strand
GAGACCAGCCCCGCCGCCCACACCGGCCAGCCGTACACCTGCACGAGGAAGTACATCGCGTACATGCAGAGCATGACGAGGTCCACGTACGCGATCCAGACGATGTCGATGACGCCGAAGATCAGGTTGAGGCCGAGGGCGAGGAGGGCGAGGATGCCGCCGAGGAGGATACCGTTCACCGCCGCTTCCGCGATGAAGATGGGATCGATCATGGTTGGCGGCGACTCAAGGTTGGTGGATTCGGTTGGCGGCGACTCAAGATTTCCATATCCGTTCGGCTCGCCTTCGGCTGCGCCTCACAAACCCACGTATGCTTTTCGCACGAAGTCGTGCTCGGACAGGTCGGCGGCGCGGCCCTCCATCTTGATGCGGCCCACCTCGAGCAGATAGGCGCGGTCCACCAGCTTGAGCACCTGCCGCACGTTCTGCTCCACGACGAGGATGGTATAGCCCTCCTCGCGCACGCGCCGGATGAGGTCGAAGAGACGCAGGACCATCACGGGGGCCAGGCCCATGGACGGCTCGTCGAGGAGGATGATCTTCGGCCGCGACATGAGGGCGCGCCCCACCGCGAGCATCTGCTGCTCGCCGCCGGACATGCTGCCCGCGCGCTGGGCGCGGCGCTCCGCCAGGACGGGGAAGAGGGCGTAGACGCGCTCGAGGCTCTCCGTGTATCGCGCGCGCGCGGCCGGCAGGTAGGCGCCCATCTTGAGGTTGTCGGCCACGGTGAGCGCGGGGAAGAGCCGACGTCCCTCGGGCACGTGGGCGATGCCGTGGGCGACGATCTCGTGCGCGGGCCGGCCGCCGAGGGCGGCCCCCTCGAAGACGAGCTCGCCCGCGCGCGGCGCGATGAGCCCCGAGATCACGCGCATGAGGGTGGTCTTGCCGGCTCCGTTGGGGCCCACCACCGCCACCGCCTCCCCGGGCGCCACCGTGAGGTCGACGTCCCAGAGCGCGGTGAAGTGACCGTACCCCGCGGTGACCTTCCGCAGCTCGAGCATGCTCATGCGAGCGCGGCGGTGTCGCCGAGGTAGGCCTCGACGACCTTCGGGTCCTTGGCCATCTCGTGGGGGAGCCCCTCGGCGATCTTCTCGCCATGGTCGAGCACGACCACCCGGTCCACCACCCGCATCAGGGTGGCCATGATGTGCTCCACCCACACGATGGTGATCCCCAGCTCGCCCCGGATGCGGCGCAACATCTCGGCGGCCCCGCTCATCTCCGCGTGGTCGAGCCCGCCGAGGCTCTCGTCGGCGAGAAGGAGGCGGGGCCCGGTGGCGAGCGCGCGCGCCAGCTCGAGCTTCTTGAGGCCGCCGGCGCCGAGCAGGGTGGGGAGAGCGTCCGGGGCGGCCGGCAGGTCGACGAGACGTAAGATCTCCGCGGCCTTGGCGCGGGCTTCCGCCTCGCCGGTGCGCGTCTCCGCGCCGTAGTGCGCGGCCACCGCCACGTTCTCGAGGATGGAGAGCTTGCGGAAGGGACGCGGGATCTGGAAGGTGCGGGCGATGCCGCGATGGCAGATGCGGTCGGGCGTCAGCCCGCTGATCTCGGCGTCCTTGAAGCGGATGGAGCCCGCGGTGGGCGTCAGCGCGCCCGACACGCAGTTGAACAGCGTGGTCTTGCCCGAGCCATTGGGCCCGATGAGGCCGAGGATCTCGCCCTCGCGGACCGAGAAGGAGACGGCGTTGAGGGCGGTGAAGCCGCCGAACTGCTTGGTGAGGTCGGTGATGGTGAGCACGCGCGAGGGATCCGCCTCAGGGAGCGCCCGGACGGGTGCTCCCCGAGGCGAGCGAAGGGGCTCCCCTCAGCGCGCGGCGAACGGCGAGGACGCCGGCAGCGGCAGCACGGGCTGCGCGGTGGCGACGACCTTGGGATAGACCAGCTCGAACTTGCCCTCGATGATCTGGAACACGGCGGGGTACGCGCGCTCGTTCTGGCCGGCGAAGCGGTGGCCCACCGGGTAGAACTTCACGCCGTAACCCTGCATGGTGCCGCCCTCGGGGATGTCGGTCTCCCGCGCGGCCTTGGCGAGGGCGTCGGGCCCGAAGCCGCCGTGCTTCTGGATGGCCCGCGGCAGCACGTCGGTGAGGAGGATCCACATGTTGTTGAAGCCCATGGACACGTGCGGCGCGATGGCGTTGGTGGCCACGTTGGGGTCGTAGAGCGCCTTGTAGCGCTTGACCATCTCCGCGGTGAGATCTCCCACTCCGGCCTTGAGCTTCTTGGGGTCGAGCAGCTGCGAGGCGATGGGGTCGAGGGTGTGGAACCACTCGACCTCCTTGCCGAACGCTTCCTTGAGCTTGTCGAGCTGGCTGTGGCCGGCGCCGTGGCCGATGTAGGCCCGGACGCGCAGCCCCTGCTCCTTGGCTTGGCGCAGGAAGAGCGAGATGTCCGGGTTGTAGCCGGTGTGGAAGAGCACGTCCGGCCGCGCGGAACGGAGCTTGGTCACGAGGGACGAGAGATCGGGGGCGTTGATGGAATAACCTTCCTTGAGGACCACGTTCAGCCCCATGTCCTTTGCCTTGAGCTCGTTGCCGAGCCCCACATCCGCCCCGTAGGCGCCGTCCTCGTAGATGATGGCGAGGCGGAGGTCCTTCGGTGCCTTCTTGAGCTTGTCCTGACTGTAGTCGGCGATATAGGCGACCGACAGCTCGCCGAACTGCGTGCCCGTCGCCTGCGGTCGGAAGGTGTACTGCAGGTTCCGCCCATCGAACACCTTCGAGGAGATGGCGGTGGTGATCCAGAGGAAGCGCTTCTGCTTGTCCACCTTCTCGGCGAGCGGCACCGCGTGGGCGCTCGAGTAGACGCCGGCGAGGATGTCCACCTTCTCGACGTTCAGGAGCCGCTCGGCCTCGTTGATGGCGACCTCGGCCTTGGACTGGCTGTCGCCGTCCACCTGGACGATCTTGTACTTCCCGGCCACGCCGCCCTTCTCGTTGACGTAGTCGATGATCATCTTGGCGCCGCGCCAGCAGTTCAACGAGCCGGCGGCGGAGAAGGGCCCGGTGTGGTCGTACAGGATGCCGATCTTGATGGTCTGAGCCTGTGCGTGGGCCCGTAGCACCCACGGTCCCACCGTGGTGCCGGCGGTGAGTCCGCCCGCGACAGCAAGCCCGGTGGTGCCGAGGAATTCGCGTCGCGAGATGACGCCCATCGTAAGTCCTCCTCCGCGCTGAAGAGAGAGTGTCCGGGAATCGGCGGCACGCGCGCGTCCCCCCGGGGGAGCGGAGCGGCGTGGGCAGGAGAGTACACCGAAGGGGTGGCTCCCGTCCAGCGCCCCGTGCACTAGACTGGGCCCATGTCCGGCCGCGCGCTCGCCCTCGTGCTCTGTGCCGCCGCGATCCACGCCGCGTGGAACGCGCTCGCCAAGAAGGCCCACGATCAGATCGTCTTTCTCTGGTCCTCGGTGGCCATCGCCACCGTTGCCCTGGGGCCGTTCGGCCTGCGCTACCTGCCCGAGGGGGGCATCCCCGCCGCCGCCGTCCCGTTCGTCATTGCGACCACTCTCATCCACGTCGTGTACTTCTACTCGCTCGCGCGCGGCTATGGCTCGGGCGGGGATCTCTCGCTGGTCTACCCGATCGCGCGCGGGCTCGGCGTGGCCCTGGTGCCGGTGGTCGGCCTTGTCGTCCTCGACGAGTGGCCGTCTCCGCTCGGTGCGGTGGGCGTGATCCTGGTCGTCGTGGGCATCGGCGGCATCGCAACGCTCTCCCCCGGCGGGACAGAGGACAGGGTGAGGGGGAAGAGCTTTGGCCGCGGCACGGGCTGGGCCATCCTCACCGGCCTCACCATCGCCGCCTATTCGCTGGTGGACAAGGTGGGGGTCACGCGCCTTCATCCCCTGCCGTACCTCGTGATCCTGGGTGCGGGGATGACCGTGCTCCTGGCACCCGCCGTGCTCCGGGCGCCCGGCGCCTTGCGCCACGAGTGGCGGGTCAACTGGCGCGCCATCCTCGTGGCCTCGACGCTGAACCTGACAAGCTATCTCCTCGTGCTCTTCGCCTTCCGCCTCGCCAAGGTCGGCTACGTGGTGGCGGCGCGCGAGTCGTCTATCGTGCTGTCCGTCCTGATCGGCTGGCTCTGGCTCGGCGAGCGCGCGCCGGCCCGCCGGCTCGCCGCCGCGGCGGTGGTCCTGGCGGGCGCGGCCTGCGTGGCGCTGGCGCGCTAGACGGGCGCTACACGCGCGCGGCCTGGATCAGCCACTCGAGCCCACGCCGGCGCTCGATGGAGACGGCCGGCGCGGCGGACTCGACGATGCGAAACCCCCGCGCGAGGAGCCGCTCCACCTCCGCGAGGTCGACGGGGAAGGGCGGCCCGTCCGTGCCCCCGCGGAGCGGGTAGAAGCAGCCGAGCAGGGTGCCGCCGGGCCTCAGGACGGCGTGGAGCATGTCCACGTACTCCTCGCGGCGGGCGGGGTCGATCGCGCAGAAGCACGTGTACTCCCAGACGCCGTCGAAGGCCTCGCCGTGGTCCGCGGCGAGCGTGAAGACGTCGCGCAGCTCGAAGCTGGCCTCCACGCCCTCCCGCGCCGCCAGTGCCCGCGCCTCGATCACCGCCGGTGCCGCGAAATCGAATCCATCCGCCCGGTAGCCGTGCCGCGCGAGGAGTCGCGCGTCATGCCCGCGCCCGCAGCCGGGCACCGCGACGCGCGCGCCCGGCGGGCCCAGCCGACCGCCGCCGTCGAGCCACGCGACCAGTCCCGGCGCGGGCTCCCGCAGCTCCCAGCCGTCCTCGCCTTGGGCATAGAGGTTCTCCCAGAAGCCGGCGGCGCTTACCGGCTTTCGAT
>JBKPDT010000416.1:0-4951 GCA_046728035.1 Candidatus Methylomirabilota bacterium | reverse complement strand
GGCGCCCCGAGCCCGACGAAGGCGGGCACCATGTAGACGCCGCCCGTATCGGGCACCGAATCGGCGAGCGCTTGTGTCTCCGCGGCCTGGGCGATGATGCCGAGCCCATCCCGCAGCCACTGGATGGCCGCTCCCGCGATGAACACGCTGCCCTCGAGCGCATAGGTGACGCGATCGCCGAGCGACCAGGCCACCGTGGTGAGGAGGCCGTGGGTGGAGGCCACCGGCTGTGCGCCGGTATTGACCAGGACGAAGCAGCCGGTCCCGTACGTATTTTTGGCGGTGCCCGGCTCGAGGCAGTTCTGGCCGAAGAGCGCGGCCTGCTGATCTCCCGCGATCCCGGTGATCGGGATGCCCGCGGGGAGCAGGCCGCCACCCGCCGTCTCGCCGAAGACTCCCGCCGAAGGGCGCAGGTCGGGCAGGAGCGCCATCGGCACGCCGAGCGCGGCGGCCAGCTCGGCGTCCCAGGCGAGCTTCTCGATGTCGAAGCAGAGCGTGCGCGCGGCGTTGGAGGGCTCGGTGGCGTGGACCCGGCCGCCGGTGAGCTTCCAGAGGAGCCAGGTGTCCACCGTCCCAAAGGCCAGCTCGCCACGCTCGGCCCTTGCGCGGGCCCCGCTGACGTGGTCGAGCAGCCAGCGGATCTTGGTCCCCGAGAAGTAAGCGTCGAGGACGAGGCCGGTCTTTCGCCGGAACAGGGCCTCGAGCCCGTCCGCCTTCATGCGGTCGCACATCTCCGCGGTGCGCCGGCATTGCCAGACGATGGCGTGGTGGATGGGCCGTCCGGAGGCGCGCTCCCACATCAGCACGGTCTCTCGTTGATTGGTGATGCCGATGGCGGCGAGCTCGGTCCCATCGATCCCGGCGGCGCGAAGCGCCTGGCCGGCGGCATCCTCCAAGGTGGACCAGATCCGCTCGGGGTCGTGCTCGACCCAGCCCGGCCGGGGGAAATGCTGAGGCAGCTCGGCGTAGCCGCGCGCCCGCACCGCGCCGTCGGGATCCACCACGAGCGCGGTCGAGCCGGTGGTGCCCTGGTCCAGCGCGAGGACGAAGCGGCGGGCCGCGCTCATCGCCGCCTCACCGGCCCAGCGCGCTCTTGGCGAGGTCTGGCCGGTCGGTGATGACCACGTCCGCGCCGAGGTCGATGAAGCGGCGGATGGCCTCCGCCTCGTTCACGGTCCACACTCCCAGCGTCAGGCCCCTGCTCCGGACGAGCGCGATCGTCCCCGCGTCGACCATGCCCTGGTGCAGACCCAGGAAGGCCACGCCGGCCTGGCGCGCCTGGTCCAGCTCGAGCGTGAGGGTCGAGCCCATGGCCTCGAGGGTGCGCCGTGAGTAGAGCGCGCACGCGCGCGCGTCCGGCCGGAGCGCGCGCACTCGCCGCCACGTGTCCCGCTCGAAGGCCATCACCACCGTCGCCGGCGTGGCGCGGTGCCGGTCCAGCACCGCGAACACCTTCTCCTCGATGCCCGGATAGGGGCGGCCCCCCTCGTTCACCTTGATCTCGAGCAGCATCTGGCGCCCCGTGCGCATCGCGAGGGCCACGACGTCGTCCAGCGCCGGCACCGTCTCGTCGGTGACGGCTCCGATGCGGTCGCGCAGCCGCAGCGCGCGGAGCTCGGCGAGTGTGCGCTCGCGAACCGGCCCACGGCCCGTGGTGGTGCGGTCCAGCGTGGGATCGTGGATGACCACTACCTCGTCGTCCTTGGAGAGGTGGACGTCGAACTCGAGGAAGTCGGCGCCGAGGGTCTCGGCGGCGTTGCGGAAGGCGAGGAGGCTGTTCTCCGGCCAGAGGAGGGCACCGCCGCGATGGGCGGCGACGAGGGCGGCCTTGGTGGCGGGCGGGGCGGCGGCGGGCCCGGCGAGGGCGGCGAGGCAGCCGAGCGCGAGCCCGGCCAGCACCAGCGTCCTCACTTCTCGCTCTCCACGAGGCCTTTCACGAACCAGCGCTGCATGAAGACCACCACCGCCACCGGGGGAAGCATGGCGAGCACGGCGGTGGCCATGATGAGGTTCCAGTCCGTGTGCGCGTCGCCGGTGCCGATCATCTTGGTGATGCCGATCACGATGGTGTCCATGCTGCGGCTGCTGGTGATGAGGAGCGGCCAGAGGTACTGGTTCCAGCCGTAGATGAAGAGGATGACGAAGAGCGCGGCGAGATTGGTGCGCGACAGCGGGATCAGGATGTCCTTGAAGAACCTGAGCGGCCCGGCGCCGTCGATCTTGGCGGCCTCGACGAGGTTGTCCGGAATGGTCATGAAGAACTGGCGGAAGAGCAACGTGGCGGTGGCGGAGGCGATCAGAGGCACGGTAAGACCGGGGAAGGTGTTGATCAGGCCCAGGTCGGACACGACCTTGAAGGTGGGGATGATCCGGACCTCCACCGGCAGCATGAGAGTCACGAAGATCATCCAGAAGAAGAACATGCGCCCGGGGAAGTGGAAGAACACCACCGCGTAGGCGGAGATCACCGACACCGCGATCTTCCCCACCGCGATGACCAGGGCCATGACCAGGCTGTTGAGGAGCATGCGCGACACCGGCGGGGCCTTCACGCGGAGCCCGCTGCCTTCGGACCAGGCCTGCGCGTAGTTCTCCTTGGCGAGCCCGCCGGGGTAGAGCGGCAGGCTCCCCCGCCCGATGGTGCCCGCGTCGTGCGTCGAGCCGACGAGCGCCATGTAGATGGGAAAGGCGAAGACGGCCACGCCGAGGGCGAGCACGAGGTGAGGGAGCCACGCCGTCCGCGAGCGGGACTCGATCATCCGTAGTGCACCCGGCGCTCGATATAGCGGAACTGGACGGCGGTGAGGGCCATCACCACGACGAGGAGGATGACCGACTGCGCGGAGGACCCGCCGAGGTCGAGATTGATCACACCGTCCACGTAGACCTTGTAGATGAGGGTCTCGGTGGCCTTGCCGGGGCCGCCCGCGGTGAGCGCGTGAATGGTGCCGAAGGTGTCGAAGAACGCGTAGACCAGGTTGACGACCAACAGGAAGAACGTGGTGGGGGAGAGGAGCGGGAAGATGATGCTCCAGAAGCGGCGCGCGGGGCCCGCGCCGTCGATGGCGGCGGCCTCGATCACCGGCTTCTGGATGGCCTGAAGCCCGGCGAGGAAGAAGAGGAAGTTGTAGCTGACCTGCTTCCACGCCGCCGCCACGATCACGAGGCCCATGGCCTGGGCCCCGTTGAGCTTGTAGTCCCACGCGATGCCGAGTTCGTGGAGGCTCCGCCCGAGGATGCCGATGGTGGGATGCAGCACGAAGAGCCACAGCACCGCGGCGACGGCGGGGGCCACCGCGTAGGGCCACATGAGCAGCGTCTTGTACACGGCGGCGCCGCGGATCTGCCGGTCCGCCATCACCGCGAGGGTGAGGGCGCTCGCCATGGACAGCCCGGTGACGGCGGTGCTGAACACGAGCGTCCGCCCCGCGGAGGCCAGGTAGAGCGGATCGGTGAGCACATGCTGGTAGTTCTCGAAGCCCACGAAGATCAGCCGGAGGCCGAAGGCATCTTGCAGGAAGAAGGAGTAGTAGACGGCCTGCGCGGCCGGCCAGAAGAAGAAGACGAGAGTGATCGCGACCTGCGGCGCCAGGAGCACGTAAGGCAGCAGCTTGCCGTCGAAGATCACGCGCCGGTGCATGGGGTCTCCATGCGCCCGGCGCGCGTCCCCGTGACCATCTCGTGCTCAGGCCATCTCGGCCTAGGAACGATTCGCCCGCTCGAAGTTCCGCAAGACGACGTTGCCCCGCTGGACGGCGCTGTCGAGCGCCTGCTGGGCGGTCTGCTGGCCCTGGAAGGCCTTCTCGAGCTCCTCCTGGATGATGTTGCGGATCTCCGGCATGTTGCCCAGGCGCAGGCCGCGCGAGTTCTCGCTCGGCTGGGTCCGGGTGAGCTGGAGATACGGGATATCCGTGCCCGGGTTCTGCTGGTAGAAGCCGGAGGCCTTGACCTTCTCGTACCCGGCGATGGTGACGGGGAGGAACCCGGTATCGGTATGCCACTTCGCCACCACCTCGGGCTGGCTGATGTAGCGGAAGAACTCGGCCACCGCCTTGTACTCCTCGGGCTTCCGGGTCGGGGAGGTCATCACCCAGAAGCTCGCCCCGCCGATAATGGAGTTCTTCGGCGCGTTGGGGGTCCCCGGCCAGTACGGCAGCATGGCGGCGCCCCAGTCGAACTTCGCCTCGCGCAGGATGCGCGCGCGGAGCCCGGAGGAGGCGTGAATCATGGCGCACTCGCCCGACGGGAAGAGCGCATCGCCGGCGCCGTCCCGGCCGCCGTACTTGAACGTGCCCTCCTTCTGCATGTCCATGAGGGCTTGCACGTGCTTGACGTGGAGCGGGCTGTTGATCTTGAGCTCGGTGTCCAGTCCCGCCATGCCGTTGGCCTTGGTGGCGAGAGGCACGTCGTGGATGGCGCTGAACTGCTCGAACTGCGCCCAGGTGGGCCACGCGGTGGTGAAGGCGCAGGGGGCCGCGTTGGCCGCCTTGATCTTCTTCGCCGCGGCGATGAGATCGGGCCAGGTCTGCGGCGGCTTGGCGGGATCGAGGCCCGCCTTCTTGAAGGCGTCCTTGTTGTAGAACATGATCGTCGTCGAGCTGTTGAACGGCATTGACAGCATGCGGCCGTCGGGCAGGCTGTAGTAGCCCTTCACCGCAGGGACGTACACGTTGGGGTCGAAGGCCACCCCGGTCTCGCGCATCAGCTCGTGCACGGGCTTGATGGCGCCGCGGGCGGCCATCATGGTGGCGGTGCCCACCTCGAACATCTGGACGATGTGCGGCGCATTCCCCGCCCGGAAGGCGGCGATGGCGCCGACCATGGTCTCCGGGTACGAGCCCTTGAAGCTCGGGTTGACCTGGTACTGGGTCTGGGAGGCGTTGAAGTCCGCGACGATCTTCTCGATGAGCCCGCCCAGCGGTTGCCCCAGGCCGTACCAGAACTCGACCGG
>JBKPDT010000415.1:0-7842 GCA_046728035.1 Candidatus Methylomirabilota bacterium | reverse complement strand
AGGCCACCCAGGCCGAGCGCGAGCTGGCGGAGCTCGTCGCGCTCCGCGCGACCTGGCAGGCCACGCGCGCGCAGGCGCGCCGCACGGGCGCACCCGGCCCCGTCCTCGCGCGAGTGGACGCCACCATCGCCGCGATCACCGGCTCCGAGGCGGCGGTGCGGGAGCGCCGGGCGCGGGTGCTCCTCCTCCAGGACCGCGTCTCGCAAGAGATGAAGACCATCGAGGACGCGCTCGCGCGCGTCGCCCGGGTCCGCGCGGGGAGCGAGCGCCCGCTCCTCTCCCGCGACGGGCTGCCCATCTGGCGGCTCGGGCGCGCCGCGGATTCCCTCCGCGACGTGCCCCCGCGGGCGCGCGAGTGGATCGCCGCCGAGCGGGCGGCTCTGCGACGCGTCGTGGAGACGCACCAGGGGATGATCCTCATCCACGTGCTCCTGTGGATCGGGCTGTCCGTCGCCTTCTTCCTCCTCCATCGCCGAGTCCCCGCGGACGTCGCCGACGATCCCACCCTCGCGGACGCCGCGCGCATCCTCCGGTATCCGTTCGCGGTCGCGCTCCTCGTGACGCTCTTCATCACGCCGTGGCTCTACGGGGCGCTCCCGCGGGTGGCGCGCACCCTGCTCTCCCTGATCGGGGTCGTCCCCATCCTCCGGATCTATACCGTCCTCGCGCCGCGTCCCCTGCGGGTGGCCTTCTTCGCGGTCACCGCCTTCTTCGTCCTCGAGCGCCTCGACGACGTCGCCGAGGTGGTCCCGCTCTTGGACCAGCTCGTCTTCCTCGCCGAGATGCTCGTGGCCATCGCCTTCATCGCCTGGATCGTCGCCTCGAACCGGCGAAGCGGCGTCGACCCGAACTCTGCGATCGTGCGCGCGCTCGGGCTCGGCATGCTCGCCGCCACCACGGGGGCGTTCGTGCTCGGCGCCGTCGGCTACACCCGATTCGGGAGGCTGGTGGGGTCGGGGGCGCTCTCCGTCGGGTACTTCGCCATGGTGTTCCAGGCGGGCTTCCGCGTGGCCCAGGGGTTGCTCGCGTATGCCCTGAGGATCCGCCCCCTGACCTACCTGCGGCTGGTTCAGGGGAACCGCGCCCTCATCCAGCGCCACGCCGAGCAGATCCTCTGGTGGCTGGCCGTGCTGGGCTGGGTGATCGCAACGCTCGCCAACCTCGGGATCCTCTGGCAGGCGCGCCGGGTGCTCTATGCCATGCTCGAGGCCACCGTCACGCGGGGCAATCTCAGGATCTCCCTGGGCGACGTGGTGGCCTTCGCTCTCACGGTGTGGCTGTCCTTCGCCGTCTCCAAGCTCATCCGCTTCATCCTCGAGGAAGACGTGTACCCGCGCGTGCACCTCGCGCGCGGCGTGCCGAACATGGTCTCGACGCTGCTCCACTACAGCATCCTCCTCCTCGGCTTCGTCGTCGCCGTCGCCGCGATGGGCGTGGACCTCAACCGGCTGACCATCCTCGTGGGCGCGTTCGGGGTGGGCATCGGCTTCGGCCTCCAGACGGTGGTGAACAACTTCGTCTCCGGGCTCATTCTCCTCGTGGAGCGCTCGATCCAGGTCGGCGACGTGATCCAGGTGGGCGAGTTCTCTGGCGAGGTCCGCGCCATCGGCATCCGGGCGAGCATGGTCCGCACCGCCGAAGGGGGCGACGTGATCGTCCCCAACGGGCTCCTCGCCACCGAGCGGGTCACCAACTGGACGCTGTCCGATCGCATGCGCCGCGTGGACCTGCACCTGCGCGTGGGCTTCGGCGTCGATCCGGAGCGCATCCTCACCCTCCTGCGCGAGGTCTGCGCGAACCACCCTGGCGTCCTCCGTGATCCCGAGCCGCTGGTGTTCTTCGGCGGGATCGGCGACAGCGGGCTCATGTTCGAGGTGTACGCCTGGACCCCCCGCATCGAGGACGCGCTGACCCTGAAGAACTCGCTGGGCCTGGCCGTGCTCGCCGCGCTCAAAGGCGCCGGAATCGAGATCCCGGTCCCCCGTCTGGAAATCCGGATGCGGGAGCAGACGGCGCTTGCCGATCTACTGGGCGGGGGCGGGACGAGCGCCGCGCCTCCCCCGACGCCCCCCACCGCGCCGAAGAGCTAGCCGGGCGCGGGCCCCGGAGTGGGGGGTAGAATGTTGGCGGCCCGAACCGAGATGAAACGAAGCAGGGGTCGGACGCGACCAAAGAAAAAAGGGGGGCTGTACAGATGAAGCCGAAGATCGGGATGGCCGACGACATGCGGCGCGGCGTGGTGGAGATCCTGTCCACCCTTCTCGCCGACGAGTACCTGCTCTACACCAAGACGCGCAACTACCATTGGAACGTGGTGGGCATGCAGTTCAACGACCTTCACAAGTTCTTCGAGGCTCAGTACGAGGCCCTCGACGAGATCATCGACGACGTGGCCGAACGGGCGCGCAGCCTGGGCGGCCGGGCGCTGGGCACCCTCGTGGAGTTCACCGAGCGGGCTCGCCTGAAGGAGGAGCCGAAGAAGACGCCGGACGCCAAGCAGATGCTCGCCAATCTCCTCGCCGACCACGAGACCCTGGTGCGCGAGCTGCGGGCGGATCTGCAGACCGCCCAGGACAAGTTCGGAGACGCCGGCACCTGCGACTTCCTCACCGGCCTCATGGAAAAGCACGAGAAGATGGCGTGGATGCTCCGCTCGTTCTTGCCGTAGCCGAACCCGCGCCGCGCGATCAGGGGTACGGCTTGCCGTCGACGAAGAGTCGCGCGAGGAAGGCGCGGCCGTCGGCGGTGAGCGCCACTTCCGCTTCCTGTCGTCCCGGAGGGAGATTCCCCTTCCCCTCCGGGACGTAGTACCGCTCGATCCCGTACTCCACCCCGAGGGGGCCGCTGGACGCGCGCGAGCCCGCCGCATGCCGCAGCCGCCCCACGATGAGGAGCTGGCCCGGGCCGAGGGTCAGCGCGCGGCGGTCGAGGCTCGCCGTCGCCACCACGTGGACCCCGTCCTTCGGCGCCAGCGCGACGTACACGGTCTGGTCCACGTCGCTCCACTCGGGCCGGCGCCCCACGAGCTGCGCGTCCTTGAGGGTGGAGATCGCGTAGCGGAGGGCGACGTAGTCGCCGCGCAGCAGGTCCCGCGGGTCCACCGGCACGACCTCGAGCCGCACGAGCGCGGCGCGCGCACGGGCCAGCTCGAGCGTGGCCGCCCAGCCGAGGAGCACGACCGTCTGCAGGACGACCAGGCTCAGAAAGAGTCGGCGGCGCATCAAGCGGCCTCCCGCCCGCCGGCGTCCGCGGTCATCCTCCGCCGCATCCGCTCGAGGATCCAGCCCAGGATCAGCACGAGCGCGCCCGCCGAGAAGAAGAGGACGCTCGTCTGCAGCATGGTGCCGAACAGATCCAGGTAGCGGACCACCGCCTGGACGAGGAGCGAGATGATCCCCAAGTTGATCCAGGACGTCCGGTCCCACCGCGCCCCGAAGAGCACGAGGCCGAGGGACAGGCCGAACAGCACGCCCCAGCCCGCATAGCGCAGGATGTTCCAGGCGAACGCCGGCGCGCCGGTGGCGGTCAGGATCTCAAGCCCGCCCAGGTAGAGCGGAAGCACCAGGAGCATGGCGAGGCACGAGGACCGCGCCCCCGGCGGGGCCGCCGGGAGCCGGCGGGCGCCGAGGACGACCGCGACCGCGCCGAGAACGGTCCACCCCGCGATCGCGACGGAGGCGCAGCGGCACCCGCCGTGGCCGATGCCGCCGAACGCCTTGGTCCCGAACCACAGGAAGCCGAAGAAGATCATGGCGAGGCCGGCCTGCTCGAGCGCCTGGCGCAGACGGCGGTACGGGCCGTCGCCATGGAGCATGCCGATCCCGAGCAAGACGAGCCCGAACGCCGCCACCGCCACGCTCCAGAAGTTGGGGACCAGTCGCAGGGCGCTTCCCAGCGCGGTGCCGGGATCGTCGAGCATCATGAAGAACCAGCCGACGACGCCCGCATAGGCGAGGGCCCCCAGCGCGAGGCTTGGCAGAGCGTAGGCGGAGGGCAGGAGGAGTAGCCACCACAGACCCACCGCGTCCGACAGTCGACCGGCGAGGTTGTAGATCTGGCCGATGAGACCGATGCCGAGCAAGAGGAGGCTCCCGCCCACGACGAAGAGCCCTTCGGCGAGCCGCCCATGGCCGTGATCGCGCAGCCGCAGGGCGCCCAGGTGGGCGGCGACCATCAGGACGACGAGGCCGCCGACCTTCGCCCAGCGGTGGATCGATTCCCAGTTGTGGGAGATGACCAGCGCGAGGCCGGCCGCGACGAGCCCGCCGCCGATCAACCCGAAGAGCGCGGCCGGACGCGAGAGCCACCCCGCCCCCGCGGGATACCGGGCGAGGATGCGCGTCCCCTGCTCCGAGGACAGCAACCCGTCGCGGATCCATCCCTGGATCTCCGTCGCGAGGCGGGTCGCGAAGCGATCGGCCATGTCCCTCCCGCCCGCGCGGCGCTACCCGCTGCGGGCCAGTCGCGCGAGGGGCGCGCCGGTGAGGCGCGTGAGGATCCACTCGCGCCGGAACCGCGCGCCGAGCCGATTGTAGAAGCCGATGGCCGGCCGGTTCCAGTCGAGCACCGCCCACTCCAGCCGGCCGCAGCCGCGGCGGATCGCGATGCGGGCGAGCGCCGCGAGCAGCGCGCGGCCCGCTCCCCCGCCGCGATCCTCAGGCAGCACGAAGAGGTCCTCGAGGTAGAGGGTGGGCTTGGCGAGGAAGGTGGAGAACGTGAAGAAGTAGAGGGCGAAGCCCACCGGGCGGTCACCGCGCCGGGCGATGATGGTCTCGAAGTAGGGCCGCCGGCCGAAGCCGTGGCGGCGCACGCCCGCCGCCGTCGCCTTGCACTCGCGGCGGAGCCGCTCGTAGTCGGCCAGTCCGCGGATGAGGGCGAGGATGGTCGGCACGTCGCGCGCGGTGCCCGGCCGGATCGAGAGCGCGGCGGCGGGACGACGGGAGCGACGGGATCGGCGGGCGCGGCGGGTCCGCCCCGGCCTCTTCGTCGCCGGACTCATCGCTGGCTCCAGTAGTGACCGGGATTGGGACGCTTGGCGAGGCGGCGGTGGAGGAGCTCGCGGCTCCGCTCGGCGTCCTTCGCGCGGAGCGCGGCCACGAGCAGGGTGTCGTGGAAGATCTCGCGCTGCGCGTGGCTGCCCCCCACCTCGACGATGCGCGCCTCCACGGGGGCGATCCGCGACACCGCCTCCGCGTGCTCGCCCCGCGCGAAGGCGTGCAGACCCCCGAGGAGCGGGACCACCACTTCCGGCAGAGTCGCGTTGCGGGTCTTCTTCCCGCGCGCGCGGAGGCGCTCGAGCTGGATCCCCGCATTGGCCCAGTCGCCGGCGGCGGCCAGCGCCATTCCCACGTGGAGGTCGTGGAAGAGGAGAAGGGGCATGTCGAGCCACCGCAGCGCCGCCGCGCCCAGATGGCGCCAGCGGGCGGGATCGGGCCGCTCGAAGAGGTCCAGGCGCCAGGCCAGCGCCACCGAGTCCTGGAGATCCGAGCCCACCGTGATGGGGATGCGCGCGAACACCGACTCGAACAGCGCCGACGCGCGGTCGTAGCGCCCCGCCGCGAGGTGCATGAGGGCCAGATGCCAGAGGAGATGGTTCCGGAAGTAGCCGAGGTGGTCGCACGGATGGATTCGCGGTGGCAGGGCCTCCACCCCGCGGTCGTTCTCGCCCGTCTCGTAGAAGACGTGCGCGATGGCGTGCACCGCCCAGGCGTCCTTGGGATTCAGCGCCACCGCCCGCTCGGCCAGCGGCATGGCCTCGGCGAAGCGGCCGTTCTCCTCCAGGCTGAAGGCGTGGAGGCCGAGCATGTAGGAATCGCCCTCGTAGACCCCGCGCGTCGCCTCCGTCAGCTCCAGCATCTCCGCCGAGCGCCCCTGCCAGAAGTAGATGTAGTAGAGCCGCTGCAGGAGCATCATGTCGCGCGGATGCTCCCCGAGAATGTCCTTGATGAGGGGAATCGCGTCGTTGCCGCGGCCGCCCACCCAGAGGGCGAGGGCGTCCACATGCCGGCGCTCGCGCGGCGTGAGCGGGGATGCGTTCGCCGCTTCCACCGCCCGCTCCATCTCGGCGCGCCCCTCGCGGATCTGCTCGTCCAGATAGCGGGTGACCGCGAGACCGGCGCGGCCCAGCGCGAAGGCGGGATCGGCGGCCACCGCGGCCTCGAACGACCTCACCGTGTCGGCGCCGAAGCCCAGGAGCGCGCGCACGCCCTGATCATACGCGTCGGCGGCGGCGCGGGAGTCGGTGGTCAGCTCGAGGCCGTAGGCGTCGCGGAGCACGACGGCATCGTAGCAGACGCGCCCTCGGGCTGTCGAACGAGCGCGCGCGGGCTCCGCTCACTCCCCCGCGTCGGGCACGATGATCCACAGGATGATGTAGACGAGGATCCCGGGAAACGCCACCGAGGCGACGGAGGCGAGGACGTAGAGCGCCCGCACGAGCGTGGGATCCCAGCCCAGCCACTCCGCGATGCCGCCGCAGACGCCCGCGATCATGCGATGCCGCCGCGACCGCCGGAGCGGCCGGCGCAGATCCATCACGCGGCTCCCCCGAGATGCCGCGCGAGGAAATCCACCGCGCGCCGCTCGGCCCAGGAGGGGCCGGCGCCACCCTCGAGAAACCCCGCGTGTCCCCCCTCGGCGGGAAAGGCCGCCTCGAGCCAGGGTGAGCGCTCCACCTCTGTCCGCGGCAGGGTCTCCGTCGGGACGAAGGGGTCGTTCACGGCGCTGATGAGGAGCGTGGGCCGGCGGATCTTGGGAAGATACGGTCCGCTGCTCGACTGGCGCCAGTAGTCCTCCTCGTCGGCGAAGCCGAAGATCGGTGCCGTCACCAACCGGTCGTAGAGCCGGAACGTGCGCGCGCGCAGGGCCGCCGGCACGTCCACCCGCTCCGCGTAGAGGGCCGACTTCGCTCGGATCTTGGCCTTCATGGTGCGAAGGAAGTGGACGGTGTAGAGGAGGCGGTTCATGCCGCGGTCGAGCGCGGCCGCGCAGGCGGCGAGATCGAAGGGCACCGAGATCGCGACGGCGGCCGCGATTTCGTCCGGTACGCCGTCCCCCTGCTCGCCCAGCCACTTCAGCGCGACGTTGCCGCCGAGGGAGACGCCGACCAGGCTCACGCGTGCGCCGGGGGCCGCATCGATGAGCCGCCGCACCGTCCAGTCCAGATCGGAGGTCTCCCCGGAATGGTAGAGGCGTCCGAGCCGGTTCAGCTCTCCGCTGCAGGAGCGGAAGTGGAGGACGACGCCGCGCCAGCCCGAGGCCTCCACGAGCCCCATGAGGCCCAGGGCATAGTGCGAGTCCGACGAGCCCTCCAGCCCGTGGAGGACGACCACGCAGGGCGCGCGGGAATCGACGGGGCCGCTCGCCAGCCAGTCGAGGTCGAGGAAGTCGCCGTCCGGCATCTCCCAGCGCTCGCGCCGGAGCGCGGGCCGCGGCGGACGCCTCCGCAGCGGTCCCCAGAGGCTCTGCAGATGCCGCCCCCGCAGCCACCAGGGCGGCCGGTAGTCAGCGGGGGCGGCCGTCACGCGAGCGAGGGCGCCGCTACTCCTGGCCCTCGAGGATGAGTCGCACGACCTCGGGCGCGATCTCGCGCGCCCGCTGATCGAGCTGGGCCTCGGAGAGATTGGCGATGGGATGGGGCATGGCGAGGAACTTGTAGCCGGGCAGCCCCCAGGACTGAGCCATGGCGCGGCCGGTGGCCTGGAAGACGTCGGTCACGATCGATGCGGCGGGGATGCCGTTCTTCTCGAACAGGATTCCGTCGAGCACACTGCCCGACGAGCACGACCCTCAGTCGCCGATGCCGGCGACGACGACGTCGACGGCGCGCTTGGCCTCCTCGAG
>JBKPDT010000414.1:0-9220 GCA_046728035.1 Candidatus Methylomirabilota bacterium | reverse complement strand
CCCGCTCGAACAGGCGGCGGAACTGGCTCTTCCGCGCGGTGAACATCCGCCGCCGCTCCTCGTCCGACATGCCCTTCTTGAAGGGGGCGTCCGCGCCCGCCGAGAAGATGGGCGGCGCGCCGGTCACGATGACCACGCGGGTGGCGTCGTCGTCACGGAGCGCGCCGAACGCGGCGACGAGGTCGGTGAGCATCTCGTCGCTGAGCGAGTTCCGCCGATCCGGACGCGAGAGCGTGACGGTGACGATGGGCCCCTTGCGCTCGACGGTGACGTTGTCGCCCATGGCGCGCTCAGGCGCTCCCGCCGACGAGCGCCATCACGGCCCCGACGCCCTGCTCGTCCGCGAGGAGCAGCCGGCGTGCCTCGGCGACGATGCGTCGCGAGCGCGCGTAGCCCTGGCCGGCGGCCCGGTCGTGGGCGACCGCCGGGGCGACGATGTCGTCGAGGAGGCGCACGAAAGCGGCGGAGAGCCGCCGCCGCACCTCGCCGTAGCCCCGCACGATGCCGGCGGTCTCCACCACCTCGATGGCCAGCTCCGTGTCGAGCGCGGCACAGTCGAGGACGGCGCGCCGCCAGCGCTCGATCAGCGCCCACTCGCGCTCGGCGCGGAGCGAGCGGGGACGGAGGAATCGGAGTCGGCCGAGGAGCCAGACGCGGAGGAAGCCCAGCACCGTGGTGGTCCGCACGTGCTGGGCGATGGTGGGCCGCTCCTCCGGCCAGCGCCGTTCGGCCCAGCGGGCGATGGGCCGGCCGACGACAGCGGGCAGGATCCCGTAGATCTCGTCTAGGTCGGGCTTGAGGTAGTCGGTGACGACGACGGTGGCGCCCGCGGGGGCGCCCTGCTCGGCGCGGATCCGCTCGAACCGCGCGCGCCGCGTCTTGAGATCGGCCACGCGGATGGCATCCTCGTACGTCGCCCAGATCGCGAGCCGGCGGGCGAAACGCTCGGTGAGCCGCGCCTCAGGGTCCACCGCCCGGATCTCCCGAACGAGCGCGAGCACCCGCTCGGCGTAGCCCGGGTCCTGATAGTCCACGAGGCGGGCCAGAGCCTCGCCGACGGTGGGGTGGAGCACGGGCGCGAACTCGGCCTCCGCCCGCGCGCAGAGCGCGAGAAAGTCGGCGCCGCGCTCGCCCAGCGCCGCCGCACGCTCGGCGCGGGTCTCCACCCACGGCCGCGACGCCGGACGCGCGCCGTCCAGGCCGGTGTCCAGCGCGGCGATCTCTCGGCCCGCCTTGAATCCGGCGAGATTTCGCTCCACCGCGACACCTTCTCGGATGGCCGCTTCGAACGCGGAGTCGGGAAGCGGCAGCACGCCGGTGGCGGCGAAGGCGCCGAGGAGGACCGCGTTGACCTCCGAGCCCGCGGCCCTCGCCGCCTCGAGGGCATCGAAGGTGACGGCCCGCCGAGTGAGCGCGCGGGCCGCCTCACGCAGCCGCTCCGCGGGGAAGACGCCGTCGCCGAGCACGGTGCGCTCTCCGATCGCGAAGAGGCGATGGGTGCTCGCCACCAGGGTGGTCCGGTCGGGCGAGGCATAGTCCAGCTCGAGCGTCCGCCCCGCCTCCAGGAACTCGGAGGCGATGATGACGTCCACGTCTCCCGGCGTGGGATAGAGCGAGAAGACCGGCCGCGGCGCTCCCGGTGCCGTCGGGACCGGATATACCTCGAGATAGTAGGTGGTGGCGCCCGTCCGCTGCGCCACCCCAGGAATCGATGTGGCCTGGGCGGGAAGGCCCGCGTGCTCGGCGGCGGCCACGATCCAGTCGGTGAGGACGCCGCCCCCCTGACCCCCGAGCGCGGCGATGAGGATCGAAACGGGGCGCCGGGTAGTCGACGTCATGCCGGACGCCGGCTCAAGCCGCCTGGAGCCAGCCGATCACGCGGCCCCGGAAGCGCGCGACCGCGCGCTCCCAGCGCCGGGGATTGTGGACGACGCGTACCTCGTAGAAGGACGGGCAGAGCACGGCGGCATGCGCCACCTCGCCGCAGAGGCCGCAGCCCACGCAGCTCTGGTCGACGCGCGCTACCGGATCCTCGCGCAGGGGGTCCCCGCTCTCCCCGAGGGTGAGCGACGGACAGCCGTTGAACCGCATGCAGGACTTGTCGCCGGTGCAGACGTCCGGGTCCACGCCGAAGCGCGGAGCCTCGACGCGCGCCCCCGCCTTGAGCTGGGCGGCGATCTGTGGCTTCACGCGACGCTGGCGCTCGAGCTGGCACTCGGCGCGGGCGATGATGACCTTGAGCCCGCCGGCCGCCGTGGTCATGGCCTCGCGGATCGTCTTGAGGGTCTCGCCCACGCGATAGGGATTCACGACGCGCAGCCAGGACACCCCCAGGCTCTTGACTGTCTCCGCGATGGACATGCGCACCGCCTGCCCCCGCGGGTTTTTCCCCGTCGAGGGATTGGCCTGCTGCCCGGTGGCGGAGGTGTAGCCGTTCTCCAGGATCACGAGGATGGAGTCCTGCTGGTTGAAGACGGCATTGGCGACGCCCGCGGTGAGGCCCGAGTGCCAGAAACCACCGTCGCCCAGGATGGACACCACGCGCCGCCCGAAGGCGGGCGCCACCGCGCTCGCCGAGGCCAGGCCCATCCCGTAGCCGAGGATGGTATTGCCCATGTTGAAGGGCGGCAGCGTTGCGAAGGCATGGCAGCCGATGTCCGCCGCCACGTGCGTCTCCCCCAGCTCGCGCTGGGCGATCTTGAGCGCGCTGAACACCGGCCGCTCGGGGCAGCCCGTGCAGAACGCGGGTGGCCGCTTGGGCAGGGGCGCGCGCAGGATCTCCTTCGCCCGGCCGGTATGCGCGGCGAGGACGGCGCGGCGCGCGCTCGCCTCGCCGCCGAGGAAGCGCGCCAGCGCGTCCAGCACCACCTCGGGCACGTACTCCCCCTGGACCGCGACCAAGTCCTTGCCGTGGATGCGCACGCCGAGGCCACGCTCGTAGGCCAGCGCCTTGAGCTCCTGCTCGATGAAGGCGGGCATCCCCTCCTCGAGGACGAGCACGCGCGCCTTGTCCGTGATGAAGTCGATCACTTCGTCCGGCACGAGGGGATGAATGACGTTGAGGACGAGCAGCGGGATGCGGCTCCGGCCGAAGGGGTCGGCGAGGCCCAGCAGCGACAGGGCGCGGAGGGTCGTCGGCGTCAGGCCGCCTTGGAGGATGATGCCCACGTCCGAGCGCTCGCCGGGAACGATCTCGTTGAGCCGGCGCGCGGCGATGAAGCGGCGCGCGGCGGGCAGCCGGCGCTCGAACTTCTGGATCTCCTGGGTGTAGGTGGACGGCGGGTGGCTGAGGCGCGCGTAGTCGAAGGAGTGCGTCTGGAGGCGATCCTTCATGCTGATGGCCGGGCGCACGTTGTCCCGGCACACCATGGTCCCGCGCATGTGGGCGGTCCGGATGCGCAGGCTGATCACCGCGGGCAAGTTCGACGCCTCCGACATCGCGAATCCCTCTTCGACCATGCGCGCGAGGTTCTGCAGCTCGGGCCGCGGATCGAAGAGGAGGAGCGAGGACTTGAGGGCGAAGGCGTGGGTGCGCTCCTGGATCACGCTCGCGCCCGCGCCGTAGTCCTCGCCCACCACGACGAGGGCGCCGCCGATGACGCCGGCGGAGGCGAGGTTGGAAAGCGCGTCCGCGGCGACGTTGGTGCCCACCACCGACTTCCACGTCACCGCGCCCCGCATCGGGTAGTTGATGGAGGCCCCGAGCAGCGCGGCCGCCGACGCCTCGTTGGCGGAGGCGTCGAAGTAGACGCCCATGGGGGTGAGGAGGGCCGCGTTGGCGTCGGCCATCACGTCGAGGAGGTGCGAGACGGGCGCGCCCGGATAGCCGCCCACGTAGGACACGCCCGACTGCAGCAGCGCCTTGGTGATGGCGAGGATGCCCTCGCCGCGGAGGATCTCGCCCTCGCCGAGCGAAAGCTGCTTGACTTCGGCGGCGAACGACCGTTCCATAGTGCCCTCTCTTGTACCACATTCGCGGGGGGACCACGCCATGGCGTACGTCACCACCACCGACGGCGTCCGCATCTACTACGAGGAGCACGGCACCGGCCAGCCCTTTCTGCTCGCCTACGGCATCGGTGGCAATGCCGGGATGTGGCAGCCGAATGTCGCCGCGCTCGCTGCGCGGCACCGCCTCATCCTCTGGGAGCCCCGGGGCCACGCGCGCTCGGACGCCCCCGCCGATCCCACCCGCGTCACCTTCGGCCATTGGGTGCTTGACCTCCACGACCTGCTCGACCACCTGGCCCTCGAGCGCGCCGTCGTGGGGGGGCTGTCCCTCGGCGGCGGCATCGCCACTCGCTTCGTCCTCAAGCACCCCGAGCGCGCCCGCGCTCTGGTGGTGGTGGATTCCTCTTCGGCGGCGGGGCTGCCGCTGAGCGTGGACAACGTCGTGATGCGAGCGCGCAGCATCCAGGTCGTCCTCGAGGGCGGTATGGAGGCCATGGCGGAGTTCGCCATCGCGTCGAACCCCAACGTCTCCGGCCGCCTCAAGCTCGACCCCAGGGCGCGCGAGGAAGTCTTCGCGATGTACCGCATGCTCAAGCCCATCGGCTACGCCAACGCCCTCCGCGCGCTGCTGCAGATGGACTACATCACCGAGCGCCTCCCCGAGATCGCGGCACCCACCCTGCTCGTCTGCGGCGACGAGGATCCCTCGCTCGGCCCCATGCGCGTCATGGCGGAGAAGATCAAGCACGCGGAGTTCGCGCTGCTCTCCCCGGCCGGCCACTTCGGCAACCGCGACCAACCTGCGGCCTTCAATCGAATAGTCCTCGACTTCCTCGCGCGGCTCCCCGACTGACCGCCCCGGCGGTTGCCGCGGCCGTCATCGCCGTGTCACAATCGCGACCATGATCCGTCGCGCCCGCGCGGTGCTGGGCACCGCCTGCGCCACGCACTTCGTCCACGACGGCTTCTCCGACATCGTCTACGTGCTGCTTCCCATCTGGAGCGCCGAGTTCGGGCTCAGCTTCGCCCAGGTGGGGCTCCTGAAGACGGTATACAGCGGCGGGATGGCCGGCTTTCAGATCCCCGCGGGCATCCTCGCCGAGCGCTGGGGCGAGGCGCGGCTCCTCGCCGCGGGCACCGCCGTCACCGCTCTCGGATTCTTCGCCGCCGGCGTGGCCGGGGGCTTCGGGGCGCTGCTCCTCTGCCTTCTCGTGAGCGGGCTCGGGTCCTCGGTGCAGCATCCGCTGTCTTCGTCCCTCGTCTCCCAGGCCTACGAGGACGGCGCTCGCCGCATGGCGCTCGGCACCTACAACTTCTCCGGCGACCTCGGCAAGGTCATGGTTCCCGCCGCGGTGGCGCTCGTCGCCACCTGGATCGGCTGGCGCGAGGCCACCCGCGGGTACGCGGTGCTGGGACTCGTGGCCGCGGTGATGGTGATCGTCGCGCTCGCGCGCCTGCGAGTCGGCGGCGCGAGCTCGCCGGAGCTCGGGGAGCCAGCGGCGCGGTCATCCGGGTGGGGCATCCGTGATGCGCGGGGGTTCCGCGCGCTGTCCGCCCTGCACGTCATCGACAACTCCACGCGGACTGCGTTCCTCACCTTCCTGCCCTTCCTCCTGATCGCCAAGGGCTCGACGGTGCAGGCGGTGGGGGTGGCGCTCATGCTGGTATTCGCGGGCGGGGCCGCGGGCAAGCTCGCCTGTGGCGCCCTCGCCCAGCGGCTCGGCGTGATCCGCACCGTGGTCCTCACCGAGGCCGCCACGGGGATCGGCATCCTGCTCCTGCTTGCCCTGCCGCTCGGCGGCTGCCTTCTCCTGCTCGTCCCGCTGGGGATCGCGCTGAACGGCACCTCGTCGGTGCTCTACGGGACGGTGGCCGATCTGGTGACCAGCGACCGGCGGGCCCGCAGCTATGCCGTCTTCTACACGCTCGGGATCACCGCCTCGGCGCTGTCGCCCTTCCTCTACGGGCTGCTGAGTGACTGGGGCGGCGTGTCCCTCACCCTCACCACCATCGGCATCCTCGTCTTCACCACTCTGCCGCTGACTCTCGCCCTCCGCGCTCCCCTCGCTGCCACTCCCGCGTAGCGCGGCCTGACCACGCTGCCTACTGGACGACGTCATCCGCCCGGAGCAGCAGCGAGGGCGGGATCGTCACTCCAAGCGTCGCGGCTGTCTTCAGATTCACCGCGAGGTAGTACCTCGTCGGCTGTTCCGCCGGCAAATCGCCCGGCTTCGCGCCCTTGAAGATGCGATCGATGTAGAGCGCGGCCCGACGGAAACCGTCCTCGGGGCTGGGCCCGTACGACATCAGCCCGCCGTCGCGGACGATGAAGCTGGCCTCATACATGGCGGGAATGCGGTGCGTCGCTGCGAACTCGATGACTCGTTTGCGGTTCAGATTCGTGAGCGCATCCGCCACCAGGAACAGGGCGTCCGGCCGGCGGCGCGTCATCGTCGAGAACGCGACGCCGAAATCATCGGGCTCGCGCACGCCGAGCGGCTGCACCTCCACGCGGAGGATTTGGGCCGTCTTCTCGATTTCCTGGTAGCGAAGCGTCATGCCCTCATCGTTCGCGTTCCAGAGGACGGCGATCCGTGCCGCTTTCGGCACCGCTTCCTTCAGAAGCTCCATCCGCTTGGCACTGAGCTGAACGGACTCGTCGCTCAGTCCGGTAACGTTCCCGCCCGGCCGCGCGAGGCTCTCGATCCACCGCATGGCCACGGCGTCCCCGGCGGCGAGCCCGATGACGATTGGAATGGTCGAGGTCGCCTGCCTCGCCGCCGCCACCGCCAGTCCCCCTTGCGCCACGAGGACGTCAACCTTGAGCCGGACCAGCTCTGCCGCCAGGTCGGGGAGCCGCTCCATCCTGCCCTCCGCGAAGCGCGCCTCGTACGCGACGTTCTTGCCCTCGAGATAGCCGAGTTCGCGCAACCCCTCGCGGAGCGGACGGGGCGGGGCCCCGTCGGGCGTCCGCCCGGCCGCCGCAAGATGACCGACGCGGTAAACCCGTTGCGACGGCTGCGAGGCGGCCAGGAAGGGGGCGGCGAGGACACCGATCGCCAGGGCGAGGATGAGTCCGCACCGTACAACGAGCCGCCGCAAACCTGAGCGAGTGTGGTCGGGCATACGGGACCGTTCCTCCCTAACGACGCATATCGCTAGACGTTGAGCGTGAGAATAGTCTCTCGGGAGCGAGTCGGCAAGATGTCTCGGCGGGGTTGCTCGCGCCTATCCCGGCAAGGCTACCGACGGCACGGTGACGCGCTCGGTGACGGGGCGGCGGTCGGGGCCGGCGAGCCAGGTGAAGGTAAGGCGGCCGTCGGGATCGAATCGGATGGCGGTAATCGCCTCGCGCGCGGACAGCCCCGGCGCCCAGGCGCGCTCGATACGCGCTACCGGCCGGCCCGCGAAGATCTGGAGCACTACGATGGTCGACCCGTCCGCGGTGGCAACGAGCGAGCGCCGCACGTCAACCTCGAGAACGGAAGAGCGGGCGGGCGAGATCCGGTGGCGCCGCGCCTCGAAGAAGTAGCTCACCGAGCAGCCGGCGCCGCATGCGAAGCGCACCTCGGCGAAGGTGGCATTGAGCCAGCGCACGAGGGGGCGCGGAAGGGCGTCCATCCCGGCGGGCACCGCGAACCAGGTGGGCGTGTCGGGGGAGCCGTAGTAGGCGCCGACGCGGCAGCGCGCGTCGGACTGGCAGTCGGCGACGATGCCGGTGCTGGGCAACAGCGAGCGGTAGAGGCAGCGCGAAGGACCGTCGCCACCGCTGCCCGTGCACTCCCCGACGTCGCGCTCGGCTCCCCACGCGATCGCCGCCATCACGATCGCGGCGGCGGGGAGGAGCAGCCGGAGCCGGCTAATCGGCGCGCGGCCTCACGCCCGCTCGGCGAGGAGCTCGGTCATGCGAGTGAAGAACTGGTCGAGCATCATCTTCGAGACGCCACCCAGCATCCGCTGGCCGACGCTCGCGATGAGCCCCCCCACCTGAACGTCGGCGTCGTAGGTCACGCGCGTGCCGTTTTCGATGGGCGTGAGGGACATCGCCGCCTCGCCGCGGACGAAGCCTGGACCACCCTTCCCCTCGACGGACATGCGGTAGCGGTTGGGCGGGTCCAGGTCCATGAGCTTGACGCGGCCCTCGAAGGTGCCCTTGATCGCGGCCACGCCCACCTTCATGACCGCCTTGTACTCGCCGGGGCCGACCTCCTCGAGACCTTCACAACCGGGAATCGCCTGGGCGAGGGTGCCGGGGTCGAGGAAGGCGGCCCAGACCTTCTCCTGCGGAACAGGAATGTCGTACGAGCCTTCGATCTTCATGGAAGACCTCGTGTGGCGGGGCTCAGGCCTGAAGCGCGCGGACCGCGGCATCCATGCGCCGCATCCCTTCGCGAATGGTCTCGATCCCGGTGGCGTAGGAGATTCGGATGTGCGCGTCGGAGCCGAAGTCCTGGCCGGCGACGCAAGCGATGCGGGCCTCCTCGAGGAGGAAGGTGCAGACGTCCACCGAGCCCTTGAGGGCGCCGCCCTTCCATCGCTTGTCGAAGAGACCGGAGACGTTGGGGAAGGCGTAGAACGCCCCCTTGGGCGTGGCGCAGCGCACGCCGGGAATGGCGTTGAGGGCGGCGATGATCGCACGTCGCCGATGGTCGAACTCGCCGACCATCTTGGCGATCTCGTCCTGGGGACCGGTGAGCGCCTCCACCGCCGCCCACTGGGCGATCGATGCGGGATTCGATGTGACCTGGCTCTGGACGTCGGTCATGGCGCGAATGATGGCCTTGGGGCCCGCGGCGTAGCCGATCCGCCAGCCCGTCATCGCGTAAGCCTTGGAGCAGGTGTTGACGACAATGGTGCGCGCCTTGATCTCCGGCGAGAGCGAGGCGATGGAGACGTGACGCCCCTCGTAGGTGAGCGCCTCGTAGCACTCGTCGGAGACCACCGAGAGGCCGAGCTCGGCGGCGATCCGCGCCACTTCCTCGAGGGCGCCCGGCGAGAACACCGCGCCGGTCGGGTTGCCCGGGCTGTCGAGGACGATCATCTTGGTCCGCGGCGTCACCGCGCGGCGAACGGCGGCGGGGTCGAGGTCGAAGCCGGTGGACTCGTGGGTCTCCACCGGCACCGGCACGCCGCCGAGGAGCCGCACCTGCTCCGGATAGGAAACCCAGTACGGGCTCGGGATGAGCACCTCGTCGCCCGGATTCACCAGGGCCATCACGATGTTGTAGAGGGTGTGCTTGGCGCCGCACGACACCGTCACCTCGTCCGG
>JBKPDT010000413.1:0-2510 GCA_046728035.1 Candidatus Methylomirabilota bacterium | reverse complement strand
CCGATACCGTGCTCGGAGCCGACTGCGACGTGGGCGCGGCCGCCGCCGTCGAAGGGGCGGTGCTGTGGGAGCGCGTGGAGGTCGGCGAGGGGGCCGCGCTGCGTGACTGCATCGTGGGAACCGGGGTCCGCGTGGGCGCGGGCGCCTCGATCGGGCCCGGCGCGGTGGTGGAGCCGGGGACGGCGGTCCCCGCGGGCGCGCGCCTGCCCTGACGCGCCCCCCGAGAGCGCCCCTCGGCGCCGTGTTATCCTTCGGGAGATGGCCATCGAGCAGATCCGAAACTTCTCTATCGTCGCGCACATCGACCACGGCAAATCGACCCTGGCCGACCGCCTCCTGTCGCTGACCGGCACCATGGACGCCAAGAAGGCGGTGGGGCAGGTCCTCGACTCGATGGACCTCGAGAAGGAGCGCGGCATCACCATCAAGGCGCATACCGTGCGCCTCCTCTACACCGCGCGCGACGGGCGGGAGTACACCCTCAACCTCATCGACACGCCCGGCCACGTGGACTTCTCCTACGAGGTCTCGCGCTCGCTCGCCGCGTGCGAGGGCGCGCTGCTCATCGTGGACGCCGCTCAGGGGGTGGAGGCGCAAACCCTCGCCAACTACTACCTGGCCCTGGACGGAGGGCTCGAGATCGTCCCCGTCATCAACAAGATCGACCTTCCCGCCGCCGACCTCGAGGGCACGCGAAACCAGATCTCCGAGCTCCTCGAGCTGGACGGCGACGCCGCCCTGGCCATCTCCGCCAAGCACGGCACCGGGGTGCCCGACGTGCTCGAGGCCATCGTGCGGCGCATCCCGCCCCCGACGGGCGACCCGGCGGCGCCCCTCAAGGCGCTCGTCTTCGATTCCTTCTACGACTCCTACCAGGGCGTCGTCGTCTACATCCGCCTCATCGACGGCCGGGTGCGGGCGGGACAGCGCATCCTCCTCATGTCCAACGGGAAGACCTACGAGGTCCAGCAGGTCGGCGTCTTCTCGCCCGACATGCGGCCGGTGGAGGAGCTGTCGGCAGGCCAGGTCGGCTATCTCACCGCGTCGATCAAGCGGGTCGCCGACGCCAAGATCGGCGAGACCATCACCGACGCGCTCCGCGCCACCGCCGAGCCCTGCCCGGGCTATCGCGACGCCAAGCCCATGGTCTTCGCCGGCCTCTACCCCATCGAGGACACCGACTACGAGGGGCTGCGCGACGCGCTGGAGAAGCTGCGCCTCAACGACTCCGCCTTCAACTACGAGCCGGAGACCTCGCTGGCGCTCGGCTACGGGTTTCGCTGCGGGTTCCTCGGCATGCTCCATCTCGAGATCGTGCAGGAGCGGCTGGAGCGCGAGTTCAACCTCTCCCTGATCGTGACCGCGCCGAGCGTGCGCTACCGGGTGCTCACCACCCAGGGCGAGGTCCTCGAGGTCGAGAACCCGTCCAGGCTGCCGCCTCCCGACAAGATCGAGCACATGGAGGAGCCGTACGTGCGCGGCTCCATCTTCGTGCCGACCGAGTTCATGAGCGAGATCTACACCCTCGCCCAGGAGAAGCGCGGGGAGCACCGCTCCCTCGAGTACATCGGCAAGCGGGTGCACATCCTGTTCGATTTCCCGCTCGCCGAGATCGTGGTGGACTTCTACGACAAGCTGAAGTCGGTGTCGAAGGGCTACGCGTCCTTCGACTACGATTTCGTCGATTTCCGCCAGTCCGAGCTCGTCAAGCTCGACATTCTGCTCAACGGCGACCCGGTGGACGCGCTGTCCAGCATCGTGCACCGGGAAAAGGCCTACGAGCGCGGCAAGGTATTGACCGAGAAGCTCCGCCGCGTCATTCCCCGCCAGCTCTACGAGGTGGCCATCCAGGCCGCCATCGGGAGCCGCGTCATCGCGCGCGAGACGGTGAAGGCGATGGGCAAGAACGTCACCGCCAAGTGCTACGGCGGCGACATCACCCGGAAGCGGAAGCTCCTCGAGAAGCAGAAAGAGGGCAAGAAGCGCATGAAACAGGTCGGCAAGGTCGAGCTCCCGCAGGAAGCGTTCCTGTCGGTGCTCAAGAGTTGACGCGAATGAGCGACATCGAGACCCAGCCCGAAGCGCCCGCCCGCGGGGCCGAGACCGCCGCCAAGCCGCGGCGCAAGTCGCTCGTCCGCGAGTACGGCGAGGCCATCGTGGTGGCGGTGCTTCTCGCGCTCCTCATCCGGGCGTTCGTGGTGCAGGCCTTCACCATCCCCTCCGGCTCCATGATGGACACCCTCCTCGTGGGGGACTACATCCTCGTCAACAAGTTCCTCTACGGTCCCGAGGTGCCCTTTACCGACGCGCACCTGCCCGGGCTGCGGGACCCGCAGCGCGGGGACATCATCGTCTTCAAGTACCCCAACGACGAGACGCGCGACTTCATCAAGCGCATCGTCGCGGTGGGCGGCGAGACGGTGCAGGTCAAGGACAACCGTGCCTTCGTGAACGGGGCGCCGCTGGAGGAGGACTACGTCCGGCCCGGCTCCATCCCGAGCACGCCGTCC
>JBKPDT010000412.1:0-5185 GCA_046728035.1 Candidatus Methylomirabilota bacterium | reverse complement strand
CCGCCCGCGGGTGGCGGCGGTGCTGAACCTCGCCCCCGACCACCTGGACCGCCACGGCGACTACGCGGGCTACGTCGGGGCCAAGGCGCGCATCTTCGCCAACCAGACGGAGGCGGACTGCGCCGTCCTGAACGCGGATGATCCCGACTGCGCCGCGCTCGCCCCGCGGACGCGGGCCCGCGTGCTCTGGTTCAGCCGCCGCCGCGCGCTGGACCACGGCATCTTCGTGCACGACGGCTGGATCGCGGCCAAGCTCAACGGGCACGCGGAGCCGGTGTGCCCGGTGGCGGAGATCCGGCTCCGCGGCGCCCACAACGTGGAGAACGTGCTGGCGGCGACCGCCTGTGCCATGTGGACGGGGATGGATCCGGCGGCGATCCGCAAGGGCATCGCCACCTTCCGAGGCGTCGCCCACCGCATCGAGCGCATTCACGACGCGCGCGGCGTGACCTTCTACAACGACTCCAAGGGCACGAACGTCGCGTCCACGATCAAGGCGCTGGAGAGCTTCACCGAGCCGGTGATCCTCATCGCGGGCGGCAAGGGCAAGGGGCAGGACTTCGCTCCCCTCGCCGCCGCGGCGCGCGGCCGGGTGCGGGCAGCGGTGCTCATCGGCGCCGACCGCGACCGCATCCGCGAGGCGTTCACCCGGACGGGCATCCCTACCGAGGATGCCGCGACCATGGAGGACGCGGTGCGGCAGGCCGCGCATCGCGCCCTCATCGGCGACGTGGTGCTGCTGTCCCCCGCCTGCGCCTCCTTCGACATGTTCCAGAACTACGAGCACCGCGGCGAGGTCTTCAAGGACGTCGTCCGCCGGCTCGTGCCCGCGGGGCCGCGCTGATGCCGCGCAAGCTCGCCCCCGACGTGTGGCTGTTCGGCGCGGTGATGGCGCTGGTCTTCCTCGGCGTGGTGATGGTGTACTCCGCGAGCGCGATCATCGCCGCGGACCGCTTCGGCGACCCCTTCTTCTTCCTCAAGAAGCAGCTCTTCTGGGCTCTCCTGGGCGGCGGCCTGCTGTGGGGCGCGCTCAAGCTCGACTATCGCGGGCTCGAGCGGCTGGTGATCCCGCTGCTCGTGCTGTCCTTCATCCTGCTCGTACTCGTCCTCGTGCCGCCGTTCGGGCAGTCCATCAACGGCACCCGGCGCTGGATCCGGATGGGCCCGCTGTCCTTCCAGCCGGTGGAGCTGGCGAAGTTCTCGCTGGTCCTCTATCTCGCCTCCTTCCTCACCCGGCGTCGCGAGGAGATCCGCAGCTTCTGGCAGGGCCTCTTCCCCATCCTCCTCGTGGCGGGCGCGATGGCGCTCCTCACCTTCGTCCAGCCCGATCTCGGCAACAGCCTGGCCCTGGTGGTGCTGACCCTCGTGCTCGCCTACCTGGCCGGCGCGCGGGTGAAGCACATGCTGTGGATCGGGGCGGCCGCGCTGCCCCTGGTCGCGCTCGCCGTCGCGTTCAAGCCCTATCGCTGGCGGCGCATGCTCGCCTTCGTCAACCCCTGGGACGATCCGCAGGGGAGCGGCTTCCAGATCATCCAGTCCTTCCTCGCCCTGGGCTCCGGAGGCCTGTTCGGGCGCGGGCTCGGGGAGTCGAAGCAGAAGCTCTTCTACCTGCCCGAGCCCTATACGGACTTCATCTTCGCCATCCTAGGTGAGGAGCTGGGACTTCTCGGCGCGGTGATCGTGGTCGGGCTCTTCGCGGTACTGATCTGGCGCGGCCTGCGCGTGGGCCTCCGCGCCCCCGACGCCTTCGGCAGCTTCCTCGCGCTGGGGCTCAGCGTGATGCTGGCCACCCAGACCCTGGTGAACCTGGGCGTGGTGGTGGGGGCGCTGCCCACCAAGGGGTTGCCGCTGCCCTTCGTGTCCTTCGGCGGCTCCGCCCTGCTCATGACCATGTTCTCGGCGGGCGTCCTCCTGAATATCTCCCAGCACGCGACGGGCAGTCCGGCCTGGGACGAGGCGGCGTCCCATGTTTAAGCGGTACCAGCACCTCCACTTCGTGGGCATCGGCGGCGTCGGCATGAGCGGCATCGCCGAGGTGCTGCTCAACATGGGCTACCGCGTGACCGGCTCGGACGCCCGGCGGAGCGAGACGGTGGAGCGGCTCGAGCGCCTCGGCGCCAAGGTCTTCATCGGCCACGAGGCATCCAACGCCGAGGGCGCCCACGTCGTGGTCTTCTCGTCGGCGGTCGCGCGCGACAACGTGGAGGTCCAGGCCGCGCGCCTCCGCGGGGTGCCGGCGATCCCGCGGGCCGAGATGCTCGCCGAGCTGATGCGGCTCAAGTACGGCATCGCCATCGCGGGCACGCACGGCAAGACCACCACCACCTCGCTGGTGGCGGCGGTGCTGGGGGTGGGCGGGTTCGACCCCACCGTGGTGGTGGGCGGCCGGGTGCACGGGCTCGGCACCAATGCCCGGCTCGGGCAGGGGGAGTTCCTCGTCGCGGAGGCGGACGAGTCGGACGGCTCCTTCCTCAAGCTCTCGCCGACCATCGCCATCGTCACCACCATCGACGCCGAGCACCTCGACCACTACGGCGATCTCGACGCCATCCGCGCCGCCTTCCTCGCGTTCGTGAACAAGGTGCCGTTCTACGGCGCCGCCGTCCTCTGCCTGGACCAGCCGAACATCCAGCAGATGATCCCCGAGGTGGAGAAGCGCGTCATCACCTACGGGCTCGAGGCGAGCGCCGACCTCACCGCGCGGCGGCTCGAGTTCGCGGGCGCCACCGCGCGCTTCGAGGTGATGCGGCGCGGGCGCGCGCTGGGGACGGCGGCGCTGCAGGTGCCGGGACGGCACAACGTGCTCAACGCGCTGGCCGCCGTCGCCGTCGGCCTCGACCTCGACATGCCCTTCGACGCCATCCAGCGCGCGCTCGCCGGCTTCACCGGCGTGCAGCGCCGCTTCCAGATCCGCGGGGAGTCCCGCGGCGTCCTCGTCGTCGACGACTACGGGCATCATCCCGCGGAGATCCGGGCCACCCTCGCCGCCGCCAGGGCGGGGTATGACCGGCGCGTGCTCACGGTGTTCCAGCCGCACCGCTACAGCCGAACGCAGCACCTCCGCCAGGAATTCCTCACCGCCTTCAACCAGTCGGACGTCCTCGTCGTGATGGACATCTACGGGGCGGGGGAGGCGCCGATCCCGGGGGTGCACGCACGCGACCTCGCCGAGGGCATCGCCGCCCACGGCCACCGGGAAGTGCATTACATGAACGGCGATCGCGCGGCGATCGTCGATTTTCTGTGCGAATCCACGCGCTCCGGGGACCTCGTGCTCACCCTCGGAGCCGGTGATGTGAGCGCGCTGGGCGCGGAGGTGCTCGCCCGTCTGGGCGGGCCCGGCGCCGAGCCCGAGAGGAGATGACGCATGCTCGGAGAGATCCGTGGCGAGGTGCGTTTCAAGGAACCCCTGAGCTTCCACACGTCCCTGCGCATTGGCGGGCCCGCCGACTTCTTCATCGTGCCGCAGGGGGTGGAGGATATCCGCCTGGCGCTCGCCTTTGCGGACAAGGAGCAGCTGCCCGTGGAAGTGGTGGGCGGCGGCAACAACCTCCTCGTGCGTGATCGCGGCATCCGCGGCGTGGTGCTCAAGCTCGAGGGTTGCCTCGGCCGCGCCGAGTTCCACGGCGAGGAGGCGGTGGCGGGGGCGGGAGTGAGCCTCTCCGCCCTCATTCGCGAGGCGGCGGCGCTGAACCTGGGCGGGATGGAGTGCCTGGTCGGAATCCCCGCCACCATCGGCGGCGCGGTGGCCATGAACGCGGGCACGCCGGACGGCTGGATCGCCGACTTCGTGTCCGCCGTCTATTTCCTCCACGCCGACGGCGCCCTCGGCGAGTTCAAGCCGGGGCCGGGCGCCTTCGGCTACCGCATGTTCGCTGCCCCCCCGGGCTCGGTGCTGATCGGGGCGCGGCTACGGCTGCACCGCCGGCCCTTCGCCGAGATCCAGCGCGATATCAAGCTGCGCCTCAAGCAGAAGAAGGCCACCCAGCCCCTCGCGCTGGCGTCCGCCGGGTGCGTGTGGAAGAACCCCCAGGGGGACACGGCGGGCCGCATGATCGAGAAGGTCGGCCTCCGCGGCAAGCGCCTCAACGGGGCCGAGATCTCGGCGAAGCACGCCAACTTCATCGTCAACCGCGGCGGCGCCATGGCCGCGGACGTGCTGGCCCTCATGGAGCTGTCCCGCGACCGGGTGCAGAACCATTTCGGCATCCCGCTCGAGCCCGAGATCCGCGTCCTGGGCGAAGGCTAGCCGCGGGCCACCCCCATGGGCCGCCTGTCCGTCCTGTCGCCGCGCCGGGTCGACCGTCCACTCGAGGACTGGGGTGACCGTCCCGCCCCCGTCGCGCATCAGCGGGTCGACCGCCGCCGGCGCCTCGCCCGCCGCGCGCGCAGTCTGGCCCGGACCGCGTTCGCCCTCCTCGCCGTCGGCTCGGTCATCGGCGCGGGCGCGGTGGGAGGGCGCTGGCTGCTGACGTCTCCGCGCTTCGCCGTCTCCGACGTGGAGGTGCGCGGGACGAGCCGGCTCGCCGTCGCCGAGGTCCTCGCCGCCTCGGGGATCCGCCACGGGATCAACCTCTGGAAGATCGATCCCCGCGTCGCCGCCGCCGGCGTCGAGAGCCTCGCCGCCGTGCGCCGCGCCGAGGTGATCCGGGCCTTTCCCAATCGCGTCACCATCGTGGTGGAGGAGCGCCGCCCCTTCACCCTCGTCCATGCCGGACGCCTGCACTGGATCGACGAGGAAGGGGTGCGCGTGGCGACGGAGGCGCGCGCGGTCACCATCTCCCTGCCCGTGATCAGCGGGCTCACCGACGACGAGATCGCCTCCGCCTCGCGCGCCCCGTCCGAGCGCGTGCTCACCGGGGTGCGGCTCATCCGTACCCTGCTGCGCGTGGGCAGCCCGCTGGTGGCCCAGATCTCCGAGGTGGACGTGGGGCGGAGCGACGGCCCGGTCCTCTACACGGTGGATGGCATCGAGGTGCGGCTTGGCGCCGAGGAGTGGGACTCGCGCATCCCGCGGCTGGCCGGTGTGCTCGCCCAGGTGGCATCGTCGGGCCAGGCGGTGAGCGCCATCGATCTGCGCTTCCGGGACCAGGTCGTCCTCAAACCCGCTATCCGCTGAGGGGGCGCATGAGTCGAGCGAACGGGCGCGCGGTCATCGCGGGGCTCGATGTCGGCACCACCAAGA
>JBKPDT010000411.1:0-15769 GCA_046728035.1 Candidatus Methylomirabilota bacterium | reverse complement strand
GCCTGAGTCCACCAAGGCCGTGCCGCCGATGGTGGCGACGCGTCCGCCCTCCCCGGCCGCGCCCGCGGTGAAGCCGGGAGCCACTGCAAAGGCGAAGCCCGCGCCGTCGCCCGCGCGCGAGCCCGCGGTGGCGCGCCCGCTCGCCCCGACCCCCGAAGCGGCCACGCCCTCATCCCGTGCCGGGGCCGCCCCCGAGCAGCTCTTCAGCACGGCGATGGCGAACTTCCGCGCGCAGGAGCATGGGCAAGCGGTGCTCGAGCTCACCGATCTCGTCGCCCGGTTCCCGGATCACACGCTCGCGCCCGCCGCCCAGCTCTGGATCGGTCAGGCGTACTATCAGCAGCGGGACTACCGCCAGTGCCTGATCGAGCTCAAGGGGGTGATGGAGGCGTACCCTCAGAGCTCCCAGGTGGCCGACGCGCTCCTGAAGTCCGGGCTCTGCCACCGCGCGCTCGGTGACCGGTCGAGCGCCACCGCGCTGTGGGAGCAGGTGGTCCGCGACCATCCCTCGAGCGCCGCCGCCGCACAGGCGCGGATGCTCCTGGGCACGCGGGAGAGCGCGGCGCGCCGGAGCCGCTAGGGGGCCTGCCTCGGCCCCTTTTCTTGACCGGAGGGGGTGCTCCGGTATACTGAACCGCATTCTCGGCCCGGCCCAGGACTGCGCTCACGCGATGTATCTACTTGAAGACACGACGATTGTTCGGCCACCCGGCTGGCGCGAGGACTCGCGCCGCTGGGGCGCCAAGGGTGCGTCCGACACCCCTTCCTTCCGCTCGCTGACCGCGTGCGACTCTGACTTCCCCGCTCATCTGCGCGGCATCCCCGACCCGCCCGGGCGACTCTGGATGCGCGGATCCATGGCGGTGGACGACGCGCTCGCTGTCGCCATCGTGGGCTCGCGGCGGGCCACCCCCAGGGGGCTCGCGCTCGCCGAGCGCCTGGCCGGAGACCTGGCCGCCCGCGGCATCACCATCGTGAGCGGGCTTGCCCGGGGCATCGACAGCGCCGCCCATCGCGGCGCGCTCGAAGCCGGCGGGCGGACCATCGCCGTGCTGGGCTGCGGGGTGGACCTCGTCTATCCGCCGGAGAACCGGCCGCTGGCGGCGCGCGTCGCCGAGCGGGGCGCGGTGCTTTCGCAATTCGCGCCGGGCACGCCGGCTCTCGCTCACCATTTCCCCATCCGGAACCGGCTCCTCGCGGCGCTCGCCCTCGGGGTGGTCGTGGTGGAAGCCGCAGAGGCCAGCGGCTCGCTCATCACCGCGGGCCACGCCGGCGATCTCGGGCGCGAGGTGATGGCGATGCCGGGACCGGCGGGCGCGCCCTCGAGCCGTGGCGCCCACCGGTTGATCCGTGACGGCGCCGTCCTCGTCGAGGATTGGGAGGACGTGGTGGCGGTCCTGCCCGAGCGCTGGCGCGCCTGCGTGGCGACCCCCGTCGCGTCGCTGCCCGAGGAGAGGCCGGGGGATCGCCATCCCCTCCTCGCGCTCGTCGGCGTGGAGCCGGTATCCATAGAAGAGCTGATCGAACGGAGCGGTCTTCCCGCTTCCCGCGTGGCTGCCGATCTCCTCGGCCTGGAGCTGGAGGGTCGGGTGCGGCAGATGCCCGGGAAGCGCTTCATCCGGGCCCCCCGAGGCTGAGAGGAGTCATTTGGCCAAGTCGCGCTCGCTCGTCGTGGTGGAGTCGCCCACCAAGGTCAAGACGATCCAGAAGTACCTGGACTCGGGATTCGTCGTGAAGGCCTCGATGGGACATGTCCGGGACCTCCCGAAGTCCACGCTCGGGGTCAACGAGAAGAAGGGCTTCAAGCCCGAGTATCGCGTCCTCCCCGCGAAGAAGAAAGTGCTCGACGATCTCAAGAAGGCCGCCGAGAAGGTGGGCGCCCTCTACATCGCCACCGACCCCGACCGGGAAGGGGAGGCCATCGGGTGGCATCTCGCGCAGGAGCTGGGGGTGGACCGCAAGAACACCCACCGCATCCTCTTCAACGAGATCACGGAGCGCGCGGTGAAGGCGGCCTTCCAGCATCCCGGCAAGATCGACATGAACAAGGTGGACGCGCAGCAGGCCCGCCGCGTGCTCGATCGCCTCGTGGGGTACAAGCTCTCGCCGCTGCTCTGGGAAAAGATCCGCCGCGGGCTCTCCGCGGGACGGGTCCAGTCGGTGGCCGTGCGGATCATCACGGAGCGCGAGCGCGAGATCGCGGCCTTCGTACCGGTGGAGTACTGGTCGCTCCACGCCCGTCTCCTCGGCAAGAGCCCGCCGGAGTTCACCGCGACCCTGAAGGAGGTTCGCGGAGACAAGGCGGGCCTCGTCGACGAGGCCGCCACCGTCGCGGTGATGACGGGGCTGCACGGCGCCGAGTGGCGCGTGAAGTCGGTGACGCGCGGCGAGCGGCGGCGCAATCCGGCGGCGCCCTTCATCACCTCCACCCTCCAGCAGGAGGCGAGCCGCAAGCTCCACTTCACCGCCAAGAAGGCCATGATGCTCGCCCAGCAGCTCTACGAGGGCATCGAGCTGGGCGACGAGGGCGCGGTAGGCCTCATCACCTACATGCGCACCGACGCGGTCCGCGTATCCCAGGAGGCCCAGGCGGAGGCGCGCGAGTGGGTAGGGCAGCGGGTGGGGCGGGAGTACCTCCCGGACAGCCCCCCCGTCTACAAGTCGAAGAAGAGCGCCCAGGACGCGCACGAGGCCATCCGGCCCTCGTCGGCGACGCGGGAGCCCAAGGCAGTGGCGCCGTTTCTCTCGAAGGACCAGCTCGCGCTGTACCGCCTCATCTGGGAGCGCTTCCTCGCGAGCCAGATGCTCCCCGCCGTCTACGACACCGTCACCGCCGACATCACCGCCGGGGAATGCCTCTTCCGCGCCCAGGGCTCGACCCTCAAGTTCCCCGGTTTCACCGCGGTATACGTGGAGTCGCGTGAGGAGTCGGATCAACCGTCGGAGGAGGAGCAGGAGGCCGTTGTCCCCCCCCTCGTCGAGGGCGAGATCCTGCGCCTCCGGTCTCTCGACCCGAAGCAGCACTTCACCCAGCCGCCCCCGCGCTACACCGAGGCCTCGCTGGTGAAGACGCTGGAGGAGCTGGGGATCGGCCGGCCGTCCACCTATGCCCAGATCCTCGCCACCATCCAAGAGCGGGAGTACGTGCGCCGGGAGAAGGGCACGCTCTTCCCGACCGAGCTGGGGACGCAGGTCACCGACATGCTCGTGCCGCACTTCCCGGAGGTGATGGACGTCGAGTTCACCGCGCAGCTCGAGGAGTCGCTCGACAAGATCGAGGAAGGGGACGCCGACTGGCAGGGGACGGTAGCGGCCTTCTACAAGGAGTTCTCCAAGGATCTCAGCAAGGCCGGCAGGAAGATGGAGAACTTCAAGGAGGGCGTGGACGCCGGCCAGCCGTGCCCGGATTGCGGCAAACCCCTGGTGGAGAAGTGGGGACGCTTCGGGAAGTTCCTCGCCTGCTCGAGCTACCCTGACTGCAAGTACACCAAGGACCTCGGCGGGCGGGAGCGCCCCGCCGACGAGCCCACCGATGAGACCTGCCCCACCTGCGGCAAGGCGATGGTGATCAAGCACGGCCGCTTCGGCAAGTTCATGGCCTGCTCCGGCTACCCCGAGTGCAAGACCACGAAGCCGGTGCCCCTCGGCATTGCCTGTCCCCAGGACGGCGGCCAGCTCGTGGAGCGCCGCAGCAAGCGCGGCAAGACCTTTTACGCGTGCGCGAACTACCCGCAGTGCACCTTCTCGGTGTGGTCGCGGCCTGTCGCGCAGCCGTGTCCGCAGTGCGGGGCACCCTTCGTCACCGAGCGCGTCGCCCGCGGCGGGAAGATCACGCGGACCTGCGCGAAGGACGACTGCGGCTACAAGGAAGACGTCGCTCCCACGGTCGCCTGAGGGGACCCGGCCTATGCGTGGCGACTCCGATCCGGTCCCCGCGTTCCTCCACTACCTCGCCGCCGAGCGGGGCGCCTCCCCGCACACGCTGCGGAGCTACGCCGGCGACCTCGCCGAGCTCCAGGGCTATCTCCGCACCGCCAAGGTCGCGGGCCTGGCCGCCGCCGACGCGCGGACCCTGCGCGGCTACCTCGCCTGGCTGCACGGCCGCGGGCTCGCCAAGAGCTCCATTGCGCGCAAGCTCGCCACCGTGCGAAGCTGCTTCCGCTTCCTCGCGCGACGGGGTATGGTGGCGACGAATCCCGCCCGCCAGGTGGCGAGCCCTCGCCTGCCGAAGCGACTGCCAACCTTCCTTCCCAAGGACGAGTCGAAGGAGCTGCTCGACGCGCCCGTCGAGGACTCGGCGGCGGGGCGCCGTGACCGCGCGTTGCTCGAGCTGCTCTACGCCAGCGGGCTCCGCGTGGCTGAATGTTGCGGTCTCGACCTCGAGGACCTCGACCGGCGTCACGGGACGGTGCGGGTGCTCGGCAAGGGCGGGAAGGAGCGCATGGTGCCGGTGGGCGACGCCGCCCTGACCGCCCTCGACGCGTACCTGGACGGGCGCGGCGGAGCGGGCGGGCCGCTCTTCCGCAACCGGCGCGGGGGTCGGCTCACCACGCGCAGCGTCCATCGTATCGTCCGGCGGCGGGCGCGAGAAGCGGGCATTGTCCGCCGCGTGACGCCGCACACCCTGCGTCATACCTTCGCGACCCATCTCCTCGGCGAGGGGGCGGACCTGCGCCTCATCCAGGAGCTGCTCGGCCATAGCCGGCTGTCCACCACCCAGCGCTACACCCATGTGAGCCCCGAGCACCTGATGAAGGTGTACGACGCGGCCCACCCGCGCGCGGTATGACCGGCGCGGATGCGAGGACGACCTTCCACGCCACCACCGTGGTGTCGGTGCGCCATCAGGGCGCGGTGGCGGTGGGCGGCGACGGCCAGGTGACCATCGGGCAGACCATCGTGAAGGGGAGCGCCCGCAAGGTCCGCAAGCTCCACCACGGCCGCGTCCTCGCCGGCTTCGCGGGGGCGGCCGCCGACGCCTTCACGCTCTTCGCGCGCTTCGAAGCCAAGCTCGAAGAGCATCGGGGCAACCTCACGCGGGCCGCCGTGGAGCTGGCCAAGGATTGGCGAACGGACCGCGCGCTGCGGAGGCTGGAGGCGCTCCTCGCGGTGGCGGACGCCGAGGCCTCCCTCATCGTCTCGGGAACGGGCGACGTGATCGAGCCCGACGACGGGCTCATCGGCATCGGGTCGGGCGGTCCCTACGCGCTCGCCGCCGCCCGCGCGCTCGTATCCCACTCCGGGCTCGACGCCTCCGCCATCGCCGAGCAGGCCCTCCGCATCGCCGCCGGCATCTGCATCTATACCAACGACCAGATCACGGTGGAGGTGCTGCGGTGAGCGCGTTGACCCCCGCGGAGATCGTCGCCGAGCTGGACCGCTACATCGTGGGCCAGCATCGCGCCAAGCGGGCGGTGGCGATCGCCCTGCGCAACCGGTGGCGTCGGCAAAACCTGCCGCCCGCCCTCCGCGACGAGGTGGCGCCCAAGAACATCATCATGATCGGGCCCACCGGGGTGGGGAAGACGGAGATCGCCCGGCGCCTGGCCCGCCTCGCCCAGGCGCCCTTCCTCAAGGTAGAGGCCTCCAAGTACACCGAGGTCGGCTATGTCGGGCGCGACGTGGAGTCCATGATCCGCGACCTCACCGAGCAGGCGGTGAACATGGTGAAGGCGGAGATGGCAGCGGAGGTCCGCGAGAAGGCGGACGCCATCGCCGAAGAGCGCCTGCTCGACCTGCTCCTCCCGCGCCGTGCGGGCGAGCCCTTCACCTCGAACACCCTGGAAGAGATCGCCCCCGATGCCTCGCGGGACGCCACCCGCGAGAAGCTCCGCGCCCAGCTCCGGGCGGGCAAGCTCGAGGAGCGGCTCATCGAGGTCGACCTGGCCGCCACCGGCGGGCCCATGCTCCAGCTTTTCGGCGGGCAGGGGATGGAGGAGATGGGCGTCAACCTCCAGAACATGCTCTCGCAGATGATGCCGGGGCGGACGCGGCGGCGGCGGGTCAAGGTGGGAGAGGCCCGGCGGCTCATCGCCCAGGAGGAAGCCCAGAAGCTCGTGGACATGGACGAGGCGGTGGCCCAGGCTGTGCAACGGGTGGAGAACGCCGGCATCATCTTCCTCGACGAGCTGGACAAGGTGGCGGGCCGGGAGGGCGGCCACGGTCCGGACGTGTCGCGGGAAGGGGTGCAGCGCGACCTCCTGCCCGTCGTCGAGGGGTCGGCGGTGACCACGAAGTACGGCAGCGTCCGCACCGACCATATCCTCTTCATCGCCGCGGGGGCCTTCCACGTCGCCAAGCCCTCGGATTTGATCCCCGAGCTCCAGGGCCGTTTCCCCATCCGCGTCGAACTGGAGCCCTTGACGCGGGCGGACTTTGTCCGCATTCTGAGCGAGCCTGAGAACGCCCTGGTCCGGCAATATACGGAGCTCCTCCAGACGGAGGGGGTGCGGCTGCGGTTCACGCCGGAGGCGGTGGAGGCGGTGGCGGAGATCGCCTCCCAGGTGAACCAGCGCACGGAAAACATCGGGGCGCGACGGCTTTACACCATCATGGAGAAGCTCCTGGACGAGGTGTCGTTCCAGGCGCCCGAGCTCAACGGCAAGGAGATCGTCATCGACGGCGAGTACGTGCACGCGCGGCTGGCCGAGGTCCTCAAGGACGAGGACCTCTCCCGGTACATCCTCTAAGCGCCTATGGCCCTCCCCGACATGTCCCGCATGATCCTCCGGGCGGAGGTGCTTCTCGAGGCCCTGCCGTATCTCCAGGTCTTCCAGGGCAAGACGCTCGTCATCAAGTACGGCGGCGCCGCCATGGAGAAGGCAGACCTCAAGGAGCAGTTCGCGCGCGACGTCCTGCTCCTCCGGCTCATCGGGATCCGCCCCGTGATCGTCCACGGGGGCGGCCCCCAGATCGGCGCCCTCATGAAGCGCCTCGGCAAGGAGCCGGAGTTCGTGGGCGGCATGCGGGTCACCGACGCCGAGACGGTCGAGATCGTCGAGATGGTGTTGATGGGCAAGATCAACAAGGAGATCGTCACGCTCATCAATGTCCACGGCGGCCGCGCGGTGGGCCTGTCCGGCAAGGACGGCAATCTCCTGCGCGCGCGGAAGCGCCTGCACCGCCTCCCCGACGGCACCGCCGTCGACATCGGGTTCGTGGGCGAGGTGGAGACGGTGAACAGCGAGGTGATCCGGCTCCTCGAGGAGAACGGGCTCATTCCCGTCATCGCCCCTATCGGCGTGGGCGCCCAGGGGGAGACCTACAACATCAATGCCGACCTCGTCGCGGGCGACGTGGCGTCGGCGCTCCGCGCCGAGAAGCTCATCCACCTCACCGACGTGCAGGGGATCAAGGGCGAGGACGGCACCCTCATCTCCCGGCTGACCAAGCGCGAGGCGGAGCGGCTCATCAAGTCCAACGTGATCGACGGCGGGATGCTGCCCAAGGTGGAGTCCGCTCTCAAGGCCATCGAGGGCGGCGCCGCCAAGGCCCACATCATCGACGGACGGGTTCCGCACGCGGTGCTCCTCGAGGTCTTCACCCACGAGGGCATCGGGACCGAGATCGTCTTCTAGCCATGCGAAGCGCACAGGGTACAGGGGGACGATGACCGTGGACACGAAAGAGCTCCTCGACGCGGGTAGCCGGCACCTCATGGCGTTCACCAAGCGGGCTCCCGTCGCGCTGGTGCGCGGTGAGGGCATGCGGGTGTGGGACTCCGACGGCAAGGAGTACCTCGACTTCTCCGGCGGCATCGCCGTCACCGCCCTCGGCCACTCTCATCCCCGCGTCGTCGGAACGATCCGCGAGCAGGCCACCACCCTGCTCCACGTGTCCAACCTCTTCCACATCCCGCAGCAGACCCATCTCGCCAAGCTCCTGTGCGAGCACTCCTTCGCCGATCGGGTCTTCTTCTCCAACTCGGGGGCCGAGGCCAACGAGGCCGCGATCAAGCTGGCGCGGAAGTGGGCCAAGGAGCACGGGGCGAGCGACCGCGGCGACATCATCACGATGCGCGGCGGCTTTCACGGCCGGACGCTGGCTACCGTCACCGCGACCGCCCAGGAGAAGTACCACCACGGGTTCGAGCCGCTGCCCGGCGGTTTCAAATACGTCCCCTTCAACGACCTCCGCGCGCTGGAGCGTGCCATCGACAGCCACACCGCGGGGGTGATGGTCGAGCCCATCCAGGGCGAGGGGGGCGTGAACATCCCCGACGACGGCTACCTCCCCGGCTTGCGGAAGCTCTGCGACGAGGCGGGGGTGTGCCTCATCTTCGACGAGATCCAGACGGGCATGGGACGGACGGGGCGCCTGTGGGGGTACGAGCACGCTGGGGTGGCTCCCGACGTGATGACGCTCGCCAAGGCGCTCGCCAACGGGGTGCCCATCGGAGCCACTCTCGCCACCGACGAGGTCGCCTCCGCCTTCGGGCCGGGCACCCACGGCAGCACCTTCGGGGGCAACCCCTTCGCCACTGCGGTCGGGCTCACCGTGCTCACCACCTTGCTCGAGGAGCGGCTGCCCGAGCGGGCGGAGCGGATGGGGCGGCTGCTCCTCGCCGAGCTCGAGAAGGTCCGGGGCCGCCGCGCGTCGGCGATCAAGACGGTGCGCGGCCGGGGCTGCCTTGTGGGGATCGATCTGGTCCCGCCGGTCGCCGACGTCCTCTCCGCCTGCCGCGAGCGCGGCCTCCTCGTCCTCAGCGCGGGGGACAATACCCTGCGCCTGGCGCCCTCGCTGGTGCTGGACGACAAGGACGTGGCGCGGGGCGTGGAAATCATCGAGAGCGCGGTGGCCGCCGTCGCGGGATGAAGCACTTCCTCTCGATCCAGGACCTCGAGCGCGAGGACGTCGGGCGCCTCTTCCGGCTCACCGCCGAGCTCAAGTCGCGCACCAAGGCCCGCGACCGGTCCACGCCGCTCGCGGGCCGCACCATGGCCCTCATCTTCGAGAAGCCCTCGCTCCGTACCCGCGTCACCTTCGAGGTGGGAATGTTCCAGCTGGGGGGGGCCTCGGTGTATCTGGCCGCCCAGGAGATCGGCTTCGGCAAGCGGGAGTCCGTCCCCGACATCGCGCGCAATCTCTCGCGGTGGGTGGACATCGTCACCGCCCGCGTCTTCGCGCATGCCACCGTGGAAGGGCTGGCTCAGCACGCCACCATCCCCGTCATCAACGGTCTGTCCGACCGTGAGCATCCCTGTCAGGCCATGGCGGATTACTTCACCCTCTGGGAGCGGGGGCTCGACCTCTCCAAGGCGCGTCTCGCCTGGATCGGCGATGGCAACAATGTCTGCCACTCCGTCCTCCTGCTCGGCGCCCTTCTCGGCACCCGGATGGTGGTCGCGGCGCCCCCGGGCTATGAGCCCGCTCCCGCCATCCTGGACGCCTGCCGCCGCCTCGGCGCCAAGGTGGAGCAGACGGTGGAGGCACGCGAGGCCGCCGAGGGCGCGGACGTGATCTATACCGACGCGTGGGTGAGCATGGGCCAGGAGGCGGAGCGCGAGCGGCGGCACGAAGCCTTCCAGCGCTATCAGGTGAACGAGGCCCTGCTCCGCTTCGCCGGGCCCAAGGCGCTGGTCATGCACTGCCTGCCTGCCCACCGAGGCGAGGAGATCACCGACCCCGTGCTCGACGGGGCGCAGAGCGTGATCCTCGACCAGGCGGAGAACCGGCTCCATGCGCAGAAGGCCGTCGTCCTCCACCTCCTGGGCGGCGACTAGGTGAGGGGCGTGGGAAAGAAGGCCAGGAAGGTGGTGCTGGCGTACTCCGGTGGCCTCGACACCTCGGTCATCCTCCGCTGGCTCATCGAGACCTACCATTGCGACGTGATTGCGTACTGCGCGGACCTGGGGCAGGGGGAGGAGCTCATCCCCATCCGGGAGAAGGCGCTCCGAACCGGCGCCTCCGCCGTCCACGTCAAGGACCTCCGCGAGGAATTCGTGCGCGACTTCGTCTTCCCCATGCTCCGCGCCAACGCGGTGTACGAGGGCGCTTACCTCCTGGGGACCTCGATCGCGCGCCCCCTCATCGCCAAGGCCCAGGTCGAGGTCGCGCGGGCGGCGGGCGCGGACGCGGTCAGCCACGGGGCCACCGGCAAGGGCAACGACCAGGTGCGCTTCGAGCTGACCTACGCGGCCCTGGCCCCCGATCTCACGGTGATCGCGCCGTGGCGAGAGTGGGACCTCAACTCGCGCACCGCCCTCATCGAGTTCGCCAAGCGCCACGAGATCCCGGTGCCCGTCACCACCGAGCGGCCGTACTCCAGCGACCGGAACCTCTTCCACATCTCCTTCGAGGGCGGCATCCTCGAGGACCCGTGGGCGGAGCCGCCGCCCAAGATGTTCCTCCTTACCAACTCGCCGGAGGCGGCCCCCGACGTGCCCGTCTACGTCGAGATCGAGTACGAGGCGGGCAATCCGGTCGCAGTGGATGGCGACCGGTTGGGACCCGCCGCCCTTCTCGAGCGGGTGAACCGGATCGGGGGCGAGCACGGAATCGGGCGGGTGGACCTCGTCGAGAACCGCTACGTCGGCATGAAGTCGCGCGGCGTCTACGAGACGCCGGGGGGCACCATCCTCCACGCTGCGCACCGCGCGCTGGAGTCCCTCACCCTCGACCGGGAGGCCCTGCACGTCCGCGACTCCCTCGTGCCGCGCTACGCCGAGATGATCTACTACGGCTTCTGGTTCTCGCCCGAACGGCAGGCGGTGCAGCGCCTCATGGACGAAGTCCAGGGCGACGTGACCGGCACCGTCCGCCTGAAGCTCTACAAGGGCAATGTCATGGTGGCGGGCCGCAAGTCACCGCGATCCCTCTATCGAACGGACTACGTGACCTTCGAGGCCGACCGCGTCTACCGGCAGAAGGACGCCGAAGGCTTCATCAATCTCAACGCGCTCCGCCTCAAGATCCGCGCCCTGCGCGACGCGCGATAGGGCCCGGCCCGCATGCACGTCCATGTTGCCCTGGGGCCGGCGGAGTTCGGCGCGGCCGGACTGGACGGACGCGCCGCGCTGGTGATCGACGTGCTCCGGGCGACGACCACGGTGGTCGCGGCCTGCGTGGCCGGCTGCCGGAGCGTGATTCCCGTTCCCGACGAGGCGTCGGCGCGACGGGTGGCCGGCCGCTTCCCGGCGGGGGAGTGCCTGCTGGCGGGCGAGCGCGGGGGCGATCCCATCCCCGGCTTCGATCTCGGCAACTCTCCGCTCGAGTTCACGCGTGATCGAGTGAGCGGGCGGGTCATCGTGCTGACGACCACGAACGGGACCGGCGCGATGCTCGCGGCGGCACCGGCGGCGGCGGCGGGGGTGGCGGCGCTGACCAACGCCGCCGCCGCCGCGCGCTGGGCGCTGGAGCAGCAGGCCGATCTCACCCTGCTCTGCTCGGGCGAGAAGGGCGGCTTCTGCCTCGAGGACGCGGTGTGTGCGGGCTTCGTGGTGGAGGCGCTCGCCTCCGACGGCGCGGGGGGCCTCCGCTTCACCGATGCCGCGGTGGCGGCCCGGCGCCTCGCGGGGACGTACGCCGGACGCCTGGACCGGATCATTCAGGACGCGGCCTGGGCGCGCCATCTCCACAAGGCCGGGCGCACCGCCGACTTCGCGGCCTGTCTCGCGCTCTCGTCGGTGGATCAGGTGCCGGTGCTCTCGGGCGGCGCCATCGTCCCCGGAGGGGCCGCGCGACCGGCGGAGGCGGACCTGCGGCGATGAACCTCCCCATCGCGCTCACCCTCGTCCGCATCGTGCTCGTCCCGCTCGTCATCGTCTTCTTGATCTCGTCGGATCGCGTGCACGTCCTCATCGCCGCGGTGATCTTCCTGGCCGCCTCGCTCACCGACTGGCTGGACGGGCTCATCGCCCGCCGCACCAACCAGGTGACCCGCCTCGGCACCCTCCTCGATCCCGTCGCCGACAAGCTGCTCGTCGCCGCCGCCCTGGTGTCCCTCGTGCAGGTCGACATGGTGCCGGCCTGGATGGCGCTGGTCATCATCGGGCGCGAGCTCGCGGTCACGGGGCTGCGCGGCGTCGCGCTCTCGATGGGGGTCATCGTCCCCGCCTCCCGCCTGGGCAAGCTGAAGACGCTGTCCCAGTACGTGGCGATCACCCTCCTCATCCTCGAGAGGGGCGTGTCCGCGGACTTCGTGCCCTTTCATCTCGTCACCGACGGGACGCTGTGGATCGCCCTGGTCATCACCGTGCTGTCGGGGCTGGACTACTTCTACGGCTTCTTCGTCCGGACCGGCCCGGACGTGCTCGTGAAGGACCGCGAACGATGGCCCTGAGCCTGCTCGGCCTGGTCGCGGCGTATCTGATCGGCGCCATCCCGGTGGGCGTGCTCGTGTCGCGCCTGGCCGCCGGCGTGGACATCCGTCGCCACGGGAGCGGCAATATCGGCGCCACCAACGTGCTGCGCACGCTGGGCCCCGCCGCCGCCGTCGCGACCTTGCTCGGTGACATCGCCAAGGGATATCTGGCGACCTGGGTGGCGGGCAAGGCGGGCGGCACGCCGGAGTGGCTCGGGGCGGGGGCGGTGGCGGCGGTGGTGGGAAATTGCTGGCCCATCTTCCTCGGCTTCCGCGGCGGCAAGGGCGTGGCCACCGGCCTCGGCGCGTTCCTCCGCGCGGCGCCCCTGGCCATTCTGCCGGCGGCGGGGGTGTGGATCCTCGTGGCGGTGGTCACCCGCTACGTCTCGGTGGCGTCCATCGTGGCCTGCGCCAGCCTCGTGGGGGCGGCGTGGGGTCTCGGATACCCGCGGCCGATCCTCGCCGCCGCCGCCGTCGTCACCCTCATCATCGTGTGGCGGCACCAGCAGAACATCCAGCGGCTGCGCGCGGGAACGGAGAGCCGGCTCGGCCAGCGGATGAAGGCGGCGTGAGCCCACCCGCCGACCTCGGCCCCATCGCCATCCTCGGCGCGGGAAGCTGGGGCACCGCGCTCACCATCCATCTCGGGCGGCGCGGGGCGCGGGCGCGTCTGTGGGCCCGCGACGAGACGCTCGCGCGCGAGATCCGGGAGACGGGTGAGAACCGGCGCTACCTGCCCGGCCTATCGGTCCCGGGGCAGGCCGGCGTCACCGGGGACGCCGCCGAGGCGCTCCGCGATGCCGGGCTCGTGGTCGTGGCAATCCCCTCGCAGTTCGTCCGCGCCACGCTGTCGTCGCTGATGCCCCACCTCGAGCCAGGCGCCATCCTCGTCTCCGCCACCAAGGGCATGGAGCCTGAGGGGGGTCTGCGCATGTCCGAGCTCCTCGCCGAGCTGGCGCCCGGCCATCCCATCGCCGTGCTGTCCGGGCCCTCGTTCGCGCGCGAGGTCGCTCTCGGCCGGCCCACCGCTCTCGTCGCGGCCTCCGCGCGGCTGGAAGTGGCCCGCGCCGCCCAGGCGGCGCTTGCCGGCCCCGCCCTCCGGGTCTACACCAATCGCGACGTCCTCGGCGTGGAGCTGGGCGGCGCCCTCAAGAACGTGATCGCCATCGCGGCGGGGCTGTCGGACAGCCTCGCGCTGGGCGAGAACGCGCGGGCCGCCCTCGTCACGCGCGGACTGGTGGAGATGGCGCGGCTCGGCGTCGCGCTGGGCGCCTCCGCGCGCACCTTCGCGGGCCTCGCGGGCCTGGGCGATCTCGTGCTCACCGCCACCGGCACGCTCAGCCGCAACCGCGCCCTGGGCCTCGCCATCGGCCAGGGAAAGAGCCTGCGCGACGCCGAGGCAGCCACGCGCACCGTCGCGGAGGGGGTACGGACCGTGTCCTCCGCGCTGCGCCTGGCTCGCGGCGCGGGCGTCTCCCTGCCGATCTGCTCGGCCGTCGCCGCCGTACTCTTCGACGGCATGCCGGTGGCCGAGGCGCTCGCCGCGCTGCTCGCCCGCGAGCCGCGCCCCGAGGAAGAGGAGGTCGACGTCTCCCGTGCCTGAGCTGAGGAAGGATCCCGTGGTCGGGCGCTGGGTGATCATCTCCACCGAGCGGGCGCGGCGCCCATCGGACTTCGCGCTCACGCCCGCCGGCCGCACGGTGGGCGGGCTCTGCGCCTTCTGCCCCGGGCAGGAATCGCGCACGCCCGCGGAGATTCTCGCGCGGCGTCCGGTGGAGAGCGCTCCCAACACGCCCGGATGGTTCCTCCGCGTGGTTCCGAACAAGTTCCCGGCGCTCCGGATCGAGGGTGAGCTGGAGCCCTCCGGCGAGGGGCTCTACGACCGGATGAGCGGGGTGGGCGCCCACGAGGTGATCATCGAGACGCCCGACCATCTCGCGACGTTCGCGGGCCTCGGCGAGGAGCGCATCGCCGACGTCCTGGGCGCTTACCGCGAGCGCATCCTCGACCTCGAGAAGGATCCCCGTATCCAGTACGTCATGGTGTTCAAGAACCACGGGGAAGCGGCGGGCGCCTCCCTGGAACACCCCCACTCCCAGCTCATCGCCACCCCCATCGTCCCCATCATGGTCGAGGAGGAGCTGGAGGGGGCGGAGCGCCACTTCCGGATCAAGAAGCGCTGTATCTGGTGCGACATCATCCGGCAAGAGCGGCGGAGCGACGGTCGCATCATCCTCGAGGCCGACGGCTTCGTGGCCCTGGCCCCCTTCGCGCCACGCTTTCCGTTCGAGACCTGGATCCTACCCTCCGCCCATCGATCCGGCTTCGAGGAGACCGAGCCCCTCGAGCTCCGGCCCTTGGGGCGTCTGCTCGGGGAAATCCTCCGCCGGATGGGTAAGGTGCTGGGCGACCCCCCCTACAACTACATGCTCCACTCGGCCCCGCTCCGTTCCGCCGGGCTCGACCACTTCCACTGGCATCTCGAGATCATCCCCAAGCTCACTCGCGTGGCCGGGTTCGAGTGGGGCACCGGCTTCTTCATCAACCCGACCCCGCCCGAGGAGGCCGCCCGCTACCTCCGTGGCGAGGTGCCGGGAGCGCCCGTAAGTTGACACCGTTCAAGGCGTTTGTTACACTCTCTCGCGATTCTTCGAGGCCCAAGTGCGGGAATAGCTCAGTGGTAGAGCACAACCTTGCCAAGGTTGGGGTCGCGGGTTCGAATCCCGTTTCCCGCTCCATGAGACAATCGGCGGGGTTCGGATCGCGGGCCCCTTTTGAGCTAGAGGGCGGCGTAGCCAAGTGGCTAAGGCGGAGGTCTGCAAAACCTCTATTCAGCGGTTCGAATCCGCTCGCCGCCTCCAGTCTTTCGGTGCGGTGGGCGGTTCAGCCGGGGTGGCGGAACTGGGAGACGCGGTGCCCTTAAAAGGCACGGGCCCAGCCAGGGCCGTGGGGGTTCGATTCCCTCCCTCGGCACCAGTGGGTGGCGCGAACTCGATGGCACGACCACGGAGGTAGGCGAGGTGCAGACGCTCAAGGTGGTGCGGAAGACCATGACGATGTTGAGCGAGAAGCGGACGGATGTGCTCGACATCACCAAGCAGATCCGCGACATCATGCTGAGTGTCGACATCACGGAAGGCATCCTGCTCGTCAACGCGCTCCACACCACCTGCGCATTATTCGTGAACGAGTTCCAGGGAGCCCTGGTCGAGGATCTCAAGGGCATGGTCGAGCGCCTCGTGCCCGAGACGGCGGGCTACCGCCACGATGACCCGCGCTACTCGGACTGCGAGCGTGGCAATGCCTCCTCACATCTGCGCGCCGCGCTACTCGGGCGGAGCGTGGCGGTGGGCATCATCGGCGGGGAGCTGGCGCTGGGGCGGTTCCAGTCCATTCTCTTCGCCGAGCTCGACGGACCGCGCCCGCGCACCATCGACGTGCAGATCATGGGGGTCTGAGGAGAGCCCC
>JBKPDT010000410.1:0-9687 GCA_046728035.1 Candidatus Methylomirabilota bacterium | reverse complement strand
ACGCGTGCAGTCGCTGTCGGACCCGTGACGTGCCTGCGGCGCGCCCGATCGACGGGAGTGTGCGCCGATCTGGCGCGACATATCGCTCAGTTGGAAGTTGCCTGCCGGCCACCGGCGGTTCTGGGACCAGCGGCTCTGGCGCGGTTCTCCGTCGATGGGCAGTCTGGCGGCGATGAAGGCGGCGGTTGCGACTGGCTACGGCCCGCCAGAGGTCGTGCACGTCATGGACGTTCCCCGGCTGGCACCGGAGCCCGACGAGCTGCTGGTGCGGGTCCACGCCACCACTGTCAACCGGACCGACTGCGGCTTCCGAGCCGCGCACCCGTGGTTCATCCGTGGCTTCACCGGCGTGACGAAGCCGAAGCGCACCATCCTCGGCAACGAGTTCGCCGGGGTCGTCGAGGCGGTGGGCGAGAACGTCCGCCGTTTCACCGTCGGTGACCGGATCTTCGGCTACGACGACACCCGCTTCGGGGCCCACGCCGAGTACCTCGTCATCGGCCAGGATGCCGCGGTGGCGACGATGCCCGACGATCGGGGCTTCGAGGTCATGGCGCCGGCGACGGAGGGAGCGCACTACGCCCTCGCCTACATCCGCGCCGGTGGCGTCGACCGCGGCAGCGAGGTCCTGGTCTACGGCGCCACGGGCGCCATCGGTTCGGCGGCGGTGCAGATCATCAAGAGCCTTGGTGCTCACGTGACGGCGGTTTGCAGCAGCGACCTCGTCGAGCTCGTGGCCGGGCTCGGCGCCGACCGGGTCATCGACCGCACCACGACCGACTTCACCGCCGACACCCAGCGCCACGACCTCGTCTTCGACGCGGTCGGGAAGTGCTCGTTCCGGCAGTGCCGGAAGCTGCTGAAGCCGCGCGGGATCTGGACCTCTACTGACCTCGGTCCGCTGTCGCAGAACCCGCTGCTCGTGCTGGCGACCCGCTTCTCACGGGGGCGACGGGTGCTGTTCCCGATCCCGGGGATCGACCGAGAGATGGTCGAGTACCTCGAGTGGCTCGTCGAGTCGCAGCAGTTCATGCCCGTCGTCGACCGCACCTACCCGCTCGAGGACATCGTCGAGGCGTACCGGTACGTGGAGACCCAGCAGAAGATCGGCAACGTCGTGATCAACGTCGCCGGAGCCGGCTGACCTGCCGGCGATCCGAGGGCTTTCCTACCGACGGCGGTAGTGACCTGAGCGACGCGCCGCGCGCCACGTTGCCGTGCTTGCTCGGCTTACTCAACGACAGCACAGAACAACGCCATGGCGGTGTGTCTGTGCGAACCCACTGGCGTCGCAGGGTGACGGGCGACGGGGAGGGGACGTTCGGCCCTACTGCCGCTGGCGGCGACGTTCGAACATGCGAGGGATGGACGCGAACGGCAGCGCCGCGAAGCTGGACATGACGGCCAAGCTTTCGTTGCTGTGGACGTTCGCCATGTTCAACTACCTCTACGCCGATGTGCTCGGCCTGTTCGATCCGAAGGTGCTCCAGGACGTCATGGACGGGACGGTGAGCGTGGTCAGGGTCGACCTCTCCCAGGGTTTCCTGCTGGCGTCCGCGGTGCTGATGGAGACCGCGATCGCCATGGTGTTGCTTTCGCGCGTCCTGCCGTACCGGGCCAACCGCTGGGCGAACGTCGCCGTCGGCGTGCTGCACACGCTCGGGGTCCTCGGCTCGATGTTCGTCGGCTCGTCGCCGACTGCGTACTACGTGTTCTTCGGGACGATCGAGATCGTGTGCACGTCGGTGATCGTCGCGACGGCATGGCGGTGGCGGCTGCCAGTGACCGCGCCTCTCGATGACCGGCATGTCGCCGAGCCCGTGCACGCGTGACGGGCCGCAGGCTCGACGCTGCCACCGCTGGTCATACTGTCGCTGGATGACCGGCTTCATCGGTGAACCGTGGAGGTTGGCTGACGGTCAGCCTTCGTGACCGCGTGGCAGAGCAGCGCCAACGCAAACGCGATCGGGGCTTGCAGGTAGCGCTCCCACGGGCTGCTCGACGCCAGGTTCATGATCGTGCCGATAGCGAGCAGCCAGACCAGCGCCCGGGTCACCCTCCGGTCCACCGCGGGCGGAAAGGGTGCACCCGGCGCTCGGCCAGCCCGAACACTGCGAGCGCGGCGCCGAGCCATACCGCCGCCGCGCCAGCGCTGGCGATCCGCAATCCGGCCGACAGGTGTGCATGCGCGCCACCCCACGCGGCTCGACCCAGCGGTGCACCCAGCGCGAGCGCCATCTCGAACGCCGCGACTCCGGCGAGACCGCCTGCGGTCACCAATCCGACGCGTCGCGATCCCGACCTGTCTTCGCGGGCGTCCTTGGTGATCGACATCGACGGCTCCCCGTCATTCGGCGAGCCCAGCCGGCCCGACAAGCTGAGGATGCTCAACTCGGGCCGGACAGCCAACTGCCGAAAGTCCCACGGACGGCGGCGTCGGTCGTGTCGTGGAGCCGCGCCGGGGGATCACACGAACTTCGATCGCGCCGCTGCATGTCACGTGTGGTGGTCGCTCTTGACCTCCGGATTCTGTAAGTTATACCTTACGGTTCGTGGCCGCTTACCGAGAGGATGTCCTCACCGCGCTGGGTGATCCCACGCGCCGGGCGGTCTTCGAGGCGCTTGCCGACGGGCCCCGGCCGGTCGGTGAGCTGGCCGCCGAGCTGCCGGTCAGCCGGCCCGCGGTCTCCCAGCACCTGCGGGTGCTGAAGGACGCCCGGCTGGTGCGGGTCCACGCGGTCGGCACCCGCCGGCTGTACCAGCTCGACCCGGACGGGATCGGCGCCGTGCGCGCCTACTTCGACCGGTTCTGGAACCGAGCCCTGGCGTCGTTCAAGGACGTCGTCGAACAGCAGGAGAGGAACGCGCGATGACCACTTCCACCGAGGCATCCGTCCGCACGTCGGTCACCGTCGAGGCACCCGTGGAGCGGGCCTTCGACGTGTTCACCAAGGACATGAAGTCGTGGTGGCCACCCGAGCACCACATCCTGGCGAGCGAGCTGGTCGACACCGTCGTCGAACCGGAGGCCGGTGGCGCCATGTACGACGTCGGCGGCGACGGCAGCACCTGCCGGTGGGGAACGGTCCTCGCCTACGAGCCACCCACCCGCTTCGTGTTCCAGTGGAACATCACCCTGCAGTGGGAGATCGAGCTCGACCCGGCCAAGACAAGCGAGGTCGAGGTGCGGTTCGTGGCCGACGGCCCATCGACGACGACCGTCGAGCTCGAGCACCGGCACCTCGACCGCCACGGCCAAGGCTGGGAGAGCATGCGCGACGCCGTCGGCTCACCCGACGGCTGGGCGCTCGGCCTGGGCCGGTTCGTTCGCTATCTCGCGACGGGCTCACCCAACTGACCTGCCGGCGTGGCTACGGCTGGCAGGCAAGGCGCTTCGGGGCCTGGCGACCAAATCGTGGCGGTGCGGCGGCGGGAACGTCTCGCAGGGCTACTCGGCTTCTCGCTGCTCCTCGTCGGTGAGGGCTACGCCCGAACCTGACGGCGCATCCGGAGCGTGCATCACGAGCCGCCACGAAGGAACTCGGCCCTCGGCGATGGGCAGCCAGTCGCGCCGAACCGCACGCCGCGGCGACCTCCGGCGGCCGGAAGGGTCATGCTGGAGAGGTGCAGGCGAGACTGTTGTTAGCGCTCGTCGTGCTCGGTCTCGTAGGTATTGGCTGCTCGGACGACGGCGACGGCAGTGGCGATCGCTCCGGCTCGACTCGGACGGGCCGCGGCGCTTACGTCTTGTTGCGTGACCCCGCGTGGCGCCTGCAGGAAGCGATCAGACCCGGGGCGGACGAGCCGATGGTCCGGCTCGAGCGACCACCCATGACCTGGTACGCCGAGTACGTCCGATCGCCGACGCCGTCAGAGTCGCAGATGGTGCGGGTGAGCGGCCACGGAGCCGACGCCACCCAGGCCCGCGCAGAGCTCGAAGCCGTCGGCTTCGCCTTCAACTCGGTGCCGGTTGCCTCATGGCACGCCGTCGGCGGCAGCGCCCCAGACGATCCGGGTAGCCCGACCATCTTGATACTCGACAACGGGCGCGCGTCGGTTCTCGTGTTGAGCTACGAACTCGACCTCGACGAGCTCGCCGCATTCGCTGGTCACCTCGATCCGGTTGACGAAGCCGCCTGGGTCGAGGCCGGTGGCGTTGTGCGATGAGACATCTCACCGTCGGCGAGGTGCTCGCCGGAGCCCATGGACCCCGGCCGCGTCTTCCGAGGTGCGATAGCGCCTCTCCCGTCAGGAGTCTGACACGATGAACACCACGGCACCCCGACCCCCGAAAGTCCCTCCGCCGTGGTTCGTGCACACGGCTTGGCGCGCTCATCGCGCACTCCACCGGCTCAGTGGTGGGCGGTTCCTGTGGACCACATCGAACAAGCGCGGCTGGGGTGCGCTGCGCCTCACGACCATCGGGCGGAAGTCCGGGCAAGAGCGCAGCGTCATCATCGGCTACCTCGAAGACGGCCCCAACCTCGTCGCACTGGCGATGAACGGCTGGGACGAGGGCCATCCCTCATGGTGGCTCAACCTCGAGGCGCACCCGGATGCCGTCGTTCGATTAGCGCGCCAGCATCCGCGCCCGATGCGCGCACGCCCTGCCGCGGGAGAGGAGCGAGACCGGCTGTGGCAGCGCTGGGTCGCGGTCGATCCGAAGCTCGACGCCTATGCCGGCCGGAGGTCGACCGACACGCCCGTGATCGTCCTCGAACCGCGGGACGGGACCGCTTGACACCAGGAATGACGTCCCACCTGACCAGGTAGAGCAAGCGATCTGCCAAGGGAACTGCTTCGTAAGTTCCGCTCTCTCGACCCGGAAGAGGACTGGGTCACCATGCCAGGTGCTCCCATGAGGGAGTCCCTTGCGCGCCAGATTCGACGATTATCGCCTCCCGTGAGACGCGCTGGACTGTCCCCGAACGTGCGCACATATCGAGGTGGGGCATCGCCCCAAGGTGCCGTTGGATGGCGCTCTCCATGGACCCGTCGTGCCGCCCGATTGTTACGTAGCGTGAGGACGTGGCCCTCTGTTGGCAGTCCGCGGTGGCCGTCACGGGGCACGTCCTGTTGGCCGCCCACAGTCATCGACCAGGTTGGCCGCCGGCGGCCTCCGATGCTTCCTGACCGTTGCCCTCAGCGTGACCGTGATCCTCGTCCGCCCCGTTGTCGTCGTCCGGCGCGCGGTCGAGCACCGCAGCGGCCCGCTTGGCGACGGCTTCGGGGCGACGACCCAGGCGCTTGACGTATCCGGCGGTGGTCGACGGCTTGGCATGGCCGACGAACCGGGCGATGTCCTCGAGGGCCTCGTCGCCATCGACGAACAGGGTCGTGACCACGGTGCGGCGGCCGGCATGGGTGCCGAGGTCCGCTTCGATGCCGGTGCTCCTGGCGGTCTGCTTGACCAGTTTGGCGATCGCCTGCCGTAGCACCAGACCCGACGGAGTGGTGAACACGAGGCTGATCTCCTCGCCTTCGTAGGTGTGGGTCTGCCACTGCGGGGCGGCGGCGCGCTCGGCGGCCTGGATCTCGCGGCGCCTGGCAAGGAGCGTGAGCACCGTGGGCATGAGCCAGTGCTCGCCGCGGGCGCCGTCGGTCTTGGTTGGTCCGAGCCGCTGGCCGCGTCCGTCGACGTAGGCCGACGCGCGCCGCGTGCGGGCGGTGCCGGCGTCGAGGTCGATGTCTTCCCAGGCGAGTCCGAGCACCTCGGAGACGCATCCGAGATGGGCGTTTACCCTCGTGGCGTGGACGGCGACCGGCTCCGGCGGGATCGCAACGACGTGACCGAGGTCGCCCGCAGCGGCCACCGAGCCGGGGCGACGAGCTGGGCGACGCACGGCGACCTCTCGCGCGGCCCTCGCCACCGATCCCAGGAGCCCTATGGGATCGGCGACGAGCTGCGCGCGTCCTTCGTCGCCGGCGACACCTACTGGGGCGCCGCCGCCTTCGTGCGCGACAGCGACCGGCCCTGGTCCACAGAAGACGACGTGCCGTTCTCGTCTCCCCGGCGGCCGAGCACTGGATCGCCCAGCTGGTCGAGGAGCCACCACCCGGGACGCCGGCGCAGTCGAGGATGGACCGTCAAATCCACACCACACGTGCGGTGAACACGAACTGTGCTGCACCCTGTCGGTGGGTGAGGCCCTAGCATCGCTCGGTCCGGTGGAGCGGAGGGCACCATGTTCAAGCACATCGAGGGCCTCGTCAACGCACTGAAGCTCGTGCACCTGCGGTTCACGGTCGTGTGGGTCACCGCAGTCCTAGCACTCAACAGCTTCGTGACGAGGTCGCGGATGTCGCACGAGAACGGCATCGTCACGCGTGGGCGCGTGCGCATCGTCGACGAGCCGACGTTCCCCCGCAACGAGTTCTTCACGCCGGGCACGGAGTTCCCGTGCCGGATGCGGTTCGGTGGCGCCACCTGGAAGGACGACGCCAAGATGGTCATTCGCGGGGCGGGGCTGAAGTTCGCCGACGACCGCGACACGTCGCCACTCGACCTCTTGCTCAACAGCGGGTCCCTGGCGATCTTCTGGAGCGCCCGCACGTTCGTCGGGTTCATGCGCGGCACGATCGCCGGCCGCGGGAAGAACTGGACGCCGTACCTCAGCCAGCAGCCGATGGCGCTCGCCGGCGGCCAGGACGGTATGCGACGCGACCCGACGTCGATCGGCTCGATCGTCTACCACTCGCAGACGTGCTTCGGCCTGGTCGATCTCGACGCCAACGACTATTACGTGCGTTACCGGCTGTGGCCGCTGTCGTACGAGCCCGACGGGACGCCGACGCCCGAGGACCTCACCCACCCGTGGTTCCAGAACCCGCTGCCGGATGAGACCCGGAACCGCAACTATCTGAAGGACGAGGCCCGCGAGCGGCTCGCCGGCGGCACGATCGAGTTCATGCTCCAGCTGCAGGCCCGGCGCAGACCGCCCGGCCCCGACCCGGAGTGGGTGACGGCGCAGTACGTGTGGGACGACGCCGTGCATCCCTGGCACGACGTCGGCCACGTCGTGCTCGACGAAGCACTCGACTACACCGAGAGCATGCTGACCGGGTTCGATCTCGCTCATCACCCGGACTGCCTGCCCTTGCCACGCGGCCGTTCGATCGACGATCCGCACTCGCTGATGGACCTGCGCCTCGCCGCCCTCTGGACGATGCGGGCCCGGTTGCTCAGTTACCGGCTCCGCGGGATGCCCGCCGAGTTCGGCGACAGCCGGCGCGACCCGGACTGGATCGCGGTTCCGCCGATGCCGGACCCGCCCTGATCCGCCTGCTGCACACCGTCACTTGGAGTCGCGACGGTCGACGCCGTCCCAGTCCGCGGGGGCGATCCTCAGCTCGTCGATCCGGTGGAGGTAGGTACCGGCGAGCTGATCGACCGGTGCGATGTCGACGGCGTCGGCGAACCCCGCCTTCGCTGCCTCGAAGTCACCCGCATACCAGGCGGACAGCCCGGCCGAGAAGCTCGGGAGCGCAGCGACGAGGCCCGCCATCTCGTCGCCGCGGGCGTCGAGCACCTCGTGCACGGTGACCGGCTCGCGCTTGCCCTTGGCCCGGACCCGCCCGACCTCGCGGAACGTGAACCGGCCGGGATCGCGCAACCGGTCGCGCACCGTGCCCGAGAGGAGCACGGCCGCCCCGTACGGTTTGGTGAGCCTCTCGAGCCTCGACGCGGTGTTCACCGTGTCGCCGATGACGGTCGTGTCCATCCGTTGCACCGACCCGATCGTGCCGAGCACGACCGGCCCGGCGTGCAGACCGATGCTCATGCGCAGCTGCGGGCCGTCACGGTCGGCGTTGAACCGCCGCAGCGACCCGGTCATCTCGACCGCGGCCGCGACGGCGCCGTCGGCAGAATCGACGAAGAGCGCCATCACGGCGTCGCCGATGTACTTGTCGATGAACCCGCCGTTCGTGTGCACTGGCGGGTCCATGGCCGCGAGGTACGAGTTGAGCAGCTCGAAGTTGTCGGCCGCCGAGAGGCGTTCGGAGATCGACGTGAAGTCGCGCAGGTCGCTGAACAGGATCGTGACGTCGGCGGCGACGGCGTCGCCGAGCTGCACCTCGACCACGCTCGAACGTTCGAGGTGCTCGAGAAACGGTCGCGGGACGAACCGGCTGAACGCCGTGGCCATCTCGCGCTGGCGCTCGTAGAGGCCGGCGTTCTCGATGGCGATCGCCGCCTGGCCGACGATCGTGCGGGCGAGCGTGAGGTGACGAGCGGTGAACACGTCGGGCCCGAGCGAGTTCTCGAGGTAGAGCACGCCGGTCAGCTCGCCCGCGCGGTGCAGCGGCGCGCACAGCACGGAGCGGACGCGGTGCTCGCGGATGTACGTGTCGCGCTCGAAGCGTGGGTCGGCGGACGCGTCGGGAACGATGAGGTCGGCCCCCGTTCGCGCCACGTAGTCGACCACGCGTGCCGGCCACCCCGTCGGTGCCGTCTCCGTCGGGCCGGGCATCTGCAGGTCGAACGCGCCGTGGTCGGAGACCGTGGCCGCGGCGCGCACGGCGAGCTTCCCGTCGCCCTGGAGCAGCAGCGTCGCCCGGTTCGCCCCGGCGTTCTCGATCGCCAAGCGGAGCACCTTGGCGACGACGCCGTCGACCTCGATCTCGCGTGAGACGGCGGCGGCCGTGTCGAGCAGCGTGTCGACGTCGATCGATGAGTCGAGCTCGTGTGGCGCCGTCGGGTCGTGCCCGAGGAGTCGCAGTCGCGCGGTGGCGCCGTACCGCTGCCACACGGCGACCGCGCGGCTGAGCAGGTGGCGGGCGGTCTCGGCATGTCCGCGCGACTCGTGCAGCGCGGCCGCACGCTCGAGCGCGAGTCCCTCGAGATACGTGAAGCCGCTCGCCGCGGCGGCAGCGGCGGCGTCGAGGAAGCGGGCGGCCGCGTCGAGTCGGCCGGCGCCGGCGGCACGCTCGGCGGCGATCAGGTCGAGGAACGGCCGGTGGTCACCGGGGTTCGTCTTCGCCCGGCGTTCCAGCAGCCGGGTGATCGCGACGAGCTTGGCGCGGTCGCCCGGGCTCGCGCGTCGAGCGGCCCGTTTGCGCGTGAGCAGGATCGCGTACATGCCGAGGCACGGCATCAGGTATGCCTGCCCGGGCGTGTTGCGCATGTTCGCGAACAGCAGCCCGAGGTGCCGCTCGGCGCGCTCGTCGTCGAGGAGGAACGCGAGGAACCCGGCGGCGCACACGCCCTGCGGGATCGCGTTGCCCCTCTCGGACGCGAGCAGCTCCGCCAACCGGCGCTCGAAGTCGATGTGCTTGCCGCACAGCTCTGGCTCGATGATGTTCGCGGTCAGGTTGTCGACTGCCTGCAGCCACACGGACGTCCCGTAGATCGTCTGCTCGTGGCCGCTCGCCCGGACCGCGTCGACGTACGGCGCCAGACGTTCGGTCAGGGCGGGCAGTGGTTCCCCGGAGACGACCGCGGTGTAGAGGGCGGCCATCGCGCAGTACGCGGCGTTCTCGATGTCGCCTGCGGCGTGGGCCTCGTGGAACCCCTCGAGCACGGACTTGCCACAGGTCGCCATCGGGTCCACGCCGTGGCGGATGAAGCCGTGGTGGACGAGCGCCGTCTTGCCGACGAGGTGGCGGGCGCCGAACCGGTCGAGGACCTCCATCGCCAGCTCGCCGAACCGGTACCCGCGCTCGGCCTCGAAGAGCACGGCCGAGGCG
>JBKPDT010000409.1:0-4594 GCA_046728035.1 Candidatus Methylomirabilota bacterium | reverse complement strand
CGGGTGGCACGTCACGGTTGGGGAGCGCGATCACCACCAGGCCGGCCGCGGCTGCCGCTCGCAGACCGTTGGTCGAGTCCTCCACCGCCGCGCACGCCGCGGCGTCGACACCCAGGCGGCGTGCCGCCTCGAGGTAGACGTACGGCGCGGGTTTGCCGCGCGCCACCTCCTCGGACGAGACCGTCGCCGTGAACGAGCCCTCCAACCGTGCCAGGTCCAGGACCAGGTCGATGAGCGGGCGGTTCGCGGACGAGGCGAGGGCGAGCGGCCAGCGTTCCGCCAAGGCGAGCACCGCGTCCCGGGCGCCGGGGAGCAGGGGCAACTGCTGCCGATAGAGCCGTTCCATCCGATCGACGACCGCCACCGAGATGTCGGCGAGCGCCATGTCGACTCCCAGGTCGTCGCGCATGTAGCGCGACCACTCCGGTGAGCTCATCCCCATCATCATCGTCTGCGCATCCGGCAGCCATCGTCCGCCGCGGCTCTTGACCAGGTCGCGCCGTGCCTCGGCCCAGGTGGCTTCGGAGTCGATCAGCACCCCGTCCAGGTCGAACACGATCGCCGCGATCACGCCGCCCTTCTTCCCCGAGGGCGAGCACCTTCAGATCGGGTACTCCCGTGGTTCCCGCTGGAAGCTGATCCACTTCAACTCGGTCATCTCATGGATGATCGTGCTGCAGTTGTAGCGGCCCATGCCGCTCGATTTCCCGCCGCCGAAGGGGCGAATCGCGGATCCCAATCGTGGTCAAGGCGAAGCTCGTCGTCGCGCTGTGTGTCGACGGCGCCCGCCCCCGGACTCAGGCGAGGTGCGCGACCGCGGTCGATCTGCACGAGTGCCGATTGGTCGTGGCCGGCACCAGAGGCGCGATCTGGCGTCATCCCCACGGCACGACGGCCCGACGTTCTGGCGCAGATGATCTGTGCTCACCTTCTGGCGCGTTCCGCGTATTCGCAGAGTGCGCGGATCGGCAGTTAGGAGCGCGGCATCCACCAGCGGACGGATGAGGCTTCAGGCAGCGGCAACGGGTCGCCGAAGGACATGACCTCCAGGTCGTGCAAGCGTCCGTCCTTGAGGAAGAGGAGCAAGCCGCCGCCTCGTCACCGTCCTCGTCGAAGACTCGACCCTCGACGGGGAACGGACTCACGGCATTGGATGCCGGCAATTCCACATCGCGTGAGTACACGAAGCCGATCGAGCCGCATCCACAGCGACAGCTCGAGGGGATCGCAACACCGTCGCGCACCACCTCAACGGTGTCGCCGCTGGTGAACTCGCCGTCGCTCGGTGCTTTGTCGTCGGCGGCCTGCCCGTTGCCGCGGAGCGGACGGCGAGGCCTTTCGCTGGGGGACACACAGCTCCAAAGGTCGATCAGCGACCTTGGGCGTGGGCTGGGCCAGCCCGGGCGCAGGTTGGGTGGGTTCGAGTGACCGCGCTGGTTGTGACCGCAGGACCGCTCGGCTCTCCCCGCCATCCGGCACGACTGTGGGACGACCTCTGGGTCTGGAAGACTGGTCAGCCGACTTTCGGCGGACGACGGTGGACTGTAAGGCGACGGAATGGGTTCGGATGGCCGGATCATGCCGGACACCGTCGATCGCCGGCGGTCGCGCGATGGACGCGCGATAGCGGCCGGCGATGAGATGAAGCGGACAGGATGTCTACGTCGTGGTCGACGAGCTGATCCGCCTGTTGAACCCGATTGCGTCTGACGAGCAGTTCAAAGCTACTTGGGCACGAGCTCCGTCACGACGATGTCGTCAAAGAGCGCCTCTGCGCCCCCCTCCGTTGTGTCGACGAAGAGACCGAAGGCATCGAACCCGCGCGTTCTCTCCTCGTCCTCGGCCCGAACAAGCGCCTCACCGTTTGCCTCAAGCGTCAGCACGATCGGGGCATCGGGCGAGGCGACGCACTCGACGCGCAGCTGGTTCTCCTCGCCTGGGCGCCGGACGACCTCGATCCTCTCACCCGAGGACTTGAGGGGCCTGTAGTCACCTCCGCGGAATGCGGCGATTACAGCGCCCTGTTCGGCCGGTCCGATTCCCACGATGTAGCCCGCGTTCGAACCAACATCGGTGTAGCACCTGGCGCCGACGAAGTCTCCGCTCGTGCCGGCGAGCTGTGTCGCCTCGAACTCCAGACGCAGGCCTTGGACCCTTGAAACTTCGAGGTCTGAAACTTCGAGGTTGCTCCAGAGCTGTAGCTCCGCCTGCTCCGCGACGATGCGATAGGCACCCTCGACGTAGCCCAGTTCACCCTCGTCAAACACAGCGATGGCCCAGCCGGAGGCCGAGTTAGAGAAGTCGTCCTGAAAGATGATTTCGCCTTCTCTGACCGCGGGCACCTCCTGGGTGGTCGTCGGTTGGTCCTTCGGTCCCGAGGTGCCGATTGAGGCAGATCCCGACACGGCGACAGAGACGGCCCACCATGCAATGCCCAAGACCAGGAGGACCGCCAGCAGCGCCGCCACGAGGTCCCGGCGCCGGACGGGCAACGCTCTACGTCGGCGCCGAACGATCGCGACCGCGATGGCACCCCCGCCCGCCACCACCATGAGCGAGGTGGCGGGCAGGACAATGCCCACGATGCGCCCTGCAATGCTGGAGCCGATCGCCAGAGAGCTGCCACCTGACGTCGCAGGCCCACCAGTCGCCTCGATCAGGAACGTGCCGTGGCTGGCAACCTGCAGGGTGAGGACTGCACGCCCCTCCCGGGAGCCGAAGCTGTAGGTGAGCGAGCTCTCGTACACCTCAAGGTCTGGCACCGCGGCGGATGCCGAGCGTGGTGTCACGTTGACCGTGAAGGCGGGGACATTCCCAGCTTCAGCGCCGGGCCCTTCGTAATAGATCACATAGCCCCCGCTGTGGTCCAGGCTGACCTCGCCCTCCCCCGGAAGTGCCACCCGCTGGAACGAGTCGACCCGCTCGCCGAGCATGTACAGGCCCCCTCCCAGCCAGCCCGCCCCCGCGAGGAAGGCCACCAGGGCTACCCAGTACCACGCGCGCCCCGGGCGTAACTTCGCCGGTGGTGCAGGGGCTGCAGGTGGTGTGGTGGGCTGGGCCGGAGGGAGTCCCGCTTGCCCGGCACCAGATGGCGGGCTCACCGAACTTGCCACGATCGGCCCCCTTGCCCATTGGGATGCGTCTCACACTTGCTTCCGCACGTGCGTCGCCTGTAACGAGCGCATATTGCCCTGATGGAGGATGGGACGCACGGCGCGACGGGTTCGTAGCGTCGAGGAACCTGACGGGCGTGTCTCCCATCCTCCATCAGGGCATTCTGTGCGGCCCGCTCGCGCCTCGACCGTTGGCGTCGTTTAGGTGACACCGTCGATGATGTTGATGACCTCGTCGACGCTGTAGCCGTGGTGGCGGGCGAGACGGCCAATAGAGGGTTGAAGAAGGAGAACTGGCAGATGGGTGCCGAGCCGGTTTCGACGATCAGTACGTACTTCCGAGTTTGTGACGGGGTGCGGGTGAGGTTCGCAGACAACAAGACAGATTCGCGCACCACTGTGCTGCTGTTGGCGCCGTGGCCCGAGAGCCTTTGGGCCTTCCGCCGCATCTGGAACCGCGTCGCGGGAGTCGGGCGGGTGGTCGCCATCGACCTGCCGGGATTCGGCCACTCCGATGGTCGCCCGGAGCTGATCGCCCCGGACAGCTCGGGAGCGTTCCTGGCCAGCATGATCGATGAATGGGGCCTGGGAGCTCCGCACGTCGTCGGCCCGGACGTCGGCACGGCCGCGGCGCTCTTCCTTGCTGCGAATGCTCCAGAACGCGTCACCAGCCTGACCATCGGCCGCGGCGCGGTTCGCGTCCCGATCGAAGCCGGCGGCGCGCTCAAGGACATCATCGAAGCGCCGAGTCTGGACATGGTGCGCGCCCTCAACGCCAGAACCAACATCGGCCAAGCGGTCGAACCGGTTGCGCCCAGCGGCAGCGAGCCCGAGGTCCACGAGGACTACGTCAGCGCCTACGACCTCGGGCGCTTCGCAGAGTCGGCGCGGTTCGTGCGGCACTACCCCGAGCAGAACCCGGTGCTGCGTGATCTGCTCCCATCGATCACCACGCCGACCCAGATCGTGGCGGGCCGCCACGATGACCTCGTGCCGTGGTCGAACAACCAGTACCTCGACGACCTCCTCCCCAACAGCGAGATCCATCCTCTGAACGCCGGCCACTTCGCGTGGGAGCAAGCAGCGGAGGAATACGGCCGCCTGGTCGCCGACTGGGTCACCGGCCGGTATCGGCGCGTCGTAGCGGGCTAGGTGGGCGGTCTCACCGCAGTTGTGCGCAGAGTCTGACCACCCGCATCGACATCCCGAACCGTTAGCTTGACGCCATCGTCAGCGACGAGCATCTCGAAACGATCTCCTGGCCGGGAAGCGGCCCTCGGCGAGTCGGCGCATATCTGCCGATCTCGCGCACGTCGCTGACCTTGCAGAGCCGAGCAGAAGAGGTTGTCCCTGGGCTTGTTGAAGTGAGGCGGTGGTCCCCCGCCTGAGACCGTGCCGCTGGCAGGGTGTCGGGCGTCCACCAAGACAACCCTCACAGGAAGGGGACCACCGTGAAGAAGAGGGTACCTGTCGTCAGCGTC
>JBKPDT010000408.1:0-8478 GCA_046728035.1 Candidatus Methylomirabilota bacterium | reverse complement strand
CAGTGCGAGCGCCTGGTAGAAGCGCGTTTCCGGCCGCCACGGCTCGCGCGCCGCGGCCGCCGCGAGCGCCGCCGCCGCGGCGTCGTACTCTCCCGCGTTTGAGTGGATCCACGCGACCTGCAATGTGAGCGCGCCATCGCGATCGAGGCGCTGCGCCTCCCCGGCCCGGCGCGTTGCCAGCTCGTGCAGGCCCATGCGGCTCTCCACCAGCGCGAGGCTGATCACGGGAGCAATCGCGCCCGGGTGAAGGGCCATCGCGCGCCGGTACTCCATGGCGGCGGCGACCAGCTGCCCACGATCCTCGTAGACGTGACCGAGGCCATTGGCCGCCTTCCACGAGCGCGGGGACGACACCGCCATCCGCGTGAACAGGCGCTCGGCATCGCGCCAGTCCTCGTTCCGGTGGAGGGTGAGGACAAGACTTACCACCAAGAGGAGCGCCAAACCTCCCCCGGCAAGGAGGGCCCGCCTGCCACGCGCGCCCGCGACATCGTGCCACGCGTGGAGTCCGACGCGCTCGAGGGCGCTCGCGCCCGCCCAGCCCAGCGCGAGCGCGAAGGCCGTCGACGGGAGATAGAGGAAGCGCTCGGCCATGTGCACCGGCCCGACGGGCATGAGCGGCGTCGACGGGAGCAGGGTGAAGAGGAACCACGCGAGCAGGAAGGCGGGGATCCGCGACCGTCGCCAGGCCACCACGACGACGGCGGAGAGGCTCGCGAGCGCGGCCAGCGAGGCGACCGTGGGCCAGGCGTTCCAGGTCGTGAGGGGGTCGATGACATAGTCGGGATTCGCCGGATAGGGGGCCACGAGAAGCGCGAGATAGCGCCCGAGGACCGCCACGCCGGTCGCGAGCCGGTCCGAGAGCGCCGTCCACTCGACCAGGGGTCCGGCGATCGCCCCCAGGACGAGGTGGCGGATTGCGAGGTAACCGACGGCGAGGCCGAACACGGGCAGGAGGCGCCGCATCGCCTCACCCGTCGTCGGAGGATTGGAACGCAGGCGGCTCAGCTCCCACGCGAGAAGGACCACGGGCAGGGCGATGGCCGGCTCCTTGGAGAGAAAGGCCGCCCCCGCCGCGGCGAGGGCGCCCAACATCCATGGGGAACGGATGCCCTCGGCCCGCGCATGGCATCCCACCGCAAGGCAGAAGAAGATCGTCGCGATCACGTCGGTGCGGCCCGAAACCCAGGCGACCGACTCCGTGTGGACGGGGTGCACGACGAAGGCGAGCCCGGCGAGCCAGGCGGCAGGACGGCTGCCGAGGACGCGCAGGGCGGCCCAGACGAGAGCGAGCGAGGCAGCGAGATGGTAAACCACGTTCATGACGTGGTAAGCCGACGGGCTGCCGGCGAAGAGCCGGGTCTCCGCGGCCAGGCTCAGGGTCACCAGGGGTCGGTAGTAGCCGCTACGCGGGCCCTCGAGGCTCCAATCGGACGTGAGGAGGTGGAGCAGGGCGCCTTGGGAGAGGATGGAGCCTGGGTGGAGGAAGTGCAGATCGTCCCAGACGAGATCGAAGAACGGGACGGCGGCGAAGGCCAGCCCGCCGATCAGGAGCAGGATCAGCAGCGGATGTCGCAGGACGGCCAAGATCGACCTACCAAGCTGCACGGTGGATCCCAGCGATGCGGGACGCGCGAAGTGAAGAAAGAGAAACGGGGGAGGGGCGATCGCCCCTCCCCCGGGTATGAGTGAGGTTCGTTACGGCAGGCTGACGGTGGTCGAGTCGCCGGACGCCGAGATGGTGAACGTCCCAGACGCCGTCGAGCTGTACCCATACGCCGTCCAACCAGCCGGCGGCGCGGGCGTGGAGGCCATGAACGGGCCAGCGGTCTGACCCAGGCTGTTCGTGGCTGCGGAGTTGAGCGCGCTGAGCGCGCCCGGAAGCGTGCCCATGTGGGCCGAATACATGCTCACGGCAGACGCCAGCGTGCGGGCGTCGGCCTGCGCCTTGGCGATGCGGGCGCGCGCCTGGATGTTCGCGTACAGCGGGATCGCGATGGCCGCGAGGATACCAATGATGGCCACCACGATCATCAGCTCGATGAGCGTGAAGCCGCGCTGGTTGCCCAGCGCCTTCCGCTTCTTGTGCCAGAAGCTCAGCATTTTTATTTCCCCCGTGTCTAAGTGTCGTGTCTGAGTGCAAGCCGGTCATCAGTACCGGTCGCTCCCCTCCAATGCACGGCGGGTGCCATCACCTCACGCGCCCCGATCTGGCCGAACATCTTCGTGGAAACGGCGGTACGTCGGATTTCCATCGCTATAAAATAGTGATTTCATTGAGTGTGAAATGACCTTCCGTTCTTCCACTCCATCGTCCGTACAACGCGATTGATGACGGATCTTGTCAGCCCATATACGTGAATTGTCACTCGTCTGCCGTCGCTCCACGTCGGGCCATGTTGTGCTTCTGGAGCTTGTAGCGGAATTGCCGGAAGGTCATCCGAAGGAGCTCCGCGGCTTTGGTCTGCACCCCCCGGCTCCGCTCGAGGGCCCGCTGAAGGTATCGGCGCTCGAGAGCGTCGAGCGCGGCCTCGAGGTCCATGCCCTCTTCGGGCAGATCGACGTCCATCCCCTTGACTGGCCGCTCTCGGCGGACCGACTCGGGCAAGGATTCCACCCCGAGCGTGTCACCGGCGCCGAGCACGATCGCCCGCTCGAGCACGTTCTCCAGCTCACGGATATTGCCCGGCCAGTGGTGACGCTCGAGGACGGCCAGCGCTTCCGGCGTGATCCCCCGGACCTCCTTGCCGAGCTGCTTGCCGAACTTCTGGAGGAAGTGCGCGACGAGGAGGGGGATGTCCTCGCGGCGCTCGCGGAGGGGCGGTAGCTGGATGGGAATGACGTTCAGCCGGTAGAAGAGATCCTCGCGAAGCACCCCCTCCGCCACTGCCTGCTCGAGGTCGCGGTTGGAGGCGGCGATCAGGCGCACCTCCACCTTCAGGTCGCGCGTGTCTCCCACACGGCGGATCTCCCGCTCCTGGATGGCCCGCAGGAGCTTCACCTGGAGCAGGGGCGGGATCTCGGTGATCTCGTCGAGAAAGAGCGTGCCCCCGTCGGCGGCCGAGAAGAGTCCGACCTTGTTGGCGATGGCCCCCGTGAAGGCACCCTTCACGTGACCGAACAGCTCCGACTCCATCAGCGCCTCGGGAATGGCTCCGCAGTTCACCGAGATGAAGGGCTTGCCGGTGCGATTGCCGTTGAAATGGATGGCGCGGGCCACCAGCTCTTTGCCCGTGCCGCTCTCGCCGGTGATCATCGCGGTGGAGGGGCTGTCCGCGATCTTGCGGATGGTATCGAAGACCTCGCCCATCCGGGCGCTCTTGCCGACGATGTTGTCGAAGCGGTGCTGCGTCTCGAGTTGCTTCCGAAGGTAGAGGTTCTCGTCGCGGAGGTGCTTGCGCTCGAGCGCCCGCCGGATGATCAGGTTGATCTCGTCGAGCTTGAAGGGCTTCGTGATGTAGTCGTAGGCGCCGAGCTTCATCGCCTCGACCGCGCTTTCGGTGGACCCGACCGCGGTGATCACGATCACCACCGACTCTGACGAAGCCTCCTTGGCCGCGCGGAGAACCTGGAGGCCGTCCGCGCCCGGCATCCGCAGGTCGGTAATGACGACGTCGAACGCCTCGCGCCGGAGGGTCTCGATGGCCGCCACGCCGCCGTCCGCCACCGTCACCTCGAAATGCTGCTTTTCCAGAGAGATGGCGAGGAGATCGCGCATGCTCTTCTCGTCGTCCACCACCAGCACTCTGGCGTCGCTCATGGGGGCTCTCTCGCCGCCCCTACACTAGCACGCGCCCGCCCGGGAGCCGTCGCATCCGGCTAGGCGGCGATGGCGGCCGCGGGAAGGCTGAGCGTGAAGGTGGTCCCCGCACCGGGGGTGCTCCGCACGTCGATCTCCCCGCCGTGCTCCTGCACGACCCGGTAAACCATGGCGAGACCCAATCCGCTGCCCTCGGGCTTGGTGGAGTAAAAGGGCTCGAAGATGTGAGGCAGGTCGGCACCGGCGATGCCGCTCCCCGTGTCGGTGATCCAGATCTGGATGCGGGCGGGCCGGCCGCCCCCGTCGAGTACGCGCCCGCCGACGCGCAGCTCACCCCCCGAGGGCATCGACTGCACCGCGTTGAGGCACAGGTTCCAGATGGCTTGGCGCAGCTGCTGCGGGTCGGCGAGGACGCCCAGGCTCTCGCCGTATTCGCGGACCACCTTGAGGCTGTCCGGCAGTCGGCGATGCTCGAGGAGGACGAGCACGTCATCAAAAACCTTCGACGCGTTCACCTCGGTGGCGAGGAGGGGAGCGGGCCGCGCGTATTCGAGGAAATCCGAGATCAGCTGATTGAGCCGCGCCGACTCGCTGAGCACGATCTCGACGAGGCGGTCGCGCGTGGGATCGGGCGGGATGTCGCGGGCCAGCACCTCGATCGCGCCGGACACCGAGGCGAGGGGGTTGCGGATCTCGTGGGCGATGTTGGCCGACAGGCGCCCGATGGCGGCGAGCCGGTCGGCCTGCCGCATGCGCTCCTCCATCTGCTTGATCGAGGAGAGGTCCTGACACACCCCGATCAGCCCGATGGCGTCGCCCTCGCCCGAGCGAAGGAGCCAGAACGAGATGCCGACGGGCACCGACCGCCCGTCCCGCCGCAGGAGCTGGATCTCGTACCGTTGCGACTGGCCCTCGCGTGCCCCCACCGCGGCCCGGACGCGGTCGAGGTCCACATCGTCGCCGAAGATCAGGCGCCAGGGCTCCCCGAGGGCGGCCTCGGCCGGGAGCCCAGTGATGGCCTCGACGGCCCGGTTGAAGGCAGTGATACGGCCGTCCGGGCCCACCGCGATGAGCCCGGTACCGACCGACTGGAAGATGAGATCTCGAAAGGCCTGGACGTCGGACAGGTGGCGCTGCTGCGCCTCCAGGCTTGCCTGGGCCAGCTGGTAGCGCTCGGCCATCGAGCCGGCCACGATCGCGCTCACGAGCAGGACGCCGGCGTTGAGGAAGACCGAGAACACCTCCAGCGCGGTGGACTCCCCGGGCTCCAGGAGGGTGGAGACGGGCAGGATGGTGCGTCCGACCACGAGCCCCACGTACAGCAGGCTCGACAGTCCCGCCACCATGAGGCCACCGACGCGCGAGAGGAGAAAGCAGCCCTCCATCACCGCGAGCACGTAGAGGAAGGTGAAGAGCGAGCGCGGACCGCCGCTCGTGGTGACGATGGCGGTGACGAGGACGGCATCGAGCGCCACGAGGAGCCATGCGAGGTGGCGACCGCCCCACGCGCTCGCCCAGCCCGTCACCAGGGGCAGGGAGGAGAGCGCCGTCCCGAGCGTGGCGAGGACGAAGAGGGGGAAGGGGAAAGGGAAAGCGCCCGCGTAGCGGAGCCATACCCCGGCCCCGAACACGAGCGCCGCCATCAGGAGCCGAGCCCAGCCCAGCCCGCGGAGGCCCGTTCTCGGCCCTGACGGCGGACGCACGGCGTTCGCCCTACTTGGCTACTTGATCAGCGTGACCAGGCGGAAGATCGGGAGATACATGGCCACGACGAGGCCGCCGATGATCACGCCGAGGACGACGATCATCAGGGGCTCCAGGAGCGCGGTGAGCGCACCCACCGCGGTGTCCACCTCGTCGTCGTAGAAGTCCGCGATCTTGCCAAGCATGGCGTCCAGCGCGCCCGTCTGCTCGCCCACGGAGATCATCTGGGTGACCATGGGCGGGAACACCCCCGACGCCTTGAGCGGCTCGGCGAGCGTCTTACCCGCGGTGACGGCAGCGCGACATTGCATGACCGCCTTCTCGACCACCCGGTTGCCGGCGGTCCTGGCGGTGATGCGCAGGCCTTCGAGGATAGGCACGCCGGAGGAGACGAGGGTGCCGAAGGTGCGGGTGAACCGGGCCACCGCCACCTTGCGGATGAGAGTGCCGAAGATGGGGAGCTTGAGGAGGAGGGCATCGATGGTGCCCTTGCCGTTCTCCGTTTTGTAGTAGCGCCGGAGCATGTACACCGCGCCGGCGGCGCCGGCGATGATGAGGAGGATGTAACTCCGCACGAAGTCGGACAACCAGAGCACGATCTGCGTCGGGAGCGGGAGGTCCGCACCGAGACCCTTGAACATCGCCGCGAACGTCGGGATGACGAAGGTCAACATGAAGATCGTGATCAAGAAGGCGACGCCGATGATGGTGGCCGGATAGATCATCGCCGCCTTGACTTTCCGCTTCAGGGCGGCCGCCTTTTCGATGTACACGGACAGGCGCTGGAGGACGACGTCGAGAATACCGCCCGTCTCGCCGACCTGGACGAGGTTGGTGAAGAGGTCGTCGAAGGTGCGCGGGTGACGCCGGAGGGCGTCGGCGAGGGTCGAGCCGGCCTCGACCTGACGTGCCACACTCGCGGTGACCGCCCGCAAGGTCTTGGACTCGCTCTGCTCGGCGAGGATGTGCAGGCACTGGACGAGTGGAAGGCCGGCGTCCACCATCGTGGAGAACTGGCGCGTGAAGATCGCCATCTCCTTGTCGCTGACCTTGCCGCCGATCTTGGCGACCCCGGTCTTCCCGCCGGACTTCTCGGCGATCTTGGTGACGAGGATGGCACGGTTCCGCAGCTCACCGACGGCGGAGGTGCGGTCGGCCGCCTCGATCTCCCCGTTGATGATCCCTCGCGTCCCGCGTCCCGTATATGCGAAGACTGGCATAGTGTGCGCTCCTCCTCGGCGCGGTCCTACCGCCGCCCGAACGGCGAGGCGGCACCGCCGGCGGCGCCCACGGTGGGCGCGCCGGCCGGGGCGCCCGCGCCCGCCGACTTCAGCAGCTGCTCGAGCTCCTCGGGCAGCGTGCTCCGGTTCAACGCTTCTTCCCTTGAAATCCGCCGCTTCTGCACGAGGTCGACGAGTGCCTGGTTCATGGTCTGCATGCCGAACTTCTGGCCCGCCTGCATGGAGGAGTAGATCTGGTGGATCTTCTCCTCGCGGATCAGGTTCCGGATGGCGGGAGTCGTCACCATGATCTCGAGGGCCATGGCGCGCCCGCGGCCGTCCGCGGTGGGGATGAGCTGCTGAGAGAGCACGCCTTCCAGGACGAGCGAGAGCTGCGCGCGCACCTGGGCCTGCTGGGTCGTGGGGAACACATCGATGATCCGGTTCATCGTCTGGGCGCAGGAGTTCGTGTGGAGCGTGCCGAGCGTGAGATGTCCGGTCTCGGCGATGGTCAGCGCCGCCGCGATCGTCTCGAGGTCGCGCATCTCGCCGACGAGGACGACATCGGGGTCCTGCCGCAGGATGGACTTGAGCGCGTTCTTGAACGACTGGGTATCCGAGAAGACCTCCCGCTGGTTCACCAGGCAGCGCTTGTGCTGGTGGACGAACTCGATGGGGTCCTCGATGGTCATGATGTGCTCACTACGCTCGGAGTTGATCTTGTCGATCATGGCGGCCAGCGTGGTGGACTTGCCGGAGCCGGTCGGGCCGGTGACGAGCACGAGGCCCTTGGGCCGATCCGCCATCTGCTCGACGATCGGAGGCAGGTTCAGTTCGCCGAAGGTGCGGATCTTGATGGGGATGACGCGGATCGCCGCCGCCACCGCGCCCCGCTGGCGGTACACGTTGCAGCGGAAACGTGCCAGCCCCTGGATGCCGAAGGAGAGGTCGAGCTCGTTGTCTTCCTCGAACTTCTGCTTCTGTCCCTCGTTCAGCACGCTGTAGGCGAGCCGCTGGGTGTCCTGGGGCATCAGCTGCTCGAACTCGGTGAGCGGCAGCAACTTCCCGTTCTGGCGAATCTGCGGGTAGGTGCCGGTGGTGATGTGCAGATCGGAGGCCCCGCGATCAATCATGATCGTCAAGAGGTCGTGCATCGTCGCGGCCATGGTGTCCTCTGTCTCCCCGGCGCGCGGATCCCCGCGCCGACCGGCGTGCGAGCGTTAGCTCACGGTCACCCGCAGCACTTCCTCGACGGTCGTGACGCCGTCGAGGACCTTCTGGAGCGCGTTCTGGCGCAGGGTCTTCATCCCCTGCGCCAGCGCCATTTCGCGGATCTCCGCGGTGGGGGCGTTGCGGAGCATCATCTCACGCAGCTCTTCGGTGATCGGCATGACTTCGTAGATGGCCACGCGCCCCTTCATCCCGGTGAAGCTGCACACGTGGCAGCCCTTGCCCTTGTAGAACTGCACCCGGCCCAGGCCCTGGGGGACGTGGCCGTACGGCACCAGACTGTCCTCGTCGGCGTCGTAGGGCTGCTTGCAGTCCTTGCAGATCTTCCGGCCCAGCCGCTGGGCGAGGATGAGGGTGAGGGCGGAGGACACCAGGAAGGGCGGGATGCCCATGTCGAGCAGCCGGGCCACCGTGGAGGGGCAATCGTTGGTGTGCAGGGTGGTCAGCACGAGGTGGCCGGTCAGGGCGGCGCGGATGCCGATCTGCGCCGTCTCGAGATCGCGCGTCTCGCCGACCAGGATGACGTCGGGGTCCTGCCTGAGGAAAGAGCGCAAGGCGGCGGCG
>JBKPDT010000407.1:0-12282 GCA_046728035.1 Candidatus Methylomirabilota bacterium | reverse complement strand
TACCAATGATGTCAGAAGGAGACCTCATCGGCCTTTTGATAGTTGGGCCGAAGCGCTCAGGGGACGCGTACTTTTCTGACGATCTCGAGCTCCTTTCCACCCTTTCTCATCAGGCCGTTATTGCGATGCGTAACGCTCAACTCTATCGGCAAGTTGTTCTTGTCAACGAGTACGTCGAGAATATCCTCGGAACGATGGAGAGCGGAGTTGTCGCCACCGATTTCACTCGAAGTATTACACTTTGCAACAAGGCCGCCGAGCGAATGACTGGGGCTACGGCCGATACTCTAAGGAGTCAAGGGGTAGCCAAACTCCCCGAAGCTCTGCGGGAGCCTCTTGAGGCGACTCTGGGTGACGGTCAACCGCGGACTCAGATTGAATCTGCTCTGATTGATGACGCTGGTCGAGTAATTCCAGTCGTTTGCGCAACTTCTCCACTCAAGGACAAGGCAGGGACAGTTCTCGGGGTGGTCATTGTGTTCAGCGACCTAAGTCGTCTTAAGGAGTTAGAACGTGAGAAGCGACGCGGCGAACGGCTAGCTGCGTTCGGAGGACTTGCCTCTGGAATCGCGCACGAGATAAAGAACCCGCTCGTCGCTATCCGGACTTTCGCTGAACTCCTACCTGAACGGTTCACCGAAGAGGACTTCCGCAAGGACTTTTCCGTAATCGTTCTAAAGGAAATTGAGCGAATCGACCAACTCGTGGCGCGCCTTCGAGGTCTCGCGGTACCCTCCCATCAATCCTTCCGAAGCGTGGATGTCATCGAACCAATCGAAGAGACCCTGGCGCTGTTGCGTGGGCAATTCCTTCAAAAGCGCATACTCATCACTAGAGCGTACGGAGCTTCTAATACTCGCATCTCGGGCGATTCGGATCAGCTGAAGCAGCTCTTCTTGAATCTCTTAATCAACGCAGTTGAGGCCATGGAGCACGATGGCGAAGTGACCCTGAGACTTGCGGATAGAGCGACGCACGATGGTCATAGTCTCTTGATAGAGGTGACCGATTCAGGGGCCGGCATCCCAGAGCAATTAATCGGCAAGGTCTTTGAGCCATTTGTGACAACAAAACCAAAGGGTTCCGGGTTGGGGCTGGCGATCTGCCGTGGCATCACAGATGCTCACAAAGGCACCATACGCGCTGTTCCGGCTAGCCCTGGGCGTGGGACAACCATTGTGATTGAGTTCCCCCTCGCAACGGAAGTGGAGCACGCAACGGTCAGCTGATCGGCCTTGAACGCCCTCCGCTAGCTTTATTCGTTCTTGAAGCACCGGCAATTCCGGGAAATAATCCCGAGGACCCTCGGTTGACAGAGCATAGATTTCCTGGATTGGGGGATGGTCCATGTCCCTTAGCCCGAACGCAATCCCTCTCCTCATCACAGCGGTCTTGAACCTTGCCATCGCGGTGTATGTCTATCGGCGCAGCCCTCGGGGCCGACCACACATAGCTTTGGCCGCGATCGGCGCGCTAGGTGCACTCTGGGCCGTTGGTGTTGCACTTGGACACTACGCCATTCCTCTGTCAGTCTCATTCGTGAGATTCACCTTGGCCGTTGCGAGTCTCGCCCCCCTTTCGACATTGGTACTCGCTGAAGTCTTCCCGCCGGCGCGTGGATTTCGGGACAGTCCACCACTAATGCTGTTCACAGCTCCTGCAGTCATCTTTGCAGTTCTCGCAATGTTCTCACCGTTACTTGTAATCTCCGTAAGCGATGGTCCGAGGGGGATCATTGTAGAGTACGGACGCCTGCATCTCTTGTACGGAATCTACATGCTCTCCTGCTTCGCGAGCTCCATCTGGGTGCTCGCGCGAAAGTATCGCTCCGCAACTGGATCCCTTCGCATCCAGACGGGATATCTCCTTCTCGCTCTATTGATACCAATCGCGCTTGGTACGTTGACAAATCTCGTCGTCCCTTTGCTCTTGGGGACGTCTACGCTTAGTAAGTTCGGCCCGTTTTTCTCCCTCGTCATGATCGGGATGATCGGCCACGCGATCATCCGCCATCGCTTGATGGATATCCGCGTGAAGGTCCGACGAGGCGCTGTGTACCTCGCGGCGGTCTTGGTGGCGGGCCTCGCGCTCCTCACGCTGCTCGTCGTGTCGAATGCGCTCTTCCACGACGAGGCGCCGATCCGCGAGATTCTTCTCGCCCTGCTCGTCGCGGTTTTATTCGCCCCTCTCAAGGGTCAGATCCAGCGCGCCTTCGACCGGTACCTCTATCGCGAGCCCTACGACTATCAGCGGACAATCCGCGAGACGAGCCGCGCGCTGAGCACCACGATCGATCTTCCAGTGCTCCTCGGCTACTTCGCCCGCACGGTGGGCGCGACGCTGCGGCCCGAGGGGCTGGCCATCTATCTGCTCGATGACGAGGAAGGGCGTTTCGAACGCGCGCACTTGCTGGGTCACGGGGAGTTCCCAACTTATGCGGCCCCCACCCTGCCCTTGCTCGTCGAGCTTGAGCGGGAGCGGCGGCTGTTCTTTCGCGACGAGGTGGGCCAGCAGGCGGACGGCCCTGACCCGGTGATCATGTTCGCAGACTTCGCGCGGTTGGGGAGCGAGGTCCTTGTCCCTCTCATCGACAGCGACCGGGTCTTCGGCTTTCTCGCGGTGGGCGCGAAACGATCGGGCGACCCCTTCTTCAGCGACGACGCCGATCTGCTCGCCACCCTCGCCAATCAGTCGGCGGTCGCGGTACGGAATGCCCAGGTCCACCACCAGGTGCTCCTGGTGAACGAGCACATCCAGCGCATCCTCGCCACGATCGAGAGCGGCGTGGTCGCGGTGGGCGCGCGAGGGCGGATCACACTCTTCAACCGCGCGGCGGAAAGCCTGGCCGGAGTCTCCGCGCTCGCACTTCGTGGCCAGCCGGTGGGCCATCTGCCCGTCCCGCTCGCGCGGCTGCTTGAGTCGACGGCGGCGGATGGCGAGTCACGCTCGCCGGTTGAGATCGCGCTCCCGAATGCTGCCGGCCAGCTCATCCCGCTGATGTGCTCCACCTCGGCCCTGGTCGGCTCGCAGGGCGCCCGCCTGGGGGCGGTGGCCGTCTTCAGCGACCTGAGCCGCCTGAAGGAGCTCGAGCAGGAGAAGCGACGGGCCGAGCGCCTGGCCTCGCTCGAGGCGATCGCGTCGGGCATGGTGCATGAGATCCGGAATCCCCTCGTCTCCCTGAAGGCCTTCACCCAGCTCCTTCCGACCCGGTTCGACGACCCGGAATTCCGGGGAAGCCTCGTCCGGGTGGCCGACCGGGAGATCTCACGGATCGACGAGCTCCTCGAACGCTTCCGAACGCTATCTTCCGCGCAGACGCAACCAATGGTGCTGCTGGACATCATGGACCCGATCCAGTCCACCCTCGAGCTCCTTCAGCCCGAAATGGAGGCACGTAAGATTCGCCTGCGCCGAGTTGGAGAGCCGCCGGTTCACCAGGTTTCCGGCAATGCATCCCAAGTGCAACAGCTTCTCCACAATTTATCCCTGAATGCCTTGGAGGCTATGAGTGAAGGCGGGGAACTCACGGTCAGGGTGGCCGATCTGCGCGAAGCGGGTGGAAACTCTCTGCTCGTGGAGATCTCCGACACCGGCCCCGGAATCCCCGCCGATCTTGTAGACAAGATCTTCAACCCCTTCGTCACGTCCAAGTCCCGGGGCTCCGGCCTGGGCCTCGCCATCTGCAGCAGCATCGCCGACGCACACCGCGCCACCCTCCGCGTCCGCAACCACGTGGGCCGGCCCGGCTGCACCTTCACGATCGAATTCCCCCTTCCCGAAGAGCGGCCTGCAACCATTCACATCTGAGAACAGTCCGGCCGGGCGCGGTCTAAATCACCCATTGCGTCTCGTTGGTCGCTTTGCGATTCGCTAGCACTGCACTTCCGCCTCCCGATGCACTGCGCGCAGGGCAGGTCGCTCAACGATGCGTCGGCGTTGGCGATTTCCCGTCCCGTGCGCCCTCCCTGCACGCTCATGCCCCGTGGACGGTGCACCGAGGCGTGCGAACCGCTCGGTTCGAGATTCCAAAAGCCGGGAAGAAACAGTCACTTCTTCGCCACGCACCGGCGTCCGATATGGCGCTCGAATTGCTCTATTCTCCGTGCGGGCGATGGTCTCGATGGAAAGTTCATCCGCCCAATGTTCTAGTCCGCAGATCCTCCAGGCCCATCGGCATCTGGAAGGGGAGCAGAGGCGGAAACTGGGCTACCTTCCTATGGCGGGACTTCAATTCCGTCCGCGCTGGCCAATCAGCCCGCACCCGAGTCGCGCGGTGGCTCTACGGTTGCGGACCCTGTCTCGGCCCAGGCACAACATATGGAGTACACCGTCGTATTAGACCCCACCCAGTCCACACTCGATCTGCTCAGCCCGAAAGGGACGTCGCGAGATCTGGCTAAATGGAGCAGCATTTCCATAACTTATGCTTAAATGCCTAGAGGCTATGAGTGGGGCTAGGGAGCTCACCGTGAGGATAGCCGATCCGCGCGAAGCAGGTGGAACCTACCTGCTCGTAGGGATCTCCGACACCGGTCCCAGTATTCCCGCCGTTCTTGTGGAAAACATTTTCAACTCCTTCACGTCCAAGTCCGGCTGCACCTTCACGGTCGGATTTCCCGTTTCCGACGAGCGCCCCGCCACCATCCGCACATGAGAACCGCCCTCCTGGTCTCGTCCGACGAGACATTACGGAGCCGTCTCCGCCGCGGCCTCGACGGGCGGGCGATCTTCACCGCTTCCTCCGACGAGGAGGGGCTGCGGACCCTTCGCTTCACCGCGGTCGACCTGATCGTCAAGGACGCCACGCCCGCACGCGACGTGCCCGCCTTCATCGAGCGCGCGCGCCAGCTCTGCCCCACCGCGGTGGTGGTGTGCGTTCTGCCGGCCCAGGGAGCCCAGCCCGAGGACGATCCGGCGATCGAGCAGGCCGACTTCGTCCTCCTCCAGCCCTTCACGGGAAGCCATCTCCAGGGCGTCCTCCGCCAGGCCGAAGAGAAGCTGCGCCTCGTGCAGGAGGTGTCGGCCCTCCGCTCGAGGCCGCATCCCGTGGAGGCGTCGGTGATGACGGGGGATCCCGGGCCCGCGCTCGACCTTCCGTCCGACGTCCTCACGCGCATGGTGAAGGAGTTCGCAAAGGCGCTCTCGGCGGGCTTCGACATCTCCCGGGTGCTCGACCTCTTCCTCGACGCAGTGGGCGAGCTCGCCCGCCCCACCCGCAGCGCCATCCTCGCCGCCGATCAGACGGCCCGGCACTACCGCATCGCCGCGCAGCGCGGGCTCGCGCCGCACGTCATAGAGTCGGTGGTGCTCTCGGCCGACACCGGGCTCCCGCTCTGGCTCGCCGCCGAAGGCCGCCTCATCCACATCGAGGAGGCGCAGGCGCGTGCCACCGATCCCACCGCGCGCGAGATCGCGAAGGAGATGGCGATCCTCCAGGCGGTCGTCGCGGTGCCTCTGATCTCGCACAGCGAGCTGGTTGCCGTCCTCACCCTTGGGCCCCGGGTGACGGGTGGGGCCTACAGCCGGCGCGAGACCGAGATCATCTACAACCTCGCCAGCCACCTCGCCACTGCCATCCGCGACATCCGGGTCCATCACCTGCTCGAGTACCAGAAGCAGTTCACTGAGCGGATCCTGGCGCACATGTCCAACGGTGTGATCACGATCGGCCCGGACGAGCGAGTGGTGATCATGAACCGGCGGGCGGAGGAGATCCTCGGAATGTCGGCGCGCGACGCGCTCAACCGCGACCTGCGCGTCCTTCCCTCCCCCCTTGGCGACCTCCTCTTCGAGACCCTGACGCGCGGGCGCGCGATCCATCGCGAGGAGGTGCAGCTCGCGCTGCGCAACCTCCCCCTCGAGGTCTCGACGTATCCCGTCACCGGGGAGGGCGCGGCGACACTGGGCGCGGTCCTGGTCTTCGAGGACCTCACGCAGCAACGCCAGGCCGCGCGCGAGCGCCGCGAGGCGGAGCAGCTCGAGCTCCTCACACGCGTGGTCGCGCGCATCGCCGACGAGATCAAGAACCCGCTCGTCTCGATCCGCACCTTCATGGAGCTCCTCGAGGAGCGCTACGACGATGCCGCCTTCCGCAACCACTTCGCGGCGGTGGTGGGCCGCGACGTGCGCCGGCTCGTCCAGATGTTCGAGAAGCTCGCCGCCCTCGTGAACGAGGGCGACTACAAGCTCGAGGTCGTGGACGTCCGCCTCGCGGTCGAGGAGTGCCTGCAGGAGCTGGGCGCCCAGGCGGTGCCTACCGCGGGCGCGGAGGCGCGGCTCCTCACCTTCGTCGACGAGTCCACCCAGAAGCACGTCTCGGCGACCTACTCGTACGAGGGGCGGACATTCCTGGTCCGCGGCGACCGAACCATGCTGAAGAAGGCCATCGCCTACCTGGTGTGGTACCTACTGCGCAAGACTCCCAGCCAGGACGCCAAGCTGGCCGTCTCCGTGTCCCGTCTCGACAAGGAGGAACGTGTGCGGATCACCGTCGCGTCGCGCACTGCCGACGTCCGGTCGGAAGAGCTCCATCGCATCTTCGATCCCATCCAGGTGGTCCAGGAGAACCTCATCGACGTGGGGCCCTGCGTGAGCCAGCGCATCATCGAGGCCCAGGGGGGCCGGCTGGAGGCGCGCCAAGGCCGGGCGGAGGTGACGTTCACCGCTCTGCTGCCCGGTGTCCCGGGAACCGTGGCATGACCGACCGCGCGCGAATCCTCGTGGTCGACGACGAGATGGGGCCGCGGGAGTCTCTCCGCATGATCCTGAAACCGCGTCACGACATCGTCACCGCCGACAGCGGCGAGGCCGCGCTGCGGGCGCTCAAGACCTTCCACCCCGACCTCATCTTCATGGACATCAAGATGCCGCAGATGGACGGCATCGAGCTGTTACGCCGGATCAAGGGGATCGACCAGAGCATCGAGGTCGTGATGATCACGGCCTATGCCTCGCTGGAAACCGTCAAGAATGCGCTCACCCACGGCGCGTTCGAGTATCTCATCAAGCCCTTCAGCCGCCAGGATCTCGAGGAGACCGTGCGCCGGGCCCTCGCCCGCCGGCAGACCGAGCTCGGCACGCGGAACCAGCTCACCTCACTCGTCGACGAGATGCGCACCCTCGCCGGCAAGACCCGCGACCTCGAGGAGGAGGCGCGGCGGGAGCAGGCCGAGCAGTCGCTGCGGGTGACCCAGCTTTCGATCTTGCGCGAGATCTCGCGGGGCCTCCTCGGCCAGCTCGATCTCACCCAGCTCATCGCCTCCATCACCGAGCAGCTCCGCTCCGCGCTCGGGTACGACGAGGTACGCATCCACCTGGGCACCGCCCCGGACGAGAGCCTCGGCGGCTCCGCCGCCGTGGTGTGCCCGATCCGTGACGACGGCAGCACCCTCGGCTACCTCGCCGCCGCCAACAAGGCGGGCGCGCGCCCCATCGACCCGCGCGAGCGGGAGCTGCTGGAGATGCTGTCCGACTACCTTGCCGTCGCCATCCGCAACTCGCGCCTCTACGGCCAGGTCGCCGACACCAAGCGCTCGCTGGAGCAGCTCATCCGCTCCGCCGGTGACGGCATCATCTCGGTGGACCGCGACGACCTGGTCGTCGGGTGGAACCCCGCCTCGGAGCGCATCTTCGGGCGCGCCGCCGCGGACGCCATGGGCCATCCCATCACCGAGCTCCTGCCCCGCGAGCAATATGTGACCGCGCGAGCGTCCCTGTCGCCCGAGTCCTCGGTGCGCGTGTTCGAGGTGGCCTCCCGGAAGGAGGACGGCACCAGCCTCAACCTCGCGGTGACGCTGTCCGCCCTCACCGGGCGCGACGGGCAAATCGAGGGCATGTTGGCGATCGTCCACGACACCACCGTCCAGCGGGAGCTCGAGGCGCAGATGCTCCAGTCCGAGAAGCTCACCGCGCTCGGGCAGATGGCGGGCGGCATCGCGCACGACTTCAACAACCTCCTCCAGGCCATCCTCGGGTACGCCCAGCTCATGGGGAAAAACCCCGCGAACGTGTCCGTGGTCCGGCGCGGGCTCGACGTCATCGAGGCCGCCGCCACCGGCGGCGCCGAGACGGTGCGGCGGATCCAGAAGTTTGCCCGGCTCCGACCAGACGAGCCCTTCGTCTCCCTCGACCTCAACAGCGTCGTCAACGACGCCGTCGCCATCACCCAGCCGCGCTGGGAGGAGCGCTCGGCCAAGGGCGGGCTCCCTCTCCGCATGGAGCTGACGCTGCCTCCCATCCCGGTGGTGATGGGCCGGCCCTCCGAGCTCAACGAGGTCGTGACCAACCTTATCCTGAACGCCATCGACGCCATGCCGGCGGGCGGCACGCTGACCATCCGGACGCACGTGGAGCGGGGCGGCACCGTTGTCCTCACGGTCTCCGACACCGGCACCGGCATGCCCGAGGCCGTCCGCAAGCGCGTCTTCGACCCCTTCTTCACCACCAAGGGCGAGGCGGGCACGGGGCTCGGGCTCTCGGTTTCCTACTCGATCGTCAAGCGCCACAACGGCGAGATGCGGGTGGACAGCCTGCTCGGGCGCGGGACCACCTTCACCATCGTGCTGCCGGTGGCGGTCGCGCCAACCGTGGAGGCGCCGATGGATATCGACGCGCCGGGCAGCCGGCGGGGCCGGATCCTCCTCGTGGACAACGACGCGCAGGTCCTGGCCATCCTCACCGAGATGCTGAAGGAAGTCGGACACGAGGTGATTGCCGTCTCGAGCGGGGCCGCGGCCATGGACGTCTTCCGTCCCGGCGCGTTCGACGTCGTGCTCACCAACATCGGCATGGTGGGGATGACGGGCTGGGAGGTCGCACAGCGCATCCGCGCCCACGACCGGCACATTCCCGTCGCCTTCATCACCGGCTGGGGCCTGCACGAGGAAGACCAGGAACGCTGCCGCCACCTGGGCATTCACCACGTGCTCTTCAAGCCGGTGGGCCCCGGCGAACTGCACCGGACCATCCAGAGCACACTCGCCGAGCACGCCGCGCGCGCCTAGCGCGGGACCTCGGGCCGTCCGGCCCGGGCGAGCTCAGGTGCCGATCCATCCTCCGTCCCGGCGGCGGATCGCCACCGTCGCCGAGCGCGGACGCCCCTCCGCGGCATAGTCGGGCCAGTTCGACCGGGCGCGCGGGTTGTCCGGGTCGGAGCGGTCGCCGGGCACCTCGCCTGGATGCTGGATGTTGACGAAGGCGGTGCGGTTGTCCGGCGTCGTGTGAAACCCGGTGATCTCACAGCCGCGCGGGCCGGTCAGGAAGCGCCGGAACATGCCGCTCGAAGGATCCACCGCCAGGACTTGATTGTTGCCGAGGGGGGCGAAGTCGCCCGAGCCGAGCGCGGCGGGCGAAACGTCCGTCTGTACCCACAGCGCCCCGGTCGCATCGATCCACAGCCCGTCGGGGCACGCGAACTTGTCTCCCTTGATGGTGCCGCCCCGGGCGTCGGGGCCCGCTTCCACGAACACGTCCCAGCGGAAGCGCGTCGCGGCCGGGCTACCGCGCTCCTCGCGCCAGCGCACAATGTGACCGAACGGATTCGGGGCGCGGCGGTTGGCCGGGTGCGGACCCTCGGCGCCGTCGCGCCCACGCTCGACGTTGTTGCTGCACGCGCAAAACACATCGCGCGTGACCGGGTGTGCCACCACCCACTCGGTCCGGTCCATCTTGGTCGCCCCCAGGGCATCCGCGGCCTGGCGCGTCCTCACGACCACCTCGCCCTGATCGCGGAATCCGTTCGCCTCGGTGAGCGGTCCGGTGCCGTATACGAGGGGCAGCCAGGTTCCCGTCCCGTCGGCGTTGAAGCGCGCGGCATAGAGCGTCCCATCGTCGAGGAGGTTGCGGTTCGCATCACGGTTGTGGGGCTCCCAGGGGCGCCGGGGCACGAACTTGTAGACGTACTCGAAGCTCCAGTCGTCGCCCATGTAGAAGGCCAGACGCCGGTCGGTACCGATCGAGCAGGCGGCGCCTTCGTGGGCCATGCGGCCGAGCGCGGTGCGCTTGATCGGCACCGTGATCGGATCGTACGGATCGATCTCGACGACCCACCCGAAGCGGTTGAACTCGTTCGGGTGACGGGCGGCGTCGAAGCGCGGATCGTGCTCCTCCCAGCGGTAGGCGCGACCCTTGGCGGTCATGCGGTAGCGCTGCTGGTCGGCGGTGATCTGCCCGGCATTGACGAAGTTGAAGTGCCAGTTCTCCTCGCACGTCAGGTACGTGCCCCACGGCGTCCAGCCATGGGCGCAGCCGTTGTAGGTCCCCATCACCAGACGCCCCACCGGATCGGCGTCGGTGCGGAGAAGGGCGTGGCTGGCCGCCGGTCCGGCGACGGCGCACGTGCTGAGCGCGGTGACGCGGCGCGCGTACTGGGAGGGACGCACCACCCGCCATGCTCCGCCGTCCAGCCGGACCTCGATCACCGAGACGCCGACGGCATTCTGCGCCTTCGCGACCTTCTCCGCGCTCCACGTCCTCTGGCCGTCGGGAAACAGCAGCCCTTCATCGAGGTACTCGTGGTTCATCACGAGTAGGCCGTGGGTGGAGCTACTCGAGCCGCGGGGCAATGGGAAAAAGTGCATTCCGTCGTGGTGCATGCCTGCCTGCAGGGCCTGCTCGGCGGCGGTGTTCGACCCGTCGGGCTTGAACGCGGGCATGCCGTCGGCGGCCCCCACCGGATCGCCCCAGCGGTAGAGCACGGTCGCCTCGTAGCCGGGCGGGACGCGCAGCTGATCCTCGCTCGAGGGCGCCAGGGGCGTGAAACCGATCTCCGGTCGCGTGCCCGCGGTCGCGCAGCCCGACAGCGTCGCCAGCGCGGCGACGCCGAGGCCGGCCTTGAAGAGGTCCCGCCGCGAGAGCAACACCTCGCCGAAGGTCGGGTTGGCCGACGGGTTGGGAATCTCCTCGGCGCCGACGTGCAGGTTCCGGCTCATCTCGCGCGGGGGGTCAGGCGCCGCCGCGCCGCCGGACCTGGTCGGCAAGCTTGCAGAACGCGCAGAGCTCTCCGGTGGTGACCTGACCGCAATTCACGCATTCGGTGAGGGTGACGGCCTGGTCGCGCTCGAAGACGGGCCGCGCCTTGTCGAGGAACCCGAAGAGAAAGTTGTGCTTGGCCCCCGGCGAGGCCTCCTCCATCCGATTGAGGATGTCCTTGTGAGCGAGCGACGTCGCCCCCTTGGCAAAGGGGCACTCTTCCACGATGTAGTCGATGCCACGCAGGAAGGCGTAGGCGGCGGTCTCGCGCTCCGAGAGCCGGTAGAGCGGCTTGACCCGCCGCACGAGCTTGGGATGTGTCGAGTCGAGCATGGGCGACTGCCGCGGCAAGGCGTCCATCTGCCAGTGAAGGACCGAGCCCAGCAGGGTCGCCGCTTCGTCGTCCAGATTATGGCCGGTGGCGACCACGCGATAGCCGTGCTCGAGGGCGGCACGGTTCATCAGGTAGCGCTTGGACAGGCCGCATGCCGAGCACGTCGGGCGCCGCGTGACCTTCTGGACCTCCGGAATGGGCGCACCCACCGCGTCGACGACGCGCTCGACGATGAGCTTCTGACCGCGTGCCGCCGCGAAGGCCTCGCACTTGGCTTTCGACTCCACCGAGTATTCGAAGATGCCGAGGTCGAGGTAGAGTCCGGCAGTCTCATATCCCTCGGCGATGAGGACGTCCCACAGCGCGAGGGAGTCCTTGCCACCGGAGACGGCCACAAGCACGGGCGTGGCCGGGGGGAGCATCCGATGCTGACGGATGGCCTCGCGGACCTGTTTCTGGAAGAACTCGAGGAAATGCGGCGAGCAGAACGCGGCATTGTGCCGCCGAAGCTCAAGGGCGGCGGCGTCTCCGCACTTGCGGCACTTCACCGGGCACTCCCGCCGGAGATCACCGGACGCAGCTCGATCTCGTCGTCCTCGCCCACCACGGTGTCGCCGGTGAGGAGCTCGGAGCCGCGGATCACCAGCACCGTCTCCGGGAGCACGTCGAGCTCGCGCAGGAGGTCCTTCACCCGCCGCTTGCCCGCGATCTCCACCTGGCGCTTCGGATACCGGAGCGTCACCTTCATCAGGGTGCGATTATACCGCGCGCGTGATACAAGGGGGCGTCGCCATGAGCACGCCGGCAGAGCCCGCCGCGTCCGAGGGCGCGTCCCACGATCGCGCGCGGCACGCGCGCACTCCCTGGACCACCGCATCCACGCGGCCCGCGTACGCGAATCCGTGGATTCGGGTGCGCGAGGACGTGGCCGTCCTGCCCGACGGCCGGACCACCGTCTACGGCGTGGTCGAGTGTCCCGA
>JBKPDT010000406.1:0-4491 GCA_046728035.1 Candidatus Methylomirabilota bacterium | reverse complement strand
ATAGGAGCGTCGCTCTGGAGCGATCTCGCGGGCCAGAGCGGGCAAATGGTGTCAGCGGCTGGCGCCGGCGAGGAACGTGGCCACGATGTAGGTGGCGTGCCGGTCAAGGGACACTCGGGCCCGGTCGTAGCGCATGGTGGTGCAGGGGTCGGCGTGGCTGGCGGCTTCTTGCACATCCCGCAGCGGAACCCCGGCGTCGAGGGCGGCGGTTTTCAGCAGAGCCTGGGAGGTCGAGACGGTCGACGTGCGCTGCCGAGTCACCGATGAGCAGGTGCTTCGTCGTCGTGGCCCGGTCCATGTCACGTCAGAGTCACCTGTGTTCGATGTTCGCGATCCGCGGTAGCGGCGCCGGGCGCTTGCCGGGGTGATCTGGAGTTGGTGGGCGATGTCGTGCCAGGTGTGGTCTTGGTCGCGGGCCGCGGCGACGGTGGCCGGTAGTGCGATCTGCAACTCGGCGAGCAGGCTGACCATGGCGTGCAGCTCGGCGAGTGCGTCGCCGAGCGAGAGCGGTGAGCGGAGCAGGGTGAGGAGGGTGACGGCGGCGTCGAGGATGGCCGCGCTGACGTCGTCGGTCACGGGACGATCAGGGTGGGTTGTCGTCCAGGGATCGCGGAACATCCACGGTCGGTCTGAGTGATTGCTCACGGTCGCTCGTCGATGGTGCTCCGACGCGGGTGACGGTGCGCCAGTGGGGTGGTGTCGGTGCGGTTGGTGCGAACCATGAGCTCTCGGTTGACCGCGCGGGCTGCGTCGAGCTCGTCGGTTGCTTGCCGGAGCGCGTCTTTGGTCTCGAACAGCTGCTGTTCGAGCTCGGCGACGCGGTGCGCGAGCTGACGGTCGGCGAGCTGGGTGAGCACGTCGTCGGGGAGAAGGTCGTCGGCGACGAGTCGGGCGCCTTCGAGTTGGGACAGGCGGTTCTCGAGGGCTCGCAGCCTTTGCTGGAGGCGGCGGTTGTGGGATCGGCTGTTCTCCAGATCGGCGCGCAACGACGCGCCGGTGACCAGCGCGGTAGCGATCATGTCGTTCGCCTGACGGTGGACGGCCTGGACGGCTCTGAGGTCGATCTCGGCGCGCAGGTCGGGGTGGTCATAGATGAACTTGCGTCCGACTCCTGCGCTGCGGGCGATGGCGGCGATGGTGAGTGCCTGGCCCTGCTGCACGGCAGCTTCGACGGCGGCGAGCACGAGCGTGCGTTTGCGTTGCCCTGCGAGATGGCGCGCCTCGCGCATGGCCTCGCCGTGATCAGCTCTCACCGGTCGTCTCCTGGTCGCGCACGACATGGGGGAACAGCCGGGGTGTCGGTGGGCCGATCACCCCGAGGAACCCGACGGGCACCGTGGTGTCGAGCTGGGCCCGGCTTCGTCGCAGCACGGCGACGGCGTCTTGGGTGGCGGCCCGCTCGGCGTCGGGCAGCTCGGCGAGGACGGTCTCACACCGGTCGATGATCCGGCGCACTGCTGTGATCTCCTCGCCCGAGGGGATAGCCGCCTGGCGAGCCCAGTCCGCCAGTTCAGGGGCGGTGGCGCGGAGCCGTTCATCGTCAGCGAGGAGTCGGCCGAGGTGGGCGCGCAGCTCGGGCAGGAAGGAGGGGTCGGTGCGGAAGTGGGTGCAGCCGAAGCACTGGTGCCGGAACGGGCACGCCTGTCCGTGGGCGCGCACGTTGGTGGGCTCCTGGCAGATGCCGAACGGCACCGCCACCTGGCCGACGGCGTCACGGAGGTGCTCGCTGTCGAGCAAGCGCTCGACTGCGGGGCGCGCCCGTTCGCCTCTGCGGTTCACCTGCAGCCCGGCGAGCTGGTCGACGGCTTTGCGCTTCCGCTTGTGCGTGATCCGGTAGTAGCCCTGGGTCGTGGACAGCTTCGTGTGGCCCATGAGCGCGGCGAGCACCTCGACGGGCGTGCCGGCATCCGCGTGGCGCTGCGCGTAGCTGTGGCGGAAGGAGTAGGGCGTGATGTCGGAACGGTCGTAGTCGGAGCCGTCGAGCCCGACGAGACGGGGGAGGTCGTGCACCCAGACGCGGAGCCGCTCGGCGAAGGTGGTTCGGTTGAACGGCTGCACGCCTCGGGGGTTGCGGGCCAGCGACGGGAACAGCATGAGCTGCGCGGTGGGCGTGTCCGGATAGCGGTCCCGGACCCGCGTCTGCTGGGCGCGGATGATCTCGGCGGCCTGATTGTCGATGGGCAGATGGAAGCGTCGCACCGCGACTTTGGGCATGTCGTGCACGAGCACCGGCGAGGGTCGGCTGCGGCCGGTCTCGTCAAGCACTTCCTCGATGCGCAGGCAGTCCCATCGCAAGCCGCACAGCTCGGCGGTGCGGCGGCCCACGAGCGCTTGCAGCTCCACCATGGCCCGGGTGCCGGCGTCAAAGGCGGTCTCGAACCGGTCCAAGGCGACCGGGTCGAGCAGCTGGTCGAGGATGACCTGGGGCAGGGCCCGCCCCTGCTCGTCGTCTGTCGAACCGCCCGAGCCGACCCGGCTCGGCGAAGTGGTGTGGCTCGAGCCGTATCCCGACGCCCTCCTCGAGGGCCCCCTCGACGTGCCGCTCGGCCCGGAGACCCGCTACGAGCAGAACGAATCGATCTCTCTGGCGTTCGTCACCGCCCTTCAGGTCCTGCCGCCTCGCCAGGTCGCCGTCCTCGTCTTGCGCGATGTCCTCGGATTCCACGCCAACGAGGTCGCCGACATGCTCGATTCGACTGTCGAATCGGTCAACAGCGCCCTCAAACGGGCGCGCGCCACCCTGGAGCGCCGATGGTCGCGTGGCACCGATCTCGAACCACCTCCCTCCCCCGACTCGCCGTCCGAAGCTGCCGCCGTGGCGAAGTTCGTCCGCGCTTGGGAATCCGCCGATCTCGACGCGCTGGTGGCTCTGCTGACCGACGATGTCTTCGTCTCGATGCCACCGATGCCATTCGAATACGAAGGCCGAGAGCTCGTAGCCCGCTTCTGCGCCAGCATCTTCAGCGCGGGTCGCAGGTTCGACCTCACGCCGACACGAGCCAACGGTCAGCCCGCGTTCGGCGCCTACCTGCGCGCGCCCAACGGCATCAGCCACGGGATGGGCCTCTACGTCCTCACCCTCACCGGCGACCGGATCTGCGCCCTGACCCGCTTCGAGAACACCGTCCTCCCGTCCTTCGGGCTGCCGCGATCGCTCCCGAGCCGGTAACCAGCGGCACCGGCGCCCGTGGACCCGAGAGGTGGTCCCACAACCGGCGAGCAGGTGGTTGGTCCCATTACTTGCGGACGGGTGGTCTCATGCTCCTGGCGCAACTCAGCTCAGGCGGTCCCATCCTCGTGGCGAGCGACACCTGCGATCACCCGCGAGGTCTTGTCCGCGCGGCGCACGCGGTGATGCTACGAGTTGCACCGTCGGGCGCTTCGAGAGCCGTTGCTAAGACCGCCATCCGGGGTGGCCTCCGTTCCAGAACGACGGATATCGAGCGTCACGAAGAGCTGATCCGGGCGCACATAATGACGTGAACCAACGGCCTCGCCACGAGTGAGCAGCCGGCGATCTGGCGCTGACCCCGCCACCGAGCTGGTCGCGCCAGAATCGGTGATCTCGTTGCTGCCGCGCCGTCGATCGACCTCACAGAGCGTGCTGACAGCCGAAGAGCGTCCCGTTGCCGGCGGAAGCGCCAGACCGGTCGATCTGTACGTCCGCCGACCGGACCATCGACCGGCGCGGATGCTTTGATCTGTGCGCCGCTGAGCGGCGGCAAGACGACGTTCTGGGCGGGCGTTATGTGTGCGCCCGGAACGGCACTTGCGGGACAGGGCGCCGGTCCTTCGGTGCTACGGGTGCGCGATCCTCGCGCCCTCCCAGCAGGTCCGATTACGGTCCGCCAGGTGCCTGCGACCGCAGCAAGGGAGAGCAACCTATGAGACTGCTCCGATACTCGATCAACGTCACCCTCGACGGCTGCTGCGATCACCGGGTGATGATCACGGACGAGGAGTTGCATCGCCATTTCGCCGCCAATCTGGAACGAGCCGATGCCCTTCTCTTTGGCCGGGTGACCTACGAAATGATGGAGGCAGTGTGGCGGCAGCCTGCGACGGAACGCGGCCTGACTGGATGGCTGATTGGATGATCCCCTTCGCCCGGACGATCGACAGGGCAAAGAAGTACGTCGTGTCGGGCACCCTGGACCGGGTCGATTGGAACGCGGAGCTCGTGCAGGGTGACCTGGGGAAAGCCGTTCAGCAGCTCAAGCGGGAGCCTGGCAGAGGCCTGTTCGTGGGAGGCGTGACCCTCCCGCTGGCCTTGGCGGATCTGGGATTGATCGATGAGTACGAGTTTGTCGTGCAGCCCATCCTGGCGGGCGACGGGCCGACGTTGTTCGCCGGCCTGAGCGAGCGGCTCGAGCTGAAGCTCGTGGGGCGCCAGGAGTTCCGGGCGGGGGCGGTCGCTCTGCGTTACCAGCCCAGTCGAGTCACGGCTTGAAGGTCGGCTGCCCCTGGGCACGCGGGCCTGGCAACTCCGCC
>JBKPDT010000405.1:0-7126 GCA_046728035.1 Candidatus Methylomirabilota bacterium | reverse complement strand
GCGGCGCGCCGCGCGGTCTCCACCGCCGCGCTGTCGAGGCGCGCGGCCCCGAGCCGCTCGGCCCACCGCGCCGCCGACTCGATGTCGGGCGCGATGACGAGGACGGGGCCCGGCGCGCGCGCGACCTCCTCGGTCAACCGCGCGTGACGGTCCACGCCGGTCCAGAGAAGGGGCGCCGCGGGCGGAGCGGACATGGGCTCGGGCGGAGCCGCCACGACCTCGGCCGCCCCGCGCCGTGGAGCTGGAGGCAGGAACGCGGCGAGCGTCGATCCCGGCGATGACAGGCTTTCCGCGGCAGCCCAGCGGCCGAGATCGAGCATGGCGGTCGACAGCACCGGCGCAGGCTCCACGGCATCCTGCACGAGGGCCAAGCCGGCGGTGTCTCCCTGACGGAGCGCCACGACGAGGCCGACGCGCGGACGGCCCTGAAGCGGCGCCACGACGCGCTGTCCGGGGGCGAGCGTGAGCGACGACGGAACGCCGTACGAGAGAGGACGACGCAGAGGGAGGTCGAAGAGAATATCGGCGATCGAGCCCCTCACCCCGCCCTCTCCCCTCAGGGGAGAGAGTTAGGGTGAGGGGTGGTGGCGCTCAGGCGGTCGTATTCGCGCCGGGCGAGCTTGAGGTCCTCCCAGGCCATGCGGCGGAACGCGGGCCCCGGATTGCGCAGGAGAAAGGCGGGGTGGAAGGTGGGCACGAGCACGCTCTCGCGGTATTCGTACACGCGACCACGCAGCTTGGTGATGCCCTCGCGCGTGCCGAGCAGCGTCTGGGCCGCGAAGTTGCCGAGGGCGAGGATCACCGTGGGCCGGATGGTGTCGATCTGCGCCATGAGGAAGGGATTGCAGGCCGCGACTTCGTCGGGCTCTGGATTGCGATTCCGCTCGGGACGACACTTCACCACGTTGGCGATATAGACGTCGCGCTCCCGGTCCAGGCCCACCGACTCGAGCATCTTGGTGAGGAGCTGGCCGGCACGGCCGACGAAAGGCTTGCCCTGCTTGTCCTCCTCCTCGCCGGGGCCTTCGCCGACCACCATGAGCCGGGCGCGGGGACTCCCAGAGCCGAAGGCGATATTGGTCCGGCTCTGGCAGAGCTTGCAGAGCGTGCAGCCTTGAAGCGCCGCTTCCTGGGCGGCGAGGGCCTTGGTGGGGTCCACCGGGGGCGCGGCGCCCGCGCCGACGACGACCTCGCTCACGCCGAGGTCGCGGTGATGGCGGAGCGTCTGGGCGACGTCGCGCAGCGCATCGGCAAGGATTTCGCGATCGCTCACGCCGATTCCCTCTCCCTTCAGGGGAGAGGGCTAGGGTGAGGGGTGGCGATCGCGGCGGCGCGGAGGGCGAGCACGCGATCGAGGATGGCGTCGGCGACGGCGACCTTGGTCATCTTTGGCAGCTCGACCTCGCCGCCCCAGCGGTCGAGCAGGACGACCTGGTTGTCGTCGGCCTCGAAGCCAACGCCGCTGCGGCTCACGTCGTTGACCACGAGAAGATCGATGCCCTTGGCGGCGAGCTTGGTCTGCGCGTTCCGGCGCACGTCGTTCGTCTCGGCGGCGAACCCCACGAGGAAGGCCCGGCCCTTGCGGGAGGCCAGCTCGCGGAGGATGTCGGGGTTGGGCACCAGCGTGAGGGTGAGCCCCTCGTCCTTTTTCGACTTGATCTTCTGCCCGGCGGGATGCTCCACCCGGTAGTCGGCCACCGCCGCCGCCTTGATCACGACGCTCGCGTTCGGCAAGTGTTGGAGCGCGGCCTCGCGCATCTCCTCGGCGGTCTGGACGGGGACGTAGGTGGTGCCGGCCGGCGGCTCCAGAGCGGTGGGCCCCGCGATCAGGATCACCTCGGCGCCGCGCCGGAGGGCGGCGGTGGCGATGGCATGGCCCATCTTGCCGGACGAGCGATTGGAGAGATACCGCACGGGGTCGATGGGCTCGCGGGTCGGACCGGAGGTGACGAGAACGCGCTCGCCGGTCAGGTCCCGGGCGGGGGTGAGAAGCCGCTCGAGCGCCTCCAGCATGGCGTCCACCTCGGGGAGTCGCCCCTTGCCGCTGAGCCCCGAGGCGAGCGAGCCGGCGTCGGGCTCGAGCACGGTGACGCCGCGCGCACGCAGGGTCGCCACATTGGCGGCCACCGCGGCATGATCCCACATCCCGCCATCCATGGCCGGCGCCATCAGCACCGGGCCGCGCGCGGCCAGCAGAACGGTGGTGAGGAAGTCGTCGGCAATCCCGTGGGCGGCCTTGGCGAGGAGATTGGCGGTGGCGGGCGCCACCACCACCGCGTCGGCGCGCTCGGCGAGGGCGACGTGCTCGACCGCCTCGCCGCTCTGCGGATCGAAGAGGTCGGACAGCACCGGGCGCCCGGACAGGGTCCGCCAGGTGAGGTCGCCGACGAACCGCTCCGCGTGCGCCGTCCGCACCACCGTCACGGCGGCGCCCAGCCGGGTGAGCTCGCGGAGGAGATACACCGCCTTGTAGGCGGCGATGCTGCCGGTTACGCCGAGGATCAGCTCCTTGCCGCGGAGCGCCACGGGATCAGCTCTTGGGGGCGTCGTCGTCCTTGAGCCGGTAACCCACCTTGCCCTCGGCGATCTCCTCCAGGGAGACGCTGGTGGGCTTCTTGTGGCGGCTCTCCAGCTGAGCCTGCGCGCCGCGGTTGAGCTGGCGCGCCCGCTTGGCGGCGAGCACGACGAGCAGATACCGGTTTGAGACCTTGTCGAGGGAATGCTCCAGCGAAGGGAATGCCATCAGTCGGGGACCTCCACGTCAGGGAATCGGATGGTGAGACGGCTGGTCCGACAGCGCTCGGCCTGGATGATGGTGGCGAGCTGGTCCACCGCCTCTTTCACATCCCGGTTGATGATCAGGTAATGATACTCCCGCCAGGCCCCGATCTCCTCTCGGGCCCGGCTCATGCGCCGGGCGATCTCGCCGGGCGCGTCGCTCTTGCGCTCGCGCAGGCGCGCGTCCAGCTCGGCCAGGGACGGCGCCATGATGAAGACCGACACCGCCTCCGGGTAGCGCGCGCGCAGCTGGCGCGCGCCGCTGGTGTCGATGTCGAGGAGCACGTCGAGCCCGCGGGCAAGCGCGCTCTCGAGAGGCCGGGCGGGAGTGCCGTAGTAGTGGCCGTGCACCTGCGCCCACTCCGCGAACTCGTTCCTATCCCGCATGGCGACGAACTCGGCGGTGTCCACGAAGTGGAAGTCCGTCCCGGACACCTCTCCGTTGCGGGCGGGGCGCGTGGTGTAGGACACCGAGTAGTGGAGGTCGGGCACGAGCGAGCGCACCTCGTGGCAGAGCGTGGTCTTCCCGGCGCCCGAGGGCGCCGAGACCACCACGAGGGTCCCGCGGCGCTTGATCAGCTCCATGTGGGCTCTTCGCGCGTTGACCCTGGTCCCGCCCACGCGCTATTCAATATTCTGCACCTGCTCGCGGATCTTCTCGAGGGTGGCCTTGGCGGCGATGACGGTCTGGGAGATCTCGAGGTCGTCCGCCTTGGCTCCCACCGTATTCACCTCGCGGTTGATTTCCTGGATGAGGAAGTCCATGGTTCGGCCCACCGCGCCGCCCCCCTCGACGAGGGCGCGCAGCTCCCCTAGGTGCACGCGCAGCCGCGCCACCTCCTCGGTGATGTCGGCCCGCTCGGCGAGCGCCGCTACCTCGGTGGTGAGGCGCGCTTCGTCGAGCGGCATCTCCCCAAGCAGGACCTGTACGCGCTCGCGGAGGCGCGCGCCGCGGCGCGCCTGGGCCTCGGGGGCGCGCGCGGTGATCAGCTCCACGCGCACGGCGAGCGCGTCGTGGAGCGCGGCAAGCTCCTGCGCCAGGGCCTTGCCCTCGGTCTCGCGTCGCGCGACGAGATCGGCGAGGGCCTGGCCGAGCGCCGCGGCGAGCAGAGCCCAGCCCTCCTCGGGCGCCACCGCCGCCTCGGCCTCGCGCGAGAGCACGCCGGGCTGGGCGAGAAGCCATTCGAGCCGAAGCGCCGGCGTGATGCCCAGCTCGCCGGCCAGGTTGCGGGCGGCCGCCTCGTACTCGCGCGCCTGACCCACGTTGACGGTGAGCGGCGTGAGGCTGGCGCCGCCGGCGGCGGTGAGGCTGGCGCTCACGTCGACGCGGCCGCGCTGCACGGCAGCCTGGACGAGGCGGCGCGCCTCGGCTTCGAAGGAGGCGAGGGCCCGGGGAAGCTTGAGCGAGACGTCGAGGTGGCGGTGATTGACCGAGCGACACTCCACCGACACGGCCAGCCGGGGACCGGAGACCTCCGCGCGGCCATATCCGGTCATGCTGCGGATCACGCGCCGGCTGCCCCCATCGTTGGAGGATAGCCCAAAAACATCTTTCCTGTCAATGCGTTCGGCGTGGTCGGCCGTTGACACGACACATCGGCCACGTGTAGAGTGCCACGGAACCCCCATCCTCGTCGCGGTCCCTCGGGAGGACATCCATGGCAGAGACGCCGGCCCCGTCGCGCTGGACGCGCCGTCACTTCCTCGAGGCCGCCGGGCTGGCCGGCGGCGCGCTCGTCGCTCGGTTGCCCCGGCCCGCATCGGCCCAGGGCGCGTTCAAGACCATCACGGTCTCGCACAGCGTTTCGACCTTCGTGTACGGGCAGCATCTGGTAGCGGCCCAGAAGAAGCTCTTCGAGGACGAGGGCGTCAAGACCCCGGACTTCATCGTGCCGGGGGGCGGCGCGCGGGTGGTGCAGGCGGTGGCGGCGGGGCAAGCGATGTTCGGGCTCGGCGACTCCAACCATCCGTTGAAGACGACGGAGAAGGGCCGTGACGCCGTCATCATCTTCGCCACCGACACGCGCTGCTCCTACGCGAACATCGTCGTGCGCAAGGATCTCTTCGACAAGGGCGTGAAGAGCGTCGAGGCCCTCGGCGACGAGAAGCTCGTCGGGCGCAAAGCGGTGGTCGCGGCCACCGCCATCGGCTCCGGCACCCATGTCTATGGGGTGTACGTGTGCAAGAACAGCAAGGCCGCCGACGGCAAGGCGGTCAATGACCACGTGGAGTGGGTGGGCGGCGGGGCCTCCACCACCATGCTCGGGGGGCTCAAGGCCGGCAAGTTCGACGCCATCATGGCCGTTCCCGAGTGGCAGTCGGCGGCGGTGAGCGAGGGGTTCGGCCGGCCCGTCTACGACATCCAGGACGAGAAGGCGTGGAACCGCGTCTTCGGTGGGCCCATCCCCGTCACCGTGGGCTATTGCCTCAAGGAGACCATCGAGAAATCGCCCGACCTCGTGCAAGCCTACGTGAATACCTGCTACCGGGCGCAGCAGTGGATCCGGCGCGCCAAGGACGACGAGGTCGTGGAGCTCCTGCACAAGCCGTACATGGAGACGTTCACGCGCGAGGTGGTGCTCGAGTCCGTCCGGTACTACCGGAGCATCTTCGACTGGGACTTCATCGTCGAGGAGGCGGACTACGCCCGCGGCGAGAAGGTCTGGATCCCCACCGCGCTCGAGAAGCCCATCCCGTACGCGAAGGCGGTCGACATGAGCTTCGTCCGGAAGGCGCAGGCGAAGTACAAGTCGTAGGAACCGTGGCGGCTTCCCGCGTCCGGATCGCCATCCGAGACCTCGCGAAGACCTTCGTCGATGGCTCGCGAGAGGTCCCCGCGGTCGCCGGCGTCTCGCTCGATATCCTCGACGGGGAGTTCGTGGCCATCGTCGGCCCGTCCGGGTGCGGCAAGTCCACCATCCTCAACATGATCGGCGCCCTCATCGCGCCGTCGGGGGGCCGCGTCCTGGTGGACGGCGAGCCGGTGACGGGGCGCGCCCCCCGCCAGGTCGGCTACGTATTCCAGAAAGACACCGTGTTCCCCTGGCGTACCGTCGAGGCCAATATCGCGTTGGGCCTCGAGTACCGCGGCGTGCCGCCCGCCGAGCGCGCGACGCGCGTCCGGGAGGCGATCGCGCTGGCCGGGCTTCAGGGCTTCGAGCAGGCGTTCCCCGCCACGCTGTCCGGGGGGATGCGCCAGCGGGTGGCCCTGCTGCGCTCCCTCGTAGTGGACCCCGAGATCCTCCTGATGGACGAGCCGTTCGGCGCGCTCGACACGCATACCAAGCTCACCCTGCACGCCGACCTGCTCGCGCTGTGGGAGGCCAAGCATCAGACCGTGGTGTTCGTGACCCACGATCTCTCCGAGGCCATCACCCTGGCGGACCGGGTGGTGGTGATGACCCGCCGGCCGGGGCGCATCAAGCTCGTGTACGACGTCAAGCTCCCGCGGCCCCGCGACGTCATCCGGATCCGCGAGTCCGAGGAGTACTCGCGCCAGTACGGCGAGATCTGGCACGCCCTCGGCGAAGAATTCATCGCAAAGGCATGACATGTGGCAGTTGATTGGCGAGCCGCAGCCGAAGGCGAGGCGAGCGGATACATGAAGCCCGTGACCTCAGAGCGCGCGCGGATCTTGATCTGGCAGGTCGCGATCCTGATCGCGATCGTCGGGGCGTGGGAGTACCTTACGGGGATCAAGGCCATCTCCAAGACGCCGGGTCTGTACTGGATCGATCCGTTCTTCATCAGCCGGCCATCGAAGATCGTCGAGCGCTTCCTCCACCTGGCCTCCGGCACGGTGCGGCTCAGCATCTGGGCGATGGCGTGGTCGACCGTGCAGTCGACCCTCTGGGGCTTCCTCGTGGGGATCACCACCGGCTTCGTGGCCGGGCTCGTGCTCGGGCGCAGCGAGCGCCTCGCCCGCATCTCGTCGCCCTTCATCGTCGCTTTCAACTCGCTGCCGCGCATCGCCCTCGTCCCGCTCATCACGATGATCTTCGGCTTCGGCCTCCTCGCCAAGATCGTGCTCGCGTGGAGCATCGTGTTCTTCATCGTGTTCTTCAACACGTTCCAGGGCGCCCGTAGCGTGGACGCGGACCTCATCTACTCCGCCCGCTTCCTGGGCGCCACCGAGGGGCAGGTGATGCGAACCGTGATCGTGCCGTCCACCTTGGCGTGGACCTTCGCCTCGCTCACGCCGTCCATCTCGTTCGCGCTGATCGGCGTGGTCGTGGGTGAGTTCATCGGCGGCGAGTCCGGTGGCGGGCTTGGCTATCTCATCATCCAGAGCCTGGGCACGCTCAACGCCGCCGACATGATGGTGGCGCTGGTGGTGCTGGGTGTGATC
>JBKPDT010000404.1:0-6946 GCA_046728035.1 Candidatus Methylomirabilota bacterium | reverse complement strand
GGCGGGCGCGTCATCCTTGGCGCCGGCATCGGCTGGTGGCGCGAGGAGTTCGCCGCGCTCGGCGTGCCCTTCGAGGAGCGCGCGGCGCGGACGGAGGAAGCCCTCGCCATCATGAAGGAGGTCTGGACCAAGCCGCGCGTGGAGTTCAAGGGGCGCTTCTGGGAGATCGCCGAAGCCGGCGGCGTGCGGCCCCATCCCGTCCAGCAGCCACGCATCCCCATCTGGATCGGTGGGCATACCACCGCCGCGCTCCGCCGCGTGGTTGCGATGGCGGATGGCTGGCACCCGCTCGGGCTCCGCCCGCCGGTGGCACTTCACCCGCCGGAGATGGCGGCATCGGTGAAGCGGCTGCGCGACATGGCCGCCGCCGGACGCGATCCCTCGAGCATCACCATCACGTTCAAGGGACCGCTCAAGTTCGATCCCGCGGCGCCGGCGGGGCTCACTCCTCTGACGGGCTCGCCCTCTCAGATCGCGGAGGACCTCGCCGCCTACGTCGCCGCCGGGGTCGAGCACTTCGTCCTCGACTTCTCGGTGCCCACGGTGCCCGAGATGCTCGAGGTCCTGGAACGCGTCGCCGCCGACGTCCGCCCGCGCGTTCGCGGCTGACGGGCGCGTGTTCCTCATCGCCCTCCTCGGCGAGTTCAGGTGGCTTACACCTTCGCCTTCGTCGCCGCCGTCGGCGCGGTCGGCCTGGCAACCGCCGCGCTCTGGCTCACCGGGCGCGGCCGACCCCGCGTGACGAGTTGAAGCGGCGCGGCGAACCTGGGAAAATCACGCGTGGAGGGAATGACAATGACGATACGGCTCTTCGCCGCCGCGCTGGCCCTGATCCTCGCCGTGGGCCTCGCGCTCGCCGCCGGCCCCGCTGTCGCGCATCATGGCTGGAGCGGCTACGACAGCGGCAATACGTTGAACGTCACCGGCACCATCCGCGAAGCCGGCTACGAGCATCCGCACGGTTACGTGCGCCTCGAGGCGCCCGGCAAGACCTGGCTGGTCGTGCTCGCGCCCCCCTCACGGATGGAGAATCGGGGCCTGCCGCGGGCGGCGCTCACCCCCGGCAAGACGGTGACCGTGGTCGGCTATCCGAACCGCACCGATCCGGAGGAGATGCGCGCGGAGCGGATCATCGTGGACGGCAAGACCACCGAGCTCCGTTGATCCACAATCCGCAGGCGGCGGCCTGGCTGGTCTGGCTCGAGTCCAGCGCCGTCGCCGTCGCCATGCGGCAGTGGCTGTGGCTCTACCCCGCGGTGGAGATCTTCCACATCGCGGGCATCGTCGCGCTGGTCGGCGGCGCCGTGATGTTCGATCTCCGCCTCCTCGGGGTCTCGCGGGGCCTGCCCGTCGCCGCGCTCGCAGCGCACCTCCTGCCCTGGGCGCGCGTCGGCCTGGGCATGGTGGCGCTGTCGGGGGCCCTCATGTTCACCGCGCACGCGACCGAGTGGGCGGAGAACCCCGCCTTCCGCGTGAAGATGCTCCTCATCATCGGCGCCGGCCTGAACGCGTGGGCCTTTCACCGCTGGCCCTTCCGCAGCGTGGCCCGCTGGGATCGTGAGGTCCCCGCCCCGCCCCGCGCCCGCGTCGCCGCCGTCTTCTCCATCGCGCTCTGGCTGTCCGTGATCACCTGCGGCCGGCTCCTCGCCTACCTCTGACCTGGTTCGCGCTCGCCCTCGGGGCCGCTCTCCTGCAGGCGGCTCAGATCGGCTTCGTCAAGGGCCAGGCCCGCGGCATCTCGCCGCTCATCATGGTGTTCTGGACGCAGGTGGTGGGCGTCGTCGGCTGGGCGGCGGGCATCTGGCTCGTGGGAGCGGCGATTCACGTGCCCCCGCACGCGTGGGGCTGGATCGCGCTCGCCGCGCTGTGCGCCGGGGGCTACTCCTATCTCCTCACGCGGGCGAGCAGCCGTGGTGACATCTCCATCGTGGGCCCCGTGCTGGCGTTGGCGCCGATCTTCTCCATCCTCCCGGACTGGTGGCTCACCCACACGCTGCCGCGCGGCGTCGGCTGGATCGGGGTCGGCCTCTCCGCCGTTGGCACCGCCGGGCTCAGCCGCACGCCGGCCAGGCGCATGGATCTCCGCGCCTTCTTCTCCCGCGGCGACGCCCTCGATGCCCTGGGCTCCGCCGTTTTCCTGGGCGTGCTGGCCGCCGTCGACCGGCGCAACGTCCTCGCCATGAGCGTGCCGTCCTACTTCGTCGCCGCTTACGCGGTCCTCGCGGTGCCGCTCCTTTTGTTCGTGCTTGCCCGCGCCCCCCGCGCGCTCGCCGACTCGCTGCGTCCCGCCCAGCTCGCGCGCGTTCTCGGTCACGCCCTGATCGTCCTCTCCGGCACCGCCCTCCAGGTCTTCGCCCTCGCGCTCGCCCCCGCTGCCTACGTGTCCTCGATTCGTCGCAGCTCGGCCGTCTTCACCGTGCTGCTGGGCAGCGCGGTCTTCAAGGAGGAGGGCCTGGCCGGACGGCTCGCCGCCGCCCTGCTCACCGTGCTGGGCGCGGTGTGCCTGGTGCTGGGGCGGTAGAGCACGGGGAGCCCGAACTTGTCCACTCCCCTGCCTTGGCGTACTGTGCCCGGAGGTCAGTCGCAAAGGAGACTCCCCATGAAATTCGGCGTGGTCCTTCCCATCTGGCGGCTCACGACAGCGGACGCCGAGCGGCTCACCCTGCGCGCGGAGGAGCTCGGCTGGGACGGCGTCTTCGTCCCCGACCACATCATGGCCAAGCCGGCGACGACCCAGCACTACGGACCCTCGTGGCCCGACCCCTTCTCGCTGCTGGCCTTCCTCGCCGGGCGCACGCGTCGCATCCAGGTGGGAGCCAGCGTCATCGTGCTGCCCTATCGCAACCCGCTCGTGGCGGCCAAGGCGGCGGCGACGGTCGATCAGGTCTCGGGCGGACGCTTTATCTTCGGCATCGGCGTGGGCTGGGACGAGGCCGAGTTCAAGGACCTCAACCTGCCGTTCAAGGAGCGCGGCGTACAGGCGAACGAGTATCTCAAGATCATCAAGACCGCGTGGGCGGCGGACATGCCGCAGTTCGCGGGCCGGTACTTCACCTTCAGCGGGGCCACCTTCGCGCCGCGGCCGGCCCAGAAGCCGCACCCCCCCATCTGGGCGGGCGGCGCGCCGGGCACGCTCTCGGCCCCCGCCATGCGCCGCGCCGCCGAGCAGTGCGACGCCTGGCATCCGCTCGGGCTGTCGTGGGGGGACCTCGAGAAGGGCATGGCCACCGTGAAGGAGCTGGCCAAGCGCGCGGGGCGGGCCGACGGCGCCGTGCGCTTCGCCCCGCGCAACATGCTGACCCTCGGCGCCAAGGGAGGCGCCGAGCGCGCGCCCTACGAGGGCGACCCCGACCAGGTCGCCGCCGACGTGAAGCGCGCCGGGGCACTGGGCTGCGAGTGGGTGACCTACGACATGCCGCCCACCGCGGATGTGCCCGGTATGATCACGGTGATGGAGCGGTTCGCGAAAGAGGTCAAGCCCGCGGCCGGCGCGTGATGCGGCTGCTCGACGCCTACCCGGTCATCGTCACCACGCGCCTGCCCGCGTGTCGCGACTTCTACACGCGCTGGCTCGGGTTCCAGATCCTCTTCGAGGCGTCGTGGTTCGTGTACCTGGCCTCGACGGGCGAGCACCCCCACGGGGTCGCCTTCATGGCGGCGGACCATCCCTCGCAGCCGCCGGGGCCCGAGACCTTCGGCGGCGCGGGGGTGTTCCTCACCTTCCAGGTGGCGGACGCCGCCGCGGAGTTCGAGCGGCTGCGCGCGGCGGGAGCGCCGATCGCGTATCCCCTCCACGACGAGCCGTGGGGACAGCGACGCTTCGCGCTACGCGATCCCGCCGGGACCTGGCTCGACATCGTGCAGCAGATCGAGCCGAAGCCAGGGTTCTGGGAGCCCTATCTGCGTCCTAGCCGATAGGCCAGGCGCTCAGGTCCGTGACGCGGACCCGGACTCCGTCAGAGGGAAATATCGCCGGGACGCCGTCTGGTTCTCGTAGATCGAGCCCTGGTGCAGCGCGGGCGGCAGCGGCATGCGCACGGGCACGGGCGTGACACGCGGCTCGATGGTGGGGGCGCCGGCGACGAGGCGCGCGTCGAACTCGGCGAGGTCCTTGACGCCCATGAGGGGCCAGGCATCGGCGGCCCCGTACTCGAACAGGAGAAGCGCGCGCGGCAGCGCGGAGATGTTCTGGGCCGACCCGTGGAGCAGGCGCACGTGGTGGAAGGACATGGACCCGGCGCGGCCGGTGAGCTGCACCGCGCGGGCGAGCTCGTCCTTCACTGTGGCGGGATCCACCGCGCCGCAGAAGTAGCCGTCGGCGTGGTGGTCGAAGACGGGGCCGCGGTGGCTCCCGGGCACGACGAGGAGCGGGCCATTGTCGCTGGTAGCGTCGTCGAGCATGACGCCCACGGCGAGGAGGTCGTCGTTGGTGTGCGGGTAGAACGCCCAGTCCTGATGCCACTCGACGGGGGAGCCGTAGCGCGGCGCCTTGAGGTTGATCTTGGAGCCGTGCAGGCGTACCGCCGGACCCAGCAGCGCTTGCAGGAGGGCGACGAGCCCGGGGTGACGGTAGAGCCGCTTGAAGCCGTCGAAGAACCGGTGCGGCGTCTTCACGCGCCGGACGCGCGGGTCTTCCGGGCGATGGCCGGGCTCGAGGTCGTAGACGTCGGTGTGGGCGCTGACCGCGCGCGCGCCTTCGAGGATCTGGGCGAGCTCGCCCCGGAGGGCGTCCAGCGTGGGAGGATCGAGCACGTCGGGCACGACCAGGTAGCCGTGCTCACGGTAGAACGCGACCTCGCCCGCGGTGATCATGGCCTCCACGGTATCACAGCGGCCGCACTCCCCCTTGACACGCCGCCGCCCCTGACCGACAGTCGGGGCGCACGTCCAGCACCTCACGATCACCGGAGATCAGGAGGACACGCCATGCTCCAGCATCCCGTCAGCCGGAGACAGATCCTCGCCGGCGCCCTCGGCACCACCGCGGCTCTCACGCTCCCCCGCGTGGCTTTCCCCGCCGTGAAGAAGGGCACCAGCCTGCGCCTGTGGATCCTCAAGACCTACGTGGAACCGACCAACAAGGCGATCGAGGCGAGCGCGCAGCGCTGGGCGCAAAGGCACGGTGCCGCCATCACCGTGGAGTACTTCACCTTCGAGGACATGCAGACGAAGTATGTGGCCGCCATCGAGAGCAACAGCACGCCCGACGTGGGCCAGCTCGAGACGGGGGCGCCCGCGCGCTTCGCCGGCATGGGTCAGCTCCTCGACCTCACCACGTTCGCGAGGCAGATCGAGGGCCAGGTGGGCAAGGCCCCCGCCAACGTGGCGCCGGTGACCATGGTGGGCGACAAGATCTACGCGATCCCGTGGTATGTCATGGCCGCCTTCTGGTACGTGTGGCGCGACGCCTTCGAGAAGGCCAAGGTCAAGCTCCCGACCACCTTCGCCGAGGCCAAGGAGGCCGCGCAGGCGCTCACCCGGCCGAAGGACAACTTCTACGGCATGGGGCAGAGCTGGAACCGTACGGCCGACGGCTACGGGGTGATGCAGAGCCTGATGTACTCCCACGGCGTGGGATGGGCGGGCAAGGACGGCAAGTACAAGTCCATCAAGACACCCCAGATGCAGGCGGCGATGAAGTGGGCCACCGATATCTACAAGGACAATCTCCAGCCCGCCGACACCCTGACGTGGACCGGCTCGGGCAACAACGAGAACTTCATCGCGAAGAACATCGCCCAGACCTCCAACGGGCCGAGCATCACCTTCGCGCTGGAGAACGCGCTGGCCAAGGCCACCGACGCCAAGGACAAGAAGATGAAAGAGGAGGCCCTCGCCAACCACCTGGCTCTGCCGCATCCGGGCGGACCGGACGGCCGGCGGATGTGGGCGATCGCGATGTCCATGGCCATCTTCAAGGGCAGCAAGGACCCGGAGGCGGCGATGAGCCTCATGGCCCACATGCTGTCGCCCGAGGAGACGCTCCTCGTCATGAAGGACTCCTACGGCCAGTTCGCGCCGGTGCTGGACAAGTCGCGCAACGCCGCCAAGGACTACTTCAACAAGAACGAGAACTACCGGACCTTCGGGCGCGCCGTCGAGTGGTTCGCCCCCACCGGCTGGCCCGGACCCGTCACCCCGGCCGCCGCCGAGGTGCAGGCGAGCAACGTGCTCACCGACGCGCCCGCCAAGGTGATCGTCGACAAGTGGTCGGTGGATCAGGCGATCGACTGGGAAGACAAGAAGATCAAGGAAATCTACGACACGCTGAAGGGGTGAAGTCGCGGTCGCGCCGGCGACTCGGGGCGCGGGGCCGGGAGACCGGCACCGCGCTCCTCTTTCTCCTCCCGCTCTTCGTCCTCGTCGTCGGGCTCATCTTCTACCCCTTCTACCGGGCGATCTGGCTCTCCCTCACCGACAAGCTGGTCGGCTACCCCGAGCGCTTCGTCGGCCTCAGGAACTACACCTATCTCGCGAACGACGACGCGTTCCATCAGGTCGTCCGCAACAGCTTCGTCTTCACGGTGGGCTCGGTGGGTCTCAAGGTCTTCACTGGGCTCGCGATGGCGCTGGTGCTCAACGGCGTGATCCGCGGGCGGAACTTCTTCCGTGGCCTCTTCCTCATGCCGTGGATCACCTCCACCGTCATCATCGCCCTGACCTGGCGATGGATGTTCGACGCCTTCCCCGGCCGCGGCTTCTTCAACAGCGTCCTGCTCGACGTCGGGCTCCTCCAGCAGCCCATCGCCTTCATGGCCACCCCGGAGGGCGCCATGGCCGCGGTGATCGTCGCCAACTGGTGGCGCGGCTTTCCCTTCTTCGGCGTGTCCTTCCTCGCCGGCATGGCGAGCATCCCACGCGAGCTCTACGAGGCGGCCTCGGTGGATGGGGCCGGCGCGAGCCGCCGCTTCTGGCACATCACGCTGCCCGGCCTCAAGCACGTGAT
>JBKPDT010000403.1:0-7174 GCA_046728035.1 Candidatus Methylomirabilota bacterium | reverse complement strand
CCGCCCAGCTTGGGCATGGCGTGTGGGGCGAAGGTGCCGTCGACGCCCGTCCGGAGCGGTGGAAGCTTGTCCTGGGCGAGCGCGGGACCCGCGCAGAGAAGAGCGGCTGCCGCCATGGCGGCAAAGCGACGTGACATCATGATGAGCCTCCCCAAGAGATCGTGGTCGTCCTGCGTGCCTGGCCGATTCATCCCCGGGCTAGTCGGCGAACTGGGCCGCGCGCCACTTGAGCGCCGCCCCTAGGCCCTCCTTCTCCCTGATCTCGTCGAACTTCATCCCCACCTCGGTCCGCGCCGCGTAGAGTGGAGCGAGCACGTCGAGCCCGGCGAAGATCGCGTTGCGGAAGCCCGCCGCTTCGGCACCGCGCCGGGTCGCGAGCTTGGTGGCCGCGAGCGACTCCGGGGAGATCAGCGCCATCCGGCGGGCGAACTTCAGCGTCTCCGCCTGCAGCTGGGCGCGGGGGACGACGCGGTTGACCATCCCGTACGAGAGCGCGGTCTGAGCATCGATGGGGTCGCCGAAGTAGAGGAGCTCACGCGCGCGGCGCAGGCCGACGACGAAGGGCATCACGAGGGCAGGGCCGACGTTGGAGAAGCGGATCTCGGGCTCGCCAAAGACGGCGTCGTCGGAAGCGATGGCGAGATCGCACAGCATCATGAGCTCGCAGCCGCCGCCGAGGCAGTGGCCTTGGACCGACGCGATCACCGGCTTCCCCATGTCCCACGGCGTCATCTCGAGCCGGATGTCGTCGGTGAGCGACGCGTGCCAGGCCAGCGCGTTGCCGCGCCGCGCTGCGCGAGCCGGGTTCGGAGCGATGTCGTAGCCGGCGCTGAAGCTCCGGCCCTCGGCGCGCAGCACCACCACGCTCGTGCCCGGGTCGGCGTCCGCCGCGCGGAGGCGCTCCACGAGCGCGTGCTTGAGCTCGTGGTTGATCGCGTTGAGCTTGTCGGGACGGTTGATCGTCACGATGCCGATGCGACCGTCGACGATGTAGGTCACGATCTCCGAGGTCATGGGAGCTCCTCAGCGCGGCGCACGAGGGACGATGAGCGCATCGACGACGACGCAGCCCCGGCCCCGCGGCAGCACCTTGATGGGGTTCACGTCCAGCTCGGCGATGGAGGCGCGGTCGGCCCATGCGTAGTCGGCGAGCGCTTCGAGACAGCGATGGAGGCTGTCGACGTCGCCGGGCGGGTGGCCGCGGAAGCCGGCCAGCAGCTTCGCCGCGGCGGGAACCTCGGCGACCATCGCCTCGGCGTCGCCAACCCGTAGCGGCAGCGGCCGGAGCGCGACGCTGGCGAGCGCCTCCGCGGCGACCCCGCCGAGCCCGAACGCGAGCACGGGGCCGAAATCGCGGTCGTGGGTGACGCCGGCGAGGATCTCGACCCCCCCGCTCACCATCTGCTGGACCACGAAGCCGGCGACCGCAATCTCCGCCAGCTTGCCCGAGCGGACCGCGTTCATGTGGTCCCACGCCTCGCCGAGCTCGCGGGCGTCTCTGAGCCCGACGGCCACCAGGCCGAGATCCGACCGGTGAGGCACGTCGTCGGCGACGAGCTTCAGCGCCACCGGGTACCCGATCGCGCCCGCGGCGGCGATCGCCTCCTCGCGGGTCGTGCAGAGTGTTTCCCTTACGACGGGCAGGCCGGCACCGGCGAGCAGTCGCTTGGCATCGTGCTCGTGGATCGTTCGTCGCGCCGTGCCCCCCGGTATCGTCGCCACTGTCGGCACCTTCGTCAATGGCGGGGGGCGGAGGGGCGCGAGCGGCACGGCCTGGCGGGCCAGGCGATCGATCGCGCGGAGTCCCTGGCGAGTGCCGCCGATCAGGGCGATCCCGTGGGCGCTCAGGAGCTCGTGCTGGTCGCGTCGGAAGATGCCTGGGCGCGTGCCCATAAGATAGAAGGGCTTGGTCGACCCCTTGGCGCCTTCGACCAGTATCGTGGCGTACGTCATGAAGCGCTCGGGCGTTCCCAGCGGGGAGGCGTCGGCGCTGTCCGTGCACCAGACCACCGCGTCGATCTCCGGATCCGCCCCGAGCGTCCGGAGGGCGTGCGGCACGTTGGTCTGGAAGTCGCCGTTGCCCCACGAGTCGAGTGGGTTGCCGTCGCCGGCGATGGAGCCGATGACGCGCGCGGCCTCGGCGCGGGTGGCGGGCGAGAGTGGCGGCAGCTCGAGCCCGACGCTGGCCGCGACGTCGAGGATCAGCTCGGTGTGGCCGCCGGAGTTCGTCACCACGGCGATCCGGCGACCCGCAGGCCGGCGCGCGCCCTGGCAGGCGGCGAGGGTCTCGGTCAGCTCGTCCATGTCGTGAACCTCGATCGCTCGGTGCGCGCGGAGGACCGCTTCGATCACGCGCGACTCACCGGCGAGGCCGCCGGTGTGGCTCGTGATCGCGCGGCGCGCCCGCTCGCTACGGCCGACCTTGAGGACCACCACCGGCTTGCCACGGTCGGCCGCCCGATCGAGCGCGGCGACGAACCGCTCCGGCTGGCGCACGCTCTCGAGAAACATCGCGATCACGCGCGTGGCCGGATCCTCGACCAGGTACTCGAGAATATCGGCGGCCACGATCACGGCCTCGTTGCCCGTCGAGATCACGCGGCTCCACCCGAACCGACGGCAGTCGGCGAGCAGCCCGATGACGATCGACCCGCTCTGGGAAATCAGCCCGATGTTGCCGGCGAGCGGCGCCGGGTCTCGGAGCGTGTTCAGGTAGACGAGGCTCCGCTCGTGGGGGCTGATGACGCCCATGCAGTTCGGCCCGCAGAACGCGATGCCCGCCTCGCGACAGATGCCGACCAGCTCGTCCTGCCGGCGCCGTCCCGCGTCGTCACTCTCGGCGAACCCCGCATCGAACGCGACCGCGGCGCGGACTCCCTTCTTGGCGGCGGATCGGAGGCCGTCGAGCACGCGCTCGTGGTTGACGCAGAACGCGAGCACATCGACGCCGGCGGGCAGCTCCTCGACCGATCGGTAGCAGCGCCGGCCGAGGAGAGTCTCATACCGCGGATTGATGGGATAGACCTCCCCCTCGAATCCGATGCGCTCAAGGTTTTCGACGATCGTGCGGCCGACCGAGGGCCGCTCGGAGGCGCCGAGCACGGCGACCGAGCGGGGCTTCAGGAGCGCGTCGAGTTCGATGAGACATCCTCCTGACGGGTGGTGGCAGGAGACTCGCCCACACCGAAGTGATGGTCAAGCACTATATGCTGAGCCCGCGGCCTCAATCCATGGCGAGGACGCCCTTGGCCTTGAAGATCTCGCGGATCCGTCCGGCGTAGTCGTTGAAACGTTCGGGCAAGCGGTCGAGGCGGCGCGGCCGCGGCAGGTCGACCTCGATGATCTCGACGATGCGCCCCGGGCGCGGGCTCATCACCACGACGCGATCGGCCAGCAGCACCGCCTCGGGAATGCTGTGCGTGATGTGGATGGCCGTCTTGCGCTTCTCCATCCACAGGCGCTGGATGTCCATGGAGATCTGCTCGCGGGTCAGCGCATCGAGCGCCCCGAAGGGCTCGTCCATCAGCAGCAGCGGCGGGTCGTGCACGAGCGCCCGGCAGATCGACACGCGCTGGCGCATGCCGCCGGAGAGCTCGTAGGGCTTCTTTTCCTCGAAGCCCTCCAGGCCGGTGGCCTTCAGCAGACTGCGCGCAACCGGCTCGTACCTCTGCCGGTCCACGCCGCGGATCTCGATCTGCAGCATGACGTTGGACAGGACGTTTCTCCAGTCGAGCAGAATGGATTCCTGGAACACCACGCCGACATCCGTCAGCGGCCGATCGACGCGCTTGCCGCCCACCGAGATCGTGCCCGAGGTGTAGGGCACGAGACCGGCCACCATCTTGAGGATGGTGGTCTTCCCGCAGCCGCTTGGACCGACGATGGCGACGAACTCCGACTGGCGGATGTCGAGGGTGACGTCGTTGCACGCCTCGACCGGCCCGCTCTTCGTGTCGTAGCGCTTGCCGACGTCCCGCAGACGAATATAGGGCTCCACCGATCGCTACTTCTTCGGCAGGTACGGTGGCTCCGAAAGATAGTCGTTCGTGTAGTACACGCCTATGTTCGGCTGGGGCTTCAGCTTCGCGAACTTCTCCAGCAGGTCCTGGCTGTCCTTCCAGTCCTCGGCGTCCGACCAGGCGATCGGGCGGCCCTTGGTCCGCTCGGTCCGGATGATGGTCATGGTGCCGTCGACTTCCAGCAGCGCGATCTCCTGGGTGAAGGCGGGCGCGGCCTTGCGGAAGATCTCGGCGGCCTCGGCGCGGTGGTCGAAGCTGTGCTGCCAGCCGCGCTGGGAGGCGCGCAGGAAGCGACGCAGGAGATCCTGGTTCTTTGCGTCCTTGAGCCAGTCGTTGTTGGTGATGATTGCGCTCGACAGCGTGGTGACCCCGGCCATGTCGTAGAGACGTGTCCAGCCCATCTTGACCCCGGTCTGCAGCTGCATGCGCGGCCCCTGGTCCATGAAATAGCCGAGCAGTGCATCGGCCTGCTTGCTGAGCACCGCCTGCTCCTTCGCGGCTGGGTTGGCGACGGTGATCATCTGCACGTCTTCGATTTTCATGCCGAGCTTGCCCATGAAGGCGGTGAAGATCGCGAGGCTCGCATCGCCTGCGGTGATGGCGATGCGACTGCCCTTGATCTCGGAGATCTTGGTGGGACGCGCGGCGTCGGCGCGGTAGATGAAGGCCATCGGGCTCTGCTGCAGCGTCACGCCCACCGCCTTGATCGGCATCCCGGCACCGACGCCGCGCATCATCGTCGCCGCGTCGACGTACGCCACCGGGCTCGAGCCGTTGGCGACGAGCTGCGACACGGTGGTCGAGCCGCTGCCTTCCTGGATCTCGACTTCGAGACCTTCTTCGCGGTAGAAGCCTTTGTCGCGCGCGACGAAGAACGGCGCGTGCTCACCGTACAGCGTCCAGTTCAGCCGGAAGGGAAACTTCGTCGTCTGGGCCTCCGCGGGAACGCCGAAACCGAATGCCGCCCCCGCCAGCATCAATCGCGAAAACGTCCTGCGCTTCATGGTGTCCCTCCCCCTCGTTGGAGAATCACAGCGTGCCGGCCTCGTCGCGCACCCGGTGTGTCACGTGCCATGGGATGAGCAGCGACTCCAGGAACTCTACGGCATAGAAAAACACCAGGCCGATGATGGTCAGCGCGAACAGCGTGGCGAACATCAGCGCGGTCTCGAGATTCGAATTGGTCACGAGCAGCAGATAGCCCAGCCCCTTGTCGGCCCCGACGAACTCGCCCACCACCGCGCCGGCCACCGCGAGGGTGGCCGCGACCTTCAGCCCGCTGAAGAGGTACGGCAGGCTGGTGGGTAGGCGAAAGCGCGCGAAGACCTGCATCCGGGTGGCGCCCATCGAGCGCGCGAGATCGCGCATCTCCGTGGACATCGAGCGCAAGCCCACCGCGGTATCGATCACGATGGGAAAGAACGAGATGAGGAACGCGACCAGCACCTTGGGCAGGGCGCCGACGCCGAACCACACCAGGAACAGCGGGGCGATCGCCACCTTGGGCACCACCTGGAAGAACAGCAGCGTCGGCATGGTGAACCGGTCGAAGCGCTCCGACGAGGTGATCGCGATGGCGAGCGGCACCGCGACGACGAGGGCGAGGGCGTAGCCGAGAAGCATTTCGTACAGCGTCACCCAGCCGTGATACGCGAGCTTGGGGAACTCCCTGACGAAGGTCTCGAAGATCACGGTAGGTGCCGGCAGCAGGTACGCCGGCACCTTGACCAGGGCCACCGTCGCTTCCCACACCGCCAGGAACGCCAGGATCCCGACGAACGGCGTGAGCGTCAGCACGATTGTTGAGAAGAGGCGCTTGTCCTCCGCGGACGTGCCCGGTGTCACTCTAGCTGTTCCGTCGACGCATTCGTCCCGGTCTCCTGTCCGGGTAGTATAGTTGAAACGAAGCTCGCCCCCCGCATTGTCACCACCGTCGTCGGCTCATAGGATCGTGTGCCCGATCGCGAGTGGTCGACGCGAGTTGGACGAGCCGGCCCGGCCGGACGACGCGGTCATCGTGGAGGCTGAGTTCATGGCAGTTCCCGAAAGCGGCCGAGGGGCGGCCGCCCGGTTCGCCGCGGTGATCCGCGGTGGCCGTGTGGTCGACCCTGGACAGGGGCTCGACGCGGCGGTGGACCTCGCCATCGAGGGTGGAGTCATCACCGCCATCGGTACTGACCTGCGCGGTCACGACGTGCTCCCTGCCGCGGGCTGCGTGGTGGCGCCCGGCTTCATCGACCTGCACAGCCACTCGCAGAGTGTGGGCGGGCATCGCCTGCAGGCCTTCGACGGCGTCACGACGACGCTCGAGCTCGAGGCCGGCGCGACGCCCGTAGGGGAGGCGTACGCGCGGGCGGGGGCCGAGGGCCGGCCCTTGAACTACGGCTACTCGGCCTCCTGGGGGGCCGTCCGGATCCAGGTCCTCACCGGCCATCGCGGTGACGGCCGGGCGACGACGATGCTGGCTCACGTCGCCGACCCGGCGTGGCAGCGGGAAGCCACCGCCGCCGAGGAGGACCGCATCGTCGGGCTCCTGGAGGCCGAGCTGGGCGAGGGGAGCCTCGGCATCGGCGTGCTGGTGGGCTACGCGCCGGGAACGAGCCCCGGGGAATACCTCCGTGTCGCGCGCCTCGCGGCTTCGAGCCGCGTGCCGACGTACACGCACGCGCGGGATCTCGTCGACTTCGCTCCCGATGCGCGCATCGACGGAGCCGAGGAGCTTGTGCGCGCCGCCGCCGAGACGGGTGCCCACATGCATTACTGCCACGTGAACAGCACCTCGCTCCGCCATGTGGACCGAGTCCTCGCCCTCGTCGACCGGGTGCGGCGCGAGGGGGCAGTCGTCACCACCGAGGCCTATCCCTACGGCGCCGGGATGACGGCGATCGGGGCCGCCTTCCTCGCGCCCCACCGGCTGGCAGAGCGAGGCCTCCGCCCGACCGACCTGGTCTATGCGCCGTCGAATGAACGGGTCCGCGACGCCGAGCACCTGAGCCGCCTGCGCGCCGCCGATCCGGGCGGTCTCTGTATCGTGCACCTCCTCGACGAGACGCAAGCGAGCGACGCGGCGGTGATGCGCGCGGCGCTGGCGCACGAGGACACCATGGTGGCCAGCGACGCGATGCCACTCACCTGGCTCGGCACGAACGCGGACG
>JBKPDT010000402.1:0-7809 GCA_046728035.1 Candidatus Methylomirabilota bacterium | reverse complement strand
TACACGACGGGCTGAATGGACTCGAGACTGTGCGCGCCCAGCCGATCGGCGCGCGGGAGAGAGACGACCATGAGTACCCCGACGCCGGACGCGGCGGCGGAACAAGCGGGGAGCGTCCCCGCCGGTCCACGGCGGCCGGATCCCGACGCGGACCTCGTCGAGCAGCTCCGTCGCGGCGACCCGGACGGGCCCGACGTGCTGGTCGCGACCTTCGGCGACCGCGTGTATCGGCTCGCCATCCGCATCACCGGCAACGAGCAGGACGCCGAGGAAGTCGTCCAGGATGCGCTCTGGACCGCCGCGCGGAAGATCAACACCTTCAGGGGGCAATCCGCCTTCGGCTCCTGGCTGTACCGGATCACCGCCAACACCGCCTACCAGAAGCTGCGCGGGAGGCAGGCGAAGAAGCACGAAGTCCCCTGGGAGGACCTCTTCCCGAGCTTCGACGAGCTGGGCCAGCACGTGGACCCGGTGAGCGACTGGTCGCCCAAGGTGGAGGAGCCCGCGCTCCAGAACGAGCTGCGCGAGGTGCTCTCGTCGGCGATCGCCGACCTGCCCGATGACTACCGCACCGCCTTCCTCATGCACGACGTTGAGGGGCTCTCCAACCCGGAGATCGCCGAGTCGCTGGGGATCAGCCTGCCCGCCGTGAAGTCGCGGGTGCACCGGTCGCGGCTCTTCCTCCGCGAGCGGCTCTCGCGCTATCTCGCCGCGGCCTGAGGCGCGACGCCGCCCCCCCCCTGCGTCCGTCAAGTCGGTGCCGACCTTGACTTTTCGGGGCGGGGTATGGTCTCATTGGCCTTCGCGGCGAAACTCCACACGAAAGGCACTGAAGTCATGGATGCGGTGATCGCGACGGGCGGCAAGCAGTACCGGGTCACGCCGGGGCAGGTCATCAAGGTCGAGCGCCTCGGCAAGGCCAAGGGCGCGGCGGTGGAGTTCACGCAGGTCCTCCTCGTGAACCAGGACGGGAAAGTCACGGTGGAGCCCAAGGCGCTCAAGGCCGCCAAGGTCACCGGCGAGGTCGTCGTGGAGAAGCAGGGCCCCAAGGTCCTCGTGGTCAAGTTCAAGCGGCGGAAGAACTACCGCCGGCATCGCGGCCACCGGCAGATCATGACGGCGGTCCGCATCACCAAGATCGAGGTGTAGGTCCATGGCGCACAAGAAGGGCGTCGGCAGCTCCCGGAACGGCCGCGACTCCAATGCCCAGATGCTGGGGGTGAAGCGCTTCGGGGGCCAGTTCGTCACCGCGGGCAGCATCATCGTCCGGCAGCGCGGAACGAGGTTCAAGCCGGGCACCAACGTCGGCCTGGGTGTGGATCACACGCTCTTCGCCAAGTCCGACGGCTACGTCCTCTTCGAGCGCAAGGGCGACCACAAGTACGTCAGCATCGCCCAGCAGCCCGCCTGATCCACCCCGGGTCCCCGGGGGCTCCCCATGTTCGTCGACGAGGTCAGCGTCTTTGTGAAGGGCGGCGACGGGGGGGCGGGCTGCGTGAGCTTCCGCCGCGAGAAGTACGTCCCCCGCGGCGGCCCTGACGGCGGCGACGGCGGCGACGGCGGCGACGTCGTCCTCCGCGCGGATCCCGGCATCACCACCCTGCTGGACTTCCACTACCAGCGCCACTACACCGCGGAGCGCGGGCAGCACGGCAAGGGCGCCGACCGCCACGGCAAGAGCGGCGCGCACACCGTGCTGCGGGTGCCCCTCGGCACCGTGGTGCGCGAGCGGGATTCCGGCGAGCTGCTCGGCGACCTGACCGCCGCCGGGCAGACGCTCACCGTGGCCCGGGGCGCCCGCGGCGGGCGCGGCAATGCGCGCTTCGTGAGCTCCACCAATCGCGCGCCCCGCCGCGCCGACCTCGGCCGATCCGGCGAGGAGCGCTGGATCCAGATGGAGCTCAAGCTCCTCGCCGACGTGGGGGTGATCGGCTTCCCCAATGCCGGCAAGTCCACGCTCGTGTCGCGCGTCTCGGCAGCCACGCCCAAGATCGCCGACTATCCCTTCACGACTCTGGCGCCCTCGCTCGGCATCGTGCGCGTGGACGAGGGCGAGTCCTTCGTCATCGCCGATCTGCCCGGGCTCATCCCCGGCGCCGCCGAGGGCAAGGGCCTGGGCCACCGCTTCCTTCGCCACACCGAGCGGACGCGGCTCCTCGTCCACCTGGTGGACCTGGATCCCAGCCACGGCCGCGACCCGGTGAAGGACTGGCAGGCCATCCAGGACGAGCTCGCCGCCTACTCGGAGGAGTTGGCGGCGCACCCGCAGCTGGTGGTGGGGAGCAAGGCGGAGCTGCCCGACACCGCTGCCCGACGGGCGAAGCTCAAGCGCTTCTGCGGGCGGCGGGGCCTGCCCTTCCTCGCCATCTCGTCGGTGACGGGACTGGGAATCAGAGAGCTCGTCGCCGACATCGGGGCGCGGCTCCGCGCGGAGCGATGGGCGGCCGCCGCGCGCTGAGCCGCGTCCGGCGGCTCGTCGTCAAGGTCGGCAGCGGTCTCATCACCGCGCCCGGCCAGGGCCCGGATCCCAAGCGCATCGCCGCCCTCGCCGCCGACATCGCGGCGGCGGCCGACGAGCGGTGCGAGGTGGCCCTGGTGAGCTCGGGCGCCATCGTGACCGGCATGGCGCGGCTCGGGCTCCCTGCGCGCCCGCGCTCCATTCCCGAGAAGCAGGCGGCGGCCGCGGTGGGGCAGTCCGCCCTCATGTGGCACTACGAGCAGGCCTTCAAGAAGCACGGCCTCAAGGTCGGCCAGGTGCTCCTGACCGGCCAGGACATCGGCGACCGGGGGCGCTACCTCAACGCCCGCAACACCCTCCTCACCCTGCTCGAGTTCGGCGTGCTGCCCATCGTGAACGAGAACGACACGGTGGCGGTGGACGAGATCAAGGTCGGCGACAACGACAACCTCGCCGCCCTGGTCGCGCACCTGATCGACGCCGACCTCGTCATCCTTCTCACCGATGTGGACGGGCTCTACACGGGCGATCCGCGGCGCGACCCCGCCGCGCGCCGGCTCGAGACGGTGGAAGTGATCACCGCGGACATCCGGGGCCTCGTCTTCGACGCGGAGGTGGGGGTCTCGGTGGGCGGGATGAGCACCAAGCTCGAGGCCGCGCAGAAGGCGGGTGCCTCGGGGATACCCATGGTCATCGCGAACGGGCGGGAGCCCGGGGTGGTGGCCCGGATCCTCAAGGGCGAGCCGGTGGGGACCTACTTCCAGCCCCGCGACGACCGACTCGCCGCGCGCAAGCGCTGGATCGCCTTCGCGGTCCGGCCCCAGGGCCGCCTCACGGTTGACGCGGGGGCAAAGAAAGCCTTAACTGAGAGGGGCAAGAGCCTCTTGCCCTCGGGCCTCGTCGACGTGAGCGGCGACTTCCAGGCGGGCGAGGTGGTGGCGCTCGCCGAGGCCGAGGGCGGCGACTTCGCGCGCGGGCTGGTGAACTACGACGCCACGGAGCTCCGGAAGATCCGTGGCGCCAAGACCGCCGATATCGAGCGCGCGCTGGGCTACAAGGGGTTCGGCGAGGTGATCCACCGGGACAACCTGGTGGTGCTGTGACGGGCGAGGAGGGGACAAGGACACGATGACGACGGACATCGCCGCGGTGGTCGCCGCGAAGGCCCGGGCGGCCAAGGACGCCTCGCGGGCGCTCGCGCTCGCGTCCACCCGGCAGAAGAACGACGCGCTCGTGCAGATGGCCCGCGCGCTCGAGGAGAAGACGGCGACGATCGTCGAGGCCAACCGCGCCGACCTCGAGCGGGCGCGGTCGAAGGGCTACGCGCGCGCCTTCGTCGACCGCCTCACCCTCACCGACACGCGCATCGAGGAGATGGCGGCGGGCATCCGGCAGGTGGCGGCGCTGCCCGACCCCGTCGGCGAGACCGTGGAGGCGTGGCGGCGTCCCAACGGCATCGAGATCTCGCGCGTGCGCGTGCCCCTGGGGGTGGTGGGCTTCATCTACGAGTCCCGCCCCAACGTCACCGCGGATGCTGCCGCCCTCTGCCTCAAGTCGGGCAACGCGGTGGTGCTGCGCGGCGGGAGCGAGGCGCTCGAGTCGAACACCGTCATCGCCCAGCTTCTCGCCAAGGCCGCCGAGAAGGGGGGGCTGCCCGCCGACGCTCTCCAGTACGTGGACATCGCCGACCGCGCCGCCGTCATGGCCATGCTCACCCAGGACCGCTTCCTCGACCTCATCATCCCGCGCGGCAGCGAGGAGTTCGTCCGGCTCGTCAACGAGCGCGCGACGGTGCCCGTCCTCAAGCACGACAAGGGGCTCTGCCACCTCTACGTGGACGAGGGGGCGGATCTGGACATGGCGGTCGCCCTCACCGTCAACGCCAAGGCCCAGCGGGTGAGCGTCTGCAACGCGCTCGAGACCCTGCTCGTCCACGCCGGCGTGGCCGCCGACTTCCTCGCGCGGCTGGCTCCGCGCCTCGCCGACGCGGGGGTAGAGGTGCGCGGCGACGCGCGTGCGCGGGCGCTCGTCCCGGCGGCCAAGGCCGCCCAGGAGTCGGACTGGGACACCGAGTACCTCGACTACATCCTCGCCGTGCGCGTGGTGGACGCCTTCGACGAGGCGGTGGCCCATATCCGACGGCACGGGTCGGGGCTGGCCGAAGCCATCGTGACCCGCGACCTGCGCCGCGCGCGCCGCTTCACCCAGGAGGTGGACGCCGCCGCCGTGCTGGTAAACGCCTCCACCCGGCTCGTCGACGGCAGCCAGTTCGGCATGGGCGCGGAGATGGGCATCTCGACCTCCAAGCTGCACGCGCGCGGGCCGGTGGGAGTGCGCGAGCTCACCACCACCAAGTTCGTCGTGATCGGCGACGGTCAGATCCGGGAGTAACGGGCTGGCCGCGCGAATCGGTGTGTTCGGCGGATCCTTCAACCCCATCCACTTCGGGCACCTCCTCGTCGCCGACGAGATCGCCGAGACCCTGGCCCTCGACCGCGTCCTCTTCGTTCCCGCGTCGGCCCCGCCCCACAAGCCCGCCGCCGAGCTGGCTCCCGCCGCGCATCGGTTCGAGATGACCCGGCGGGCGGTGGCGGAGCACCCGAGCTTCGAGGTCTCCGACGTCGAGCTCCGGCGGAGCGGCCCGTCCTACACGGTGGACACCCTGGAGGCGCTCCGCCCCCGCGGCGACCTCCACCTCCTCATCGGCTCGGAGACCTTCCTCGACCTCCTCTCCTGGCGCGAGCCGCGCCGCGTGGCCGGGCTCGCCCGCCTCGTCGTGGTGCCGCGCACCGGCATCGCGTTCGACGGGGACTCCGAGCCTGCGCAGAAGGTCTTGAGCGAGCTCGGCCTGGGCAGGTTCGTCATCAGCGGGGGCCCTGAAATGGCCCCCGCTCTCCCCCCGTCCGCGGACGACCGGAAGGACCCTGTGCTGGTGAGAGCCGCCTCGCTTCCGATTTCCGGCTCCGATTTACGGAAGCGGGCGCGCGAGGGCCGGAGCCTCGCCTACCGGATGCCCGCCGTCGTCGCCGCCTACATCCGCGAGCACGGCCTGTACCGGGACCCCGCCTGATGCCCCGGTCCGCCGAGGCCCTTGTGCGGCTGGCCGCCCGCGCCGCGCTCGACAAGAAGGCGCTCGACCTCGTCGCCCTCGACCTGCAGGGGATGTCGTCGCTCGCCGATTTCTTCCTGGTCTGCACCGGCCGCTCGACGGCGCAGATCGACAGCATCGTGGAGGCCATTCAGATCGCGCTGCGCGCGGAAGGAATCCGCGTGCGTCACCGTGAGGGCACCGCGGAGAGCGGCTGGCTCCTCCTCGACTACGGCGACGTCGTCGTGCACGTCTTCGGCGAGGGCACGCGGGCGTTCTACGCGCTGGAGCGGCTGTGGGGCGACGCCCCCGTCCTTTCCGTCGAGCTCGGAGCCGGCTCGAGGGATTGAAATTGCCGGAGGAGCGTGGTAGCCTCCGCCACTACCGCGCCTCGCGGGTGCGGTATTGAAGGTGTGCAAGGAGGCCGCGATGAGGAAGGAGCGCCTGACCCACTTCCGGAAGAAGCTGGAGGAGAAGCATCGCCAGCTCGTGGAGGAGGTAGGGAGAAACATCCTCTACGGGAAAGGGCCCGAAGACGATTCCATCAAGGACCTGGGCGATCAGGCATCCAGCGCCTATAACCGGGAGTTCCAGTTCGAGCTGGGCAATGGTGACCGCCGTCTCCTGAAGGAAGTGGTCTCCGCGCTGCAGAAGCTCGACGATGGCGGCTTCGGAGACTGCGAGCGCTGTGGCGAGAACATCGCCGAGAAGCGCCTGGAAGCGCTGCCGTTCGCCCGCTACTGCATCGATTGCCAGCGGGCCGTCGAAGAAGAAGAGCGGACGGCCGCCGGCTAGCCGCGCCGCCCCGTGTCTCTCCCGCTCGCCCTCGTTCTCCTCCTCGCCGTGGGCGCCTTCGTCGCCGGCGCTCTCCTCGCGGTCATCGTCGAGAAGCTCCGCCGGCCCCGTCCGGGATCCGCGGGGAGCGGGGCCCGCGAGGACGCGGCCATCGGCGAGCTGTACGCGCAGGGGGTCGCGGCCCAGCGCGCGGGCAAGGAGGCGGCCGCGGTGGCCGCCTACCAGGAGCTGCTGCGGCGGGAGCCGGGCCACGGCGACGCCCACGCGCGGCTGGGCGAGATCGCGCGAGGGCGCGGGGACGACCAGTCCGCGTTGCTCCACTCGCTCCAGGCGCTCCGCACCGACGACCGCCCCGAGACCCTGCTCGCCGCCGCCGACGCATACCGGCGGATCGGGCGTCCGGACGACGCGATCGCCCTGTATGAGGACGTCATCGCGCGCGATCTCGGCCACGTCGTCGCGCTGCGCGCGCTCCGCGACCTCGCCGCCGCGGAGGGGCGCTGGGACGACGCGCTCCCTGCCCAGGAGCGGCTGATCTCGGCGGTGGACGCCGACGAGCGCGCCGCCGAGCAGGCGTGGCTTGCCGGCATCCACTACGAGCGCGGGCGCGCTCGAGTGGCGGAGGGCGACCTCACGGGTGGCATCTCCGCCTTCCGCGATGCCCTGCGCGTCCAGGCGGATTTCGTCCCCGCCGCCATTGCGTTGGGCGACGCGCATCTGCAGGCCGGCGATCCCGGCCAAGCCCTCCGCGTGTGGGAACGGGCGGTGGAGACCCAGCCCGCGCTGCCGCTGCTGTCCCGGATCGAGGGCCAGCGCCGCGAGGAAGGCCGCCCCACCCGCATGATTGCGCTCTACCAGGCCGCGGCGGCGCGCCAGCCTGACAACCACGCCATCGCGCTCGCGCTGGGGCGCGTGTACTTCGACCTCAGCATGCTCGACGAGGCGCTGGAGCAGCTCGAGAAGGTCGAGGTTCGGGCGCCCGACCTCCCGGTGATCCACGCCTACCTCGGCGCCGTGTTCGAGCGGCGCGGGCAGACCCGCGAGGCGCTCGACGAGTACCGCCGCGCCCTCCGCTCTCTGTCCAGCTTCGAGTGGCCCCACCGGTGCGCGGCCTGCGGCGTCGAGCATGCGGGCTGGGCGGACCGTTGCCCATCATGCCATCGCTGGAACACCCTCCGGCTCTAGCGCCGCCGCAAGGCGACGTCCCGGCCTGGCGGCAGTGGGTCACCGCCGCCATCGATCTCGTCTTTCCTCCCTTCTGTCCCGTCTGCGCCGCCCGCCTTGGCCCCGGGCGGCGGGATCCCCTCTGCGCCGGCTGCTGGCAACGGCTCGAACGGATCACGCCGCCCTGCTGCCGGCTCTGCGGATCGCCGTTCGAGTCCTTCGCCGGGGGCGCGGCGCTCGAGGCGGCGGGGCCGGGCGGATCGCTGTGCGGCCCGTGCCGGGAGCGGCGTCCGCCGTGGGCCTA
>JBKPDT010000401.1:0-6924 GCA_046728035.1 Candidatus Methylomirabilota bacterium | reverse complement strand
GGTCGGCGGGCCGTCGGGGAAGCCGGTGACGCTCATCGCGCCCCCCATGGCCTGGGCAATCGGCTCGTAGCTCTTGTACTCGTGGTAGGGCCCGTAGGAGCCGAAGCCCTTGATGCTCGCGTAGACCAGCCGCGGGTTCAGCGCCCGGACGGCCGGATAGCCGAAGCCCAGGCGCTCGATCACCCCGGGCCCGAAGTTCTCGAGGAGCACATCGGCCGACCTGAGCAGGGCGCGGAAGACTTCCTGGCCGCGCGGGTGCTTCAGGTTGAGCGTCAGGCTCCGCTTGTTGGCGTTGAAGGCGAGGAAGAAGAGGGCATCCGCGTCCGGCCGGTCCTTCTGGGAGTACCGGGCGACGTCGCCCTTGCCGGGCTCCTCGACCTTGATCACGTCGGCGCCCAACCAGGCCAGCATCTGGCCGCACGACGGCCCCGCCTGGTTGTTGGTCAGATCGACGACCCGGATCCCCTCGAGCGCTCCGCCCATAGGGAAACATCCGTATCACAGCCGTCGCGCCGGGTCTAGAATCGCGGCATGCGTTTCGGCGTCTTCCATCAGGCCTCCGCGGCGGAGGGCCAGTCGCACGCCGACCGGTACGCCGAGATGCTCGACCTCATCGCGCTCGCCGACGAGCTGGGCTTCGACGTGGCCTGGCTGGCCGAGCTCCATTTCGGCGGCGCCTTCTCCCTGCTGTCGAACCCCCTCATGGCAATCCCGGTGATCGCCGCGCGCACCCGGCGGATACGCATCGGCACCGCGGTGACCCTGCTGCCGCTGCACCATCCCCTCGCCTGCGCGGAGCAGGCCGCCATCGCCGACATCCTCTCCGGCGGACGGCTCGAGTTCGGCGTGGGTCGAGGCTCGATCCCGAGCCAGTTTCACGGCTTCCGGGTGCCCCTCGCCGAGAACCGCGCCCGCTTCGACGAGGCGCTCGACATCATCCGCCTCGCGTGGACCGAAGAGCGCTTCAGCTATCACGGGAGCTTCTACGACGTGGAAGAGCTCGCGGTGGTACCCAAGCCGGTCCAGCGCCCGCACCCGCCCATCCGGGTGGCGGTGCACTCCGCGGAGAGCTTCGCGCATATCGGCGAGCGCGGGCTCCCCATCTACTCCGGGACCACCACCACGCCCCTGCCGCAGCTCCGCGAGTACATGGCTCTCTACCGCGAGCAGCTCGCCGCCGGCGGGCATCGGTGGAAGCCGGATCAGATGGCCCTGATGCTGCCCGTGCACGTGGGCGCCACCGGGCCGGCGGCGCGCGACGCCATGCGGCCGGGCGTGCACAAGTACTACAAGAACCTCCGGACCATCTTCTCGCAGATCCCGGAGTCCTTCGGCGAGCACCTGCCGCGGCTCAAGATCATCGAGGAGACGGTGGCCAACCTGCCCTTCGAGAAGTTCTGCCGCGACCAGGGCGTGTTCGGCGACGCCGCCGAGGTCGTCGATCGCCTGCAGGCCGCCCGCGACGACTTCGGGCTTTCCCAGATCATCTGCTGGTTCGACCAGGGCTCGATGCTGCCCCGGCACGAGGTCGAGCGCGCGATGCGGCAGTTCGTCGAGCAGGTGATGCCGAAGCTAGGCGCGGGCTGACGTCGCCTCCCCTCCCACCCGTGCGCCGCATCGCCGCTCTCTATCCTCGGCTCCGTAACCTATCTCATGTGCTAGCGTGAGTACATGTGGCCCCCCAGCGGCGCCGCGCTGCAGCGGGCGGTCATCCTGTGTGCCATCGCCATCGTCCTCGCGGGCCCGGTTCGCGCCGCCGCCGAGGATCCTCCCGCCGCGCGCGACCGAGCCTGGGGCGCGGGCAAGAACTACCTGAACTATCTCATCCCCGCTCTGGAGGTCGGTGGGTTCGTCTTCGCGATGAATCAGTTCAACCGGCACTTCGTCGATTCGGACGAATACGGCAGCGACGGGCACACCTTCTGGAGGAACCTGACCAGCCCGCACGTGATCGACAAGGACCCGTTCAGCATCAACCAGATCGGGCATCCGTATCAGGGCAGCATCTACTACGGCTTCGCGCGCTCGGCTGGGCTCAGCTATTGGGAGTCGCTGCTCTACACCCTCTTCGGCAGCTTCCTGTGGGAGACCTATGGCGAGACCACCCCCCCCTCCCTCAACGATCACATCATGACCGGCATCGGGGGCAGCTTCGTGGGCGAGTCGCTGTTCCGGATGGCGAGCCTGCTGCTCGAGGGAGGTGGCGACAATCCCGGCTTCTGGCGCGAGCTGGGCGCCGCTCTCCTCTCGCCCCCGACCGGCTTCAACCGGCTCGTCTTCGGCGACCGGTTCGACGCCATCTTCCCCAGTCGCGATCCCGCGGTGTACATCCGCCTCCGGCTCGGTGCCACCCTCACCACCCGCGTGGCCAACGAGGGACTGGGCGGCCAGACAGACGTCAAGGACGTGGAAGGCCTCGTCGAATACAATATCGCCTACGGCCTCCCCGGTAAGCCGGGCTACCGCTACCAGCGCCCGTTCGACTACTTCACCTTCGACCTCGCCCTCGTCCCGAACGCCGACTCTGCGGCCAACGCCTTCGAGAATGCCTCGATCCGCGGCCTTCTCATCGGCACCGGCTACGACGCGGGCGACAACGCGCGCGGGCTCTGGGGCCTCTTCGGCAGCTACGACTATCTCTCGCCGCAGATCTTCCGGGTGTCGACGGCGGCGCTCTCGCTCGGCACCGTCGCCCAGTGGTGGCTGTCGCGCGTGGTCGCCCTTCAGGGCACCGCCCTGGGCGGCGTCGGCTTCGGCGCCGCCGGCACCGTCGCCGACCGGGACGAGCGGGACTACCATTTCGGCATCGTCCCGCAGGTCGTCCTCGCCTCCCGGCTCATCCTCGGGGACCGAGCCATGCTCGAGGTGTCGGGGAGAGGCTTCTTCGTGGCGGCGGGCTCGGGCCGGGAGGGCGGCGTCAGCACCTCCAACATCGGCGGCGAGATCATCGGCCGCGTGAACGCGGGGGTCAGCGTGCGACTCTGGGGACCCCACGCCCTCGGGGTCCAGTACGCCCTCTCGACGCGCGACGCGAGCCAGAGCGGCCTTGCCGACCGCCACCAGAAGATCGAGACCATCAGCCTCACCTACAACTTCCTGGGACGCTCCCGGTTCGGCGCCGTGGAGTGGCGCGGGGACGAGGGCGGACGCCGCTGACCCCGGCGCTACCGCCGCTCATTCCACCGCGCGCGCGGCCGGATGCCTCGCCGTTCCCTCGCCCGATGACGTCCCATCCGCCGCCGGCGGCTCGAGCCGGATCCGCCGCATCAGCGGGAGGAAGAGCGGCATCGCCGTGAACATCACCGCCAGGAGCCAGAAGTCGTCCGCGTAGGCCAGGAGCTGCGCCTGCCCCACCGTCTCGCGATACAGCATCGCCACCGCCTGCCGCTCGGCGGTGAAGGCATCGCTGCCCAGGCTCACGAAGTGGCCGGCCCACCGGGCGAGGCGACTCTGCGTCTCCGGGTCCCAGACATTGATGTGGCTCACCAGGGTGGACTGGTGGAACTGGCTGCGCTGGGCGAGCAAGGTCGTGACGACCGCGATGCCCACGCTGCCGCCCACGTTCCGCAGCATGCCGTACGCGGCGGTGGCGTTGACGAGCTTCTCCCGCCGGATGGTGGCCAGGGTGAGCGTGGACAGCGGGACGAAGATGAACCCGATGGCGAACCCCTGGATGAAGCGTGGCAAGGCGAGCGCCCAGTAGTCCATGCCGAGGGTGAGGGAGGTCATCATGTAGAGGCTCGCCGCGTTGAGGAGACAGCCGAAGGCCAGCATCCAGCGCTGGTCCACGCGGGTCACGATGCCCGACGCGAAGAGCGAGCAGATATTGCCGAGCCCGCCCGGCGCCAGTACCAGCCCCGAGGTCCACGCGTCGTAGCCCAGCAGCTTCTGGGTGAAGACGGCCACCAGCAGCATGCCCGAGAACATGCCGAAGCCCACGATGCAGATGAGGGCGGCGCCGGTGGCGAAGTTGCGGTCGGCGAACACGGTGAGGTCGAGAACGGGGTCGGTCGTCGTCAGCTCCCGGATGAGAAAGCCCACCAGGGCGCACACCGCGATGATGCTCATGGTGACGATGATGGTCGAATCGAACCAATCCTCCCGCTCGCCGCGGTCGAGCACGAGCTGGAGACACCCGAAGCCCGCGATCATGAGGCCGAGGCCCCACCAGTCGATGCGTCCGGCCTTCTGCTGGTATGGCGGGTCGAAGAGGAAGGCGCTCGCCATGAAGAATCCCAGCACGCCGACGGGCAGGTTGATGTAGAAGATCCAGCGCCAGGACCACTCGTCGGCGAGATAGCCGCCCACGGTGGGCCCCAGGATCGGGCCCAGGATGAAGCCCACCCCCCACACCGCCATCGCGAGGCCGCGCTGCTGGAAGGGGAAGATCTCCCAGAGGATGGCCTGCGACAGCGGGATGATCGGCCCGCCGCCCAGCCCCTGGAAGATCCGGGCGATGATCAGGGTGGTCAGGTCGGGCGCGGCGCCGGACAGGAACGAGCTGGCCACGAAGAGCGTGGTGCAGATCAGGAAGAAGCGCGTGCGCCCGAAGATCCCCACCAGCCAGCCGGTGGCGGGGATGACCACGGCATTGGCGGCGAGATAGGAGGTGATCACCCACGACACCTCGTCCAGCCCCGCCGACATCGACCCCTGCAGGTGCGGCAGGACCACGTTGGTGACGCTCGTATCCAGGATCTGCATGAAGGCCACCACCATGACGGTGAGGGTGATGGCCCACTTCCGCGCGGGGGAGATCGGGGGAGCATCCGGAGCTGGAGGCGTCATGCGTGGCTCGCGCCGTTGCGATAGGATATGCGCCGGAAGCCGCCAACGCGAGGGGGGCCGAGCCTGCTTCGAGACACCCTGACCCTGTTCATCCGACCGGGACGTCCGGCGATCCTGGCGATCGCGCTGCTCTGCCTCGTGGCGGCGGATGCTCCGCCGAGCCTAGGCGCCGGCCCCTCCCCTACGTCCCCCGCCCCCGAGGAAGCGGCCATCTCGGCGGCGCCCAGACGGAGTGTCCTCTTGTTCCACATGACGCGGCGGATGGGTGCCGCGCTGCTGGGGCTTGATCAGGCATTCCGGACGACGCTGAGCAACACGGTGGCCGACCCGCCCAACATCTACGCCGAGTATCTCGAGCTCACGGAGTTCGACGAGGACCCGATCGTCGACGAGGAGCTCGCGAGCTATCTCGGCGCCAAGTATCTCCGCACCAGGCTCGACCTGGTCGCGGTCACGAGTAGCCGCGGACTGCGCTTCGTGCTCCGGCACCGCGCCCGGATCTTTCCCGGCGCCGCCGTGGTCTTCAGCGCGGTGGACAAGCAGGCCGCCGCGGGCATCGAGCTCGGCGACGATGTGTCCGGCGTCTGGCTGACCATGGACTGGGCCGGCACGCTCGAGGCGGCCCGGCGGTTGCAGCCGGAGCTCGACCGGGCCGTCGTGGTCACGGGATCCCTGGGTACCGATCGCATCTGGAAGGCCGCCGCCCGCGCCCAGCTCGAGGGGCTCGAGCGCCCGATCGCCGTGACCTACCTGGACGATCTGCCCATCGAAGCCCTCGCCGAGCGGCTCGCGGCATTGCCTCCCAAGACCGTGGTCCTGCTCGGCCCCTTCGGGCGCGATGCGGCCGGGCGGGACATCCGGCCTCAGGCCGCGGCCCCCCGTGTCGCCGCCGCGGCTCCCGTGCCCGTCTACACCCCGCTCGAGAACAACCTCGGCACCGGCGTGGTGGGCGGCCACGTCGTGAGCTTCGAGGCCCAGGGGCGACGCCAGGCCGAGATCGCGGCGCGGATGCTGCGCGGCGAGCGGCCGCCCCCCGACGAGTCCGGCACCAACCTGTACCAGTTCGACGCGCGCCAGCTCCGCCGGTGGGGCTTCGACACGCGGCGCTTGCCGGCCGGCAGCGTGGTGCTGTTCGACGAGCCCTCGCTCTGGCAGGCCTATCGCGGCTACATCGTGGCCGCGGTGCTTCTCATCGCGCTGCAAACCTGGCTCATCGTCGGCCTCCTCGTCAGCCGGGGCCAGCGCCAGCATGCCCAGCGCGCGCTCGCCGATCAGCTGCGCTTCGAGACCCTGGTCTCCGACGTCCTGGCGACGCTAATCACTCGACCCACCAGCGGGGTCGACACCCAGGTCGAGCGCGCGCTCGCCCTGATCGCGGCCGACCTCGACGTCGACCGCGTGATGCTGGCCGAGCGGAACGAGGACCGTAAGACTGTGGATATCTCCCATGTCTGGGAGCGGGACGGGATACCGCCGCGCCCGACATCCGTCCCGTGGACGGAATTCCCGTGGATCTCGAGGCGTGTTCGGGCCGGCGACGTCGTCGTCGTGACTCCCCGGCATCCGCTTCCGCTCGAAGCTGAGACGGACCGGCGGAGCATGGCGGCACTGCACACCCGCTCACTGCTCGCCGTGCCCCTCGTCGTGGACGGTATCGTGGTCGGTGTCCTGAGCTGTGCCACCATGCAGTCCGGACGGGAATGGCCGGCCGAGCGGATCGCGCGCATCCGGCTGCTCGCCGAGGTGCTCGCCACCGCCCTGGCACGGCGTCGCGCCGAGGCCGCCGCGAGCGCCAGCGAGGAGCGCTTCCGTCGCCAGCGCGACGAGCTGGCGCACGCGCTGCGCGTCAACACCCTCGGGGAGCTCAGCGCCTCGCTCGCCCACGAGATCAATCAGCCGTTGACCGCGATCGTGATGAACGCCCGCGCCATGCGCAGCTTGCTGACGCGTGGCCCGGCGGAGGCCGCCGTCGCGGCGGGGGCCCTGGACGACATCGCCGCCGACGCGAAGCGCGCGGGCGACATCATCGATCGACTCCGCGCGCTGTCGCGCAAAGAGCACACGCCCCAGAGTGGGCTGAACGTCGACGCGCTGATCGACGAGGTGATCGCCCTCCTCCGTCAGGACTTCCTGGGG
>JBKPDT010000400.1:0-9868 GCA_046728035.1 Candidatus Methylomirabilota bacterium | reverse complement strand
GACCGGCCGTGCTTCCGTCCTGCGGCGGGGCCGCCGGTGATGGAGTGGTGGGGGTCTGCGCGAGCGCAGCCGCCGGGGCGGCGACCAGTGCGAAGGCGGTGTGCCCGAGCCCGAGCAGTTTCCGTCGAGTTTCGATCATGGCCAGTCACCTCCTGGGGTGTCAGAAAGTGCATCGCCTGTGCCACGGACAGGTTGTGCCGGCGAAACGCCGACTTCGGGCGACGGCGCCGGGGAGCTTGGGTAATTCTCTCCCTGAAGGGCGTGTAAGAACGTTGTGTCGCGCGCGAGAGTGGGCGCGACCTTTTGGTATGGTGACTGCCGGCCGTTCAGGACGTCGCGCGACTCTGAGCGGTGCGCGCGGCTTCGCGCGCCGCAGTAGCCGCGCGTTGCAGATCGGCGGCCCGCCGCTCCTGCTCCAGCAGGCTCGCGCGCATGACCTCGACCTTCGCCGCCGCCGCGTCGGCCACCCGCGCCTTCCGGTGCGCCACTCTATCCAGCGCCCTCGCCTCGCGCTGGGCCTGTCGCGCGGCCTGTCGTGCCTCACGCTCGGCCTTGCGCTGACGCCGCCGCTCGGCCGGCGCGCTCGGCTTCGGTGACTCAGCGCGACGCGCCACCACCGGGATCGGCCCCTTTGTGAGTATGTCGAAGCCGGCCGCCCCCCGCTCCTCCGTCAGTCGGCCGGCCACCAGATCAGCGCGAAGGCGGCGATCCGCGACGGCAGCAACGAGGGTGTCGTGAAGCCGGCGCTCCAGCGCCGGCGACGTGCGCACACCGGCGACGCGGAGTTTCTCGAGCGCCCCGCGAAGGACGGGCGCGATCGCGGCGCGGAGTCGCTCCATCGCCGGACGGAGCTCACCCTGCCCAAGCTGCGCACGTCGGAGATGGCTCACGGCGTCGGCCAGCGCGCCGATCTCGCCGGGTGCGCTCGCGGAGTTGTTCAGTGCCCAGACGACGGGGCTGGGGCGCCGGAGACGGCGGACTTGCCTTGCCTCGGCAAGCTTCCCCTTCTTCTCCAGGTTCGCCGCCAGCGCGGTCCGGGCCCGCACGAAGTCGCGGGGAGGCACGGCGCGGAGGCCGGCCGTTTCACGGCTTCCGGCGGCGTGGGCGACGACGATCTTCATGGCTGACCGGCGGCGGGGCGAGCGCGCGTGCGCGAGGGGCGGCGCGCGCGGGGCACGAAGCTGCCGTGGGTGAGGAAGTTCATGGTAAGCGTGGTCGCGTACGTGGTCAGCTCCACGAGCGTGGCCGCCTCGGTGCCGGCGGGCATGGCCAGGCGGAGGCGATCGCTGGTCTCCACCATGCGATCGACGAGCGCGCGCACGACGCTGCGCCGCACCCCCGTCCAGTACTCGATCTTGTTGATGAGCCCGGCGCGGTGCTCGCGCACGAAGTCCGCCGCGGGCCGCAGGCCGCGGCGTCGGCGGACGAAGAGATCGGTGAGGTCGTGCTCGAGGGCGACGTCGACGGGCGGGGTTTCGGGCTCCTGCGACCGGAAGAACTCCTCCACGGTCATGTTCATTTCTTCCACGGTGATGTCGGTGGAAGCGAGCCGCACAACGGGCTCGGTGTCGCCGACCTTGTGCGCCACACGGTCAACGTAACGCAGCTTGTGCATGGCCGGCCATCCCTTGTAGCGCTGTCGCCACCGCGAGCGGGGCGTGAGCCACACCGCGAACGTCTCGGCGAAGTCCTCGTCCGGGTGCTTCTGCGCGTACCAGCCCTCCATGTGCCGCACGAAGCCACGATGGAAGGGGACGGGCCGGTAGCGATCGCGGTAGGGCCGGTTGAAGGGCCCGAAGCGCTCGCGCCATTCGGGGGTCTCGAAGAGCTTGTACGCGTAGTTGAAGGCGTGCCCGGCCTCGTGGCGCAGGTACATGCGGATCTCGCGGACGTCCTCGAGATCGTCGAACTGCTTCTCGAGACGCGCCAGGTTGGCGTCGGCCAGGTAGAAGGGGATGCCGATGATCGGCTCCTCGGATGGGCACCCCCACTCGTCGGTGAAATACGTCGGCGGGCGGAAGTGCTTGAGTCCCTTTGCCTCGAGCTCCCGGTAGAGGTCGGCGACGTATCGCTCCATCGGGGAGCCCTCGAGCTTGAGCCCGAGCCGGTTGATGCGCTCGCCGAGCAGAGGCTTCAGGTCGGGCGCCGCCGTTTCGAACGCGACCATGCGGCCCCATCGTACCCCACGGGTTCGTGCGGGCGAATAGGAAGCACACCGCCTCCGGGGGGGGGGTCCCCCGGAGGCGATCAGGGCGAGCCGGCGTCGCCCGGCTACGTGAGTAACGGCCTAGAAATCTCCGTGTTGCGGCATCGACGGCATGGCCTTCTTCTCGTCCTCCGGCAGCTCTGTGATCAGTGCCTCGGTGGTCAGCAGCAAGGACGCGATCGAGGCCGCATTCTGCAGGGCGACGCGCTCGACCTTGGTCGGGTCGATGATCCCGGCGTCCATCATATCGACGTACTTGTTCGTCTCGGCGTCGAAGCCGTGGGCCACGTCCTTGGCCGCCTTGACTTTCTCGACCACGACGGACCCCTCGAGCCCAGCGTTCTGGACGATCTGCCGGATTGGCTCCTCGAGAGCCCGCCGTACGATCTCGACCCCCGTCGCCTCGTCGCCGGCGAGCTTGAGGGCGTCGAGGCCTTTCGCGGCTCGAAGCAGCGCCACCCCGCCGCCGGGCACGATGCCCTCCTCGACGGCCGCCCGAGTCGCGTTGAGGGCGTCCTCGACCCGTGCCTTCTTTTCCTTCATCCCGGTCTCGGTGGCGGCCCCCACCTTGACGATGGCGACGCCGCCTGCGAGCTTCGCGAGCCGCTCCTGGAGCTTCTCTCGATCGTAGTCCGAGGTGGTTTCCTCGATCTGCATCCGGAGCTGCTTGATGCGGCCCTCGATGGCGCTCGTCTTGCCGCCACCCTCGATGATGGTGGTGTTGTCCTTGTCCACGACCACCTTCTTGGCCTTGCCCAGGTCCTCAAGCTTGACGTTCTCCAGCTTGACGCCCAGGTCCTCGGTGAGAGCTTTCCCGCCGGTCACGGTGGCGATGTCCTCGAGCATGGCCTTCCGGCGGTCGCCGAAGCCTGGCGCCTTCACGGCACAGCAGGCGAAGGTCCCGCGCAGCTTGTTGACCACGAGCGTGGCCAGGGCCTCGCCCTCCACATCCTCGGCAACGATCAGGAGCGGCTTGCCTGACTGGGCCACCTGCTCCAGCAACGGCAGCATCTCCTTCATGCTGCTGAGCTTCTTCTCGTGGATCAGGATGAGGCAGTTCTCGAGGATAGCCTCCATGCGCGTCGGATCGGTCACGAAGTAGGGGGAGAGATAGCCGCGATCGAACTGCATCCCCTCGACAACCTCGAGAGTGGTCTCCATCCCCTTGGCCTCTTCGACCGTGATGACGCCGTCCTTGCCCACCTTCTCCATGGCCTCCGCGATCAGGTTGCCGATGGTCTTGTCGTTGTTGGAGGCAATGGTGGCGACCTGGGCGATCTCCTTCTTGTCTTTCGTGGACTTCGACAGCTTCTTCAGCTCCTCGACCACCTTCTCCACTGCCTGCTCGATGCCCCGCTGTAGCCCCATGGGGTTCGCCCCCGCCGTGACATTCTTCAGGCCTCCGCGGTAGATGGCCTGGGCCAGCACGGTGGCGGTGGTGGTTCCGTCTCCGGCCAGGTCGGAGGTCTTGGAGGCCACTTCCTTGATCATCTGGGCCCCCATGTTCTCGTAGGGGTCCTTGAGCTCGATCTCCTTGGCGACGGCCACGCCGTCCTTCGTGATGGTCGGGCTGCCGAACTTCTTGTCGAGGACGACGTTCCGTCCTTTCGGACCAAGGGTGACCTTGACCGCGTGGGAGATGACATTGACGCCGCGCAGGAGTGCCGCGCGGGCTTCCTCTTTGAACAAAAGCTGCTTTGCCATGGATAAGTTCCTCTCGTGTGGGTGCGGCCAATCGACGGCGGCCGAGCCGGCCGTCTAGGAGCCGAGAATGCCGAGAACGTCCTCTTCCTTCATGATCACGTACTCCTGACCGTTCAGGGTGACCTCGCTTCCGGAGTACTTGCCGAACAGCACGCGATCCCCTGCCTTGACGTCCAGGGGGGTCTTCTTGCCGTCCTCGCTGACCGTACCTTTGCCGACCGCGAGGACCTTCCCCTCTTGCGGCTTCTCCTTGGCGCTGTCCGGGATGATGATCCCGCTGCGACGAACCGTTTCCTCCTCGATCCGTTGGACCAGAATGCGGTCGTGGAGCGGGTGCAGGGTGGTCTTCATTGCTGCCTTCATTGCCTGAGCCATGGTGCCTCCTCTGTCAGGTGGGTGTACTTCGTCGATCTTCTTGCTGGTTCGATATATATCACAATATAAGATATATATGTAAAATATATTATATACTCTCCTCAGTAGATCGCATTAATTGAGGAGGAAGCCGCCATGACCACCACGATGCATTGGTCGCCCTTCACCCCGAAGTTCCATCTCCATCACCACCACATCGAGGACCTGTTCCCGAGCTTCGTCGACGGCACCACGGATGAGGCCGCTCCGCCGGTAGCGTCGTGGTTCCCGGCCGCCGAGGGATGGCTCGAGGACGGCACCTACGTCATCCAGTTTGCCCTGTCGGGCGTGGATCCGAAGGAAGTCGACGTGTCCATGATGGACAACGTCCTCACCGTCAAGGGCGAGCGGAAGGCCAATCACGACCCCACGGGCAAGGACTACTTTGTCCGTGAGCTCGCGTACGGCGTGTTCCAGCGGACCCTGGCCCTCCCCGAGGGTGTCGATGTCGCCCACGTGAAAGCCACATACGCGAACGGCATGCTCCAGGTGAGGGTCCCCGCGCCGCGAGCCGCGACGCCGAGGATGATCGAAGTCAAGGCCGCGTGATCGAGGACATCTGGATCGGGCACTTCCGAAGCAGAGGGAGTGCCCAGTCTAGCCCCAGCCTATGCCCTATCTGGGCGAGTGCCCGCCGCCCGTACAATGGACGCGGATGATCTACTGCTAGGAGGAGGAGGGTGGGGGACGGCGCTGCGGGTGCGCGCGCATCAGCCTAGGACCCGAACACGAACGACGCGATCACGAACGCGGCACTCATCGCAAACGCACATGCCATCCATTTGCTCATCGCGCAGGTCCTCCTGGTTCGACGTTCATCGCTCCTCGCGCGGCGTGCATGCACGCGCGCGGCTAGAGGGACTGAGGGCGTGCTCCGCTAGGTCGGGACCTCGACCGGGAGACCGGTGGTCTTGACCAGCCCAATCGCGGTCAGGCCGCGGATCACTACCCACGAGGGATCGAACTCGAAGCGGCCCATGCTGAACTTCGGGGCGCGCGGGTGCGCGTGGTGGTTGTTGTGCAGACTCTCGCCACCCGTCACCCAGGCCAACGCGCGCGAGTTATAGGCCGTGTTCGCGAAATTCTGAGCCCCTCGCCAGTGCCCGAGCCCGTTGATCACCGGCGTCAGAACGAAGACGTAGAGGACGGCGTGGATCAGGGCCGCCGCGAGGCCGGTCCAGAGACCGAAGACCAGGCACAGCAGCCCGATGCCCACGGCGAGGCCGGTCAAGCCCCGGGAGAAGATCACGCGATCCCACCAGTCCTCGGTGATGTCCGGCGCGAAGGTCCGGAGCGTCGTGGGATTGCGGGCTTCCCGGATGTAGTAGTACACGTTCCAGAGCTGGATGCGCCAGAGACCGAACAGTCGCGGGCTGTGGGGATCACCGGCCCGATCGGTGAACGTGTGGTGCTTGCGGTGGACGGCCACCCATTCCTGGCGGTTCTGGCCCGTGGTGAGCCAGAGGATCGTCCGGAACCCGAGGTCGGCCGCGGGATGCAATCGCAGGGCTCGATGAGCGAGACCACGATGCAGGTAGATGGACGTCGCGATGGCGGCGAGCTGTGCCAGCGCCAGGGCGACGAGCGGGGCGATCCACAGGTGATGGGTCATCGTATCCTCGGGAAAGGGTTTCGCATCGAGAAGGCTTTTCGCATGTGTTTCTGACTGTAGTCGAAGAGCTCACGGCCGCCTATTGGACCTAGGTCCAAGGGCGGACGTCGCCCGCGACCACCCCACGGATGGCGTCGAGCAGAAGCGCTTCGTCGAAGGGCTTGCAGAGGTACGCGACCGCTCCGCAGTGTGCGGCGCGCTCGCGCGTCGAGGCATCGTCGTTGGCGGTGATGAAGATGATCGGGATGACGACCCGGTCGGTGGTCAGCTTCGCCTGAAGCTCGAAGCCGGTCATCCCGCCGTTCAGGTGGATGTCCAGTACCAGGCAGGCGGTCAGCAGCAGAGACGCCGACCTCAGGAACTCTTCCGCCGATTCGAATGTCTCGGCGGAGAAGCCGGCAAGGCGAAGCAGCCGGCGAAGCGCTCGACGGACCGAATGGTCGTCGTCAACGATGGAGATCAGCCGTGTGGTAGTGGGCACGAAGTCATGACACTCGAATCCAGCCTACGGGCGGCGTGTATGACGCGATAGTGGACCTTAGGGAGTGGACTTTGGGCCCATAGGGTCGGCGGGGGCTGGGGTTCGACCGGGAGGGGAACGATCAGGGCTTCGCGATGATGCCGGCCCGATCGGCCAGCCGGACCAGCTCGGCCAGCGAGCCGGCCCGCATCTTCTCCATGACGCGAGCCCGGTGCACCTTGACCGTCTTCTCGACGATGCCCAGGTCGGCCGCGATCTGCTTGTTGAGCATCCCGGTCACGACCAGCGCGAACACCTGGGCCTCCCGCGCGGTCAGGGTCTGGAGGCGGCCCTGCACGTCCGTGGCGCCGGCCTGCTCCCGCTGTGTCGTGAGCGTCTTCGCCACCGCCCGCTCGATCGCGCCCAGGAGCTCCCGGGCGTCGACGGGCTTGGTGAGAAAATCGACCGCCCCGCCCTTCATGGCCTTGACGGTGCCCCCAACGTCGCCGTGCGCCGACAGGAAGACGATCGACATCCTGCGCCCCGTGGTCGCGAGCGCCTCCTGCAGCTCCAGCCCGGTCAGGCCGGGCATGCGAACGTCCAGGAGCAGGCAGCAGAGGTCCTCCCGCTCCGGACGCGCCAGGAACTCGCGAGCCGACTCGAAGACCTCGACGCGATACCCGGCGGCCTTGACCACCCGCGCCAGACCCTTCCGCACGGACCGGTCATCGTCCACGATCCCCACCAGGGTCCCCGCCGGCGCGTTCATCGCTCGTCGTGGCCGACGGGCAGCGTGAAGGAGAAGGTCGCGCCGCCATCCGGGTTGTTGTGGGCCTCCAGGCGGCCGCCGTGGGCGTCGACAATGGATCGGCTGATCGCCAGGCCGATACCCATCCCGTCGGGCTTGGTCGTGTAGAACGCCTGGAAGATCTTGGCCAGGTCGCCCTCGTTGATTCCCGGCCCCGAGTCGCCCACCTCCACCCGGACCATGTTCGCCTCCGCTCGGGCCGTCCGGAGGACGAGGATCCGGTTACTGGGGCTCGACTCTCGCATGGCGTCCATCCCGTTGAGGACGAGGTTCAAGGCCACCTGCTGCAGCTGCACCCGGTCGCCCATCACGGGAGGAAGCCCGTCGGCCAGCTCGAGACGGATCGAGACGCCCCGGACGGCCGAATCGCCGCTCACCAGCCGCGCCACCTCCTCCAGCGCCTGGTTGAGGTCGAGCGCCTTCATCTGGGGATCGCCCTTCGTGAGGAGACTCCGCAGCCGGCGGATCACCTCACCCGCCCGCTTGTCGTCCTCGACGATGTCCTGGAGGATCTCCCTGACCTCCGCGAGGTTCACCGGGGCGGCTTCGAGGAGACGCTGGCCGGCCTGAGCATTGCTGAGGATCGCGGTCAGCGGCTGGTTGAGCTCATGAGCCAGCGACGTGGTGAGCTCCCCGATGGTCGCGACGCGCCCGGCGTGGGCGAGATCGTTTCGCAGTCCCTGCGCTTCCAGCTCCGACTGCTTGCGCGACAAGCTGTTGGCGAACATCTCCCCGAAGAGCCGGAGGCGCTGCACGAGCTCGTCCCGCCACGTGCGCTCGGCGGTAAGGGTGCTGAGCGCGAGCGCCCCCACGACGGTCTCCCCGATCACCAACGGGATCTCGACGCGCGACTTGACGCCTAGCTCGAGATAGGTCCGCCGGTCCATCGCGGCGTCCTCTTCCGGGAGCTCTTCGAGCCGAGAGAAGCGAACCACCGCTCCACTCTGGAGCCGCGCCGTGGTCCAGGGGATCTTATCGAGCGCGATCACCGACGGCGCCGGCGCGGCCCCTTCGGCCTCCCAGGAATGCGTGGTCTGCGCCGATCGCCTGGCGTCCGAAAACTTGACGAGGCTGCCCCGATCGACCTCGAGGAAGTCCACGATCCGGCGAAGTCCCCGCGTGATCTCATAGTCTATTTCGAGGGCGGGCAAGCCGCTGAACACGGCAGACAGCTCGGACAGGAGGGCTTCGAAGCGCAGCCGCTCGTCGAGCGCGAGCTCCGCGCGGCGCCGCTCCAGGGCGCCGGCGAAGACCTCGCTGAGGAGCTGGAGGCGCGGCAGCAGCTCGTCCGGCCAGGTCCTCTCGGTGCGGACCGAATCGAAGGACAGGACGCCCAGGAGCGATTCCCCGGCACCCAGCGGGAGCGACAGGTCCGACCGCGTGCCGCTTCTCTCATAGCTCTGCCGGTCGATCGCGGCCTCCGCGGGAAGCTCGTCCAGCCGGGAGAACCGGACGAGGTGTCCGCCCCGGAGCCGCTCCGTCGCCCACGGGAACTGATCGGGCTCCATGACCCGTGACAGCGGCTCGACTCCCGCCACCGCCCACGAGATACGAACGATGGCCCCCTCCGCGACGTATTCGTGGATGTTGGCCCGATCCACCTTGAGGAGCTCGCCGACCCGCCGCAGCCCCAGACCGATCTCGTCGTCCAGATCGTTCAGCGGGATGTGAATCAGGCTCGCGGACAGCTCGGACAGCAGGCTCTCGAACCTCACGCGCTCGTCGAGCGAGACCTGCACGCGCCTCCGGCCCGCCCGCTGGAGGAGGAGTCCCCACACGAGGCTCATCGCGCTGACGATGAGGACGGCGCCGACCACATAGCCTCGGTAGAGCGCCCACAGCGAGGGGTCCTGATACCGCACGATGCTCCCCTGGGGAAGTCGGTCCTCGCCGATGCCCCAGCGTCGGAGCTGCCGGACATCGAAGATGTACGCCGCGCCGTCGCCATCGATGATGGGCACATTCTTCGGGGGCTCCCCACGGAGAATCCGCAATCCGAGCTCAGCGGCCCTGGTGCCTTGGGCTGCGAAGCTCGCGAGACGGCCCCCCACGATGCCATGACCGAGGTGGGTCTCGGACCAGCTGTAGACGGGCACGTTCGAGGCGTGAGCGATGAGCGATACGGCTTCGGGATTGGTGAAGAGGCGCCCCGCCCCATCACGGAGCAGGGACACGAAGAGGACGATGCTGTCCTTGGGCAAGCGGGCGACCGCGTCCAGCAGCTGCGCCATCGGCAATCCCGTCAGATATGTCAGCGCGACCTGCTTGCCGTAGCGGCCCAGGTCCTCGGCGGCTGCCGCCTCGAGGTCCCGATCGATCTCCGAGGTCCCGGTGATCACGGTCACCTGCCGAATGCGCGGATCGACCTTGAGCGCGGCCTCGAGCGTCGCGCCCCATTCCGAGCGCAACCGGACTCCGGTGATGTCCGGCCCCAGGTCGAGCCCCTTGATGGCCTCCTGATTCGCGGCGCAGAAGAGAGCCGGCACGCCGGGGAAGAGCTCGGCGCGGTGTTGCAGGAAGAACTGCAGGGTCGGAAACGCGACCGGGATGACCAGGTCGATCCTGCGGCCACGATACTTCTCCCGCAGGAACCGCGTCAACAGCCCCTCGCTCCGGTCCTCTGACAGCAACCCGAGATCGAGATATTCGGTATAGAAGTCGATG
>JBKPDT010000399.1:0-3198 GCA_046728035.1 Candidatus Methylomirabilota bacterium | reverse complement strand
GAGCCAGCTCACGCACATGGGACGGCGGTCCCAGTCCGACGTCGAGAGCTGGCACGTGCTGCTGGCCCCCTCGCAGATTCCCGAGAAGGTCCACCGGGAAGTGCCGCACGAGCTCGAGCCCGAGCAGATCGCCATGCTGGTGCGGGCGTTCGGCGATGCGGCACGACGCTGCCGCGAGGGCAGCCTGGACGGCGTGGAGCTGTCCTTCGCCCACAATCACCTCGTCGATCAATTCTGGTCGCCATTGTTCAACAGGCGGACAGATGAGTACGGTGGGAGCCTCGAGAACCGGCTGCGCTTCGGGTTCGAGGTGCTCCGCGAGATCCGGCGGCAGGTCGGGCGCGACTGGGTGGTGGGGGCCCGGATCTCGGGCGACGAGATGACCGCGGGCGGCCTCACCGCGGCCGACATGGCGGAGATCGCCCGCCGACTGGCGGCCTCCGGGCTCGTGGACTTTCTCTCGATCATCGGCGGGGCCGCGCACACCCTCCCCCTGCAGGCCGCCGCCGTGCCGAACATGGCCTACCCGCACGGCGTCTTCGTCCCGCTCGCCGCGGCCATCAAGGCGGCGGTGCCCGGGATGCCGGTCTTCCACGCCGGCCGGATCGTCGATCCCGTCCACGCCGACCAGATCCTTGCCGACGGGTCCATCGACCTGGTCGGGATGACGCGTGCGCTGATCGCCGATCCCGACCTGCCCCGCAAGGTCAGCCAGGGCCGGGTCGACGACGTGCGCCTCTGTGTAGGTGCCAACGAGGGGTGCATCGACCGGATCTACCAGGGCAAGCCGGTCACCTGCATCCAGAACCCCGGAGCGAGCCGCGAAGCGGAGCTGGGTGAGCCGGTCCCCGCGGCGGTCCCCCGGCGCGTCGTCGTGGTGGGTGCCGGCGTCGCCGGCCTCGAGGCGGCCCGGATGGCCGCGCTCCGTGGCCATCGCGTGGTCATCCTCGAGCGCGAGGCCGAGGTCGGGGGGCAAGTGCTCATCGCCGCCCGCGCGCCGGCGCGCGCCGAATACGCCGGCATCCTACGGTACCTGGCCCATCAGGTCGACAAGCTCGCCGTCGACTGCCGGTTACGGGTCGAGGCGAGCGTGGAGACGGTCCTGGCCGAGTCACCCGAGGTCGTGATCATCGCCACCGGATCGCATCCCCACGTCCCCGCCCTCCCCGGGCTCGACGGCAAGCACGTCGTGACCGACCGGGACGTGCTCCTCGATCGCGCCGAGGTCGGCGAGCGGGTGGTCGTGGTGGATGACGTGCACACGCAGCAAGGCCTGTCCACCGCCGAGTACCTCCTCGACCGCCGCCGCCGCGTCGAGGTGATCTCGCGGCTCTTCTACGCCGGCCAGGACGTGGGGGTCACCTCGATCGCGCCCCTGTACTCCCGGCTCTTCGCCAAGGGCGTGACGTTCACCCCCCACACCGATCTGATCGCGGTGGAGGGCTCGGCCGTCGTGTTGGCCAATACGTACACGCGAGCCGAGCGGCGGCTCGAGGGGGTCGACACGGTGGTGCTGTCGATGGGCAGCCGGTCCACCGACGCCCTCTACCGCGCCTTGAAGGGCAAGGTGCTCGCGCTGCACGCGATAGGCGACTGCGTGGCCCCTCGCGGCGTCCACCAGGCGATCCTCGAAGGGACCCGCGTGGCCCGAGCGGTGTGAGGACACGCTCACTTCACAGCCGGAGCCTCGAGGGCCAAGCGGATTGCGCGCAGGAGCGCCTCGGGGGAGAACGGCTTCTCCAGCACGGGCACGCCCCCGCCCAGCAGCTCGCGCTGGGCGAGCACCTCGTCGGTGTAGCCTGACATGTACACGACGCGCAGGCCCGGGTAGCGCTGGCGCATCTGCTGCGCTACGTCCCATCCGCTGAGGCCGGGCATGATCATGTCAGTGAGGAGCAGGTCGAACTCGGGCCGCTCCGTGTCGACGAGGCGCAGCGCCGCCGCGCCGCCGTCGGAGACGACGACGCTGAAGCCGTGCGCCTCGAGGAGGTCGCGTGTCACCGCCCGCACCTTTGCATCGTCTTCGACCAGTAGGATGCGTTCCGGCCCCCCTTGCAGCAGCACGGGCGGCACGCGTTCGACGTCCGGCGCGGCATCGACCCCGGGGAGGTAGACCGTGACGGTGGTCCCCGCGCCGGGGGCGCTGGCTACATCCACGCATCCGTCGTGCTGGTGAACGATCCCGTAGACGGTGGACAGCCCGAGCCCGGTGCCCCGCCCCGGCTCCTTCGTCGTGTAGAAGGGCTCGAAGCAGTTGGCCATCGTGCGTGCATCCATACCGACCCCGGTATCGCGCACCGACAGCGCTACGTACCAGCCCGCGCGGACCCCGGGGTGCCGGGCCACGAAGTCGGCGTCGAGCTCCACGTTGGCGGTCCCAAGCGTCAGGCAGCCGCCGGTCGGCATCGCGTCGCGGGCATTGACGACGAGATTCAGGATGATCTGGTGAAGCTGGCCGGGATCGGCCCGCACCCGCTTCAGCGCCTCGCCGCACGCGAGCTCGAGGGTGATGTCCTCGCGCAGCAGCCGGGCCACAACGCGATGTGCCTCACTCAGCACTCGGTTGACGTCGAGCACCCGCGGCTGCAGGGACTGCCGGCGGCTGAAGGCCAGGAGCTGCTTGGTGAGCTCGGCGGCGCGCCGCGACGCCTCGTGGATTTCCTCCACCTGATCGCGCACCGGCTGCGACGCCACGGCTCCCATCAGCACGAGCTGGGCCCGCCCCGCGATCACGGTGAGCAGGTTGTTGAAGTCGTGCGCGACGCCGCCCGCGAGCCGCCCGAGCGCCTCCATCTTCTGCGACTCGCGGAGCTGGCTCTCCAGCCGCTCGCGCGTCTCCTCGGCGCGGCGGCGCTCGGTGACGTCCTCCACCGCGCCCTGGTGGCCGAGCAGGTGGCCCCGCGTATCGCGCAGCGCGTGCTCGGTGGTCTCGACCCAGACCGGGCTGCCGTCAGCGCAGCGCCAGCGCCGCTGTGCGGGTCGGGATGTCTGGGGCGCCGCGGCGGGATCTCTGCTCTCCGCGAGCTCCCCCGCATCCACATCGACGGCGGCAACGTTCATCGCGAGCAGGGCCTCGCGGCTGGGAAAGCGAAGGATCCGGACCAGGGCCTGGTTGACGTCGAGGAGCTGCCCGTCGGGCGCGGTACGATAGAGGCCGATAGGCGCGTCCTCGAAGAGCCGCCGGTACCGTGCCTCGCT
>JBKPDT010000398.1:0-29737 GCA_046728035.1 Candidatus Methylomirabilota bacterium | reverse complement strand
GTTCCGAAGTGTTCCTGCCCAGTATTGCCAAGCGCCCCGACCTCGAGGTCGTGGGCGAGGCGCGCCCGCTCGGCTTCGACGCCGGCGGCCGGATCGCGCCGCTTCTCGCTCACTGACGTTCTCACTCGTGAACACGGGGGTACTTCGCTGCCTCTCCGCGGTCACCCCGCCGGAGTGCCTCGCCGTCTACGCGGCCGCCTCCATCAGCCGCTGCGGGGTCTGGGCGGCGGGGTGGTACGCGATGCGCTTCGCCGCCGCCGGCTTCATCGTGCCGTTCTTCTTCGTTTACTACCCCGCGCTGCTGTTCCAGGGGCCGTGGACAGGCATCGCCCTGGCCGCGGTCACCGGCGGCATCGGGGTGGTGGCGCTCGCGGCGGGGCTGGAAGGCTATCTGCTCCGGTCGGCCAGTTGGCTCGAGCGGGGGCTGTTCGTGGCGGCCGCTCTCCTGCTCATCGATCCTGGCGTCGTCACCGACCTCGTCGGGCTCGGCCTGTTCGCCGCCGCGGTGGCGTCCCAGAAGCTCCGGCGGCCGGATTTCGCGGTGGCCCGAGGGCCCGTGGCGTGAGCCGGCTCCAGCTCGCCGCCCTGACCCTCATCGCGGCCGCCCTGATCGCGGGGACGATCGCCTACGGTGTCCTGCGGCTCTACTCCTCATAGCCGCGCGAGCGCGGCCGGAGGGCGGGGGCGCTCGCTTGCTCAGTACAGCATTCGCCGCGAGCGCCCCCGCCCCCCGGCTGCGCTCGACCGCTAGTCGAGGAGCCCGATCTCGCGGTAGCGGGTCTCCACCCGGGAGGAGATGAGCCCCAGGCGCTGCAGGCGGGGGATCAGCACCTCGGTGAAGAGGAAGCGGTTGAAGACCTTGGCGGTCAGCGAGTTCGTGATGGTATCCCGCCAGATGGCGTCGCCGTCCCAGCCCATCTCCGCCCACACCTCCCGGATGGACTGAAAGCCCGTCCGCTCGTCCCGGCCGAACATCTGATCACAGGCCCGGAAGGCGAAGTCCTCGAGCATCTCGTGCTTGGCCCCCTCCATCTCGGGGAGGGAGCGCTTGAGCGCGAAGTACCCGAAGTTGACGTGGCGGCCCTCGTCCTGGAGCACATAGTCGAGGAGCTGGGCGAGGGTGGGATCGCCCGTCTGCTTGTGCATGACGTTGAAGGCGGCGATGGCGAGCCCCTCGATGAGCATCTGCATGCCCAGCAGCTTGAGCTCCCAGTGCTCCGAGGTGAGAATCTCGTCGATGAGCCCCTTGAGGAGGGGATCCACCGGATAGATCTTGTGCAGGCGCTTGACGTACTTCTCGAACACCTCCACGTGCCGCCCCTCGTCGACCACCTGCGTGGAGGCGTAGAGCTTGCAGTCGAGCTCCGGGATGGGGTTGACGAGCTGGCTCGCCACCAGAAGCGCCCCCTGCTCGCCGTGGAGGAACTGGGAGAGCCGCCAGGCCGACACGCGGATCTCCACCTCCTTCTGCTCCTCCCCGCTCAGCCGCGGGAAGAACTCCGTGCCCTGGAACGCCAAATGGGTGTTGAGGACGGGGCCCTCCTTCCCGATGGGCCTGCTCCAGTCCAGATCCACGCTGCCGTTCCACTGGTTCTTCTTGGCCGTCTCGTAGAGCGATTCCAGCTCCGCATGGGTGGGTTCGTAGTCGAAGTCCCACAGGGTGTCGAGCCGAGAGGAGACCGTCCGGGCCGCCGCCGCGCGTGATGTTGTCATGGGCCGACAGTACGACTCCCGCCGCGGACGGTCAAGGTGGCTTCTCGCGCCTTGACAGGGAGGGGACGAGCCCGTAAAGTCCGATCAAATCAGCACGCACGGTGACGTTCCGTCCGCGCTCCGTTCCTACTCAAAGGAGGCATCCATGGGGCCAGTCAGTCGCCGCCGTTTCCTCGTGGGAAGCACCGCCGGCCTCGCCGGCATCCTCGCCGCCCGCGTCCCGCCCGCCCGGGGGCAGCAGCGGGAGATCTCCTACCTCTGCTGGAACAACTTCGCGCCCGCCTCGGACAAGAAGCTCGCCGAGATCGGCCAGCGCTTCACCAAGGACACCGGCATCAAGCTCAAGATCGACCACATCTCCCACATGGGGCCGCAGCAGGCCAAGTACGCCTCCGAGGTCCAGACGCAGGCCGGGCACGACCTCGTCGAGATGCGCATGCACTTCCCGTGGCTCTACGAGCCGCAGCTGACCGACGTCTCCGACGTGGTGAGCGAGCTCGAGAAGAAGCATGGCAAGGCGCTGTCCTCCGCCTACGAAGGCGCCCACGTCAAAGGCGTCTGGCGGGCGGTGCCCCAGTACCACGGGATGTTCGTGGCGACCTACCGCGAGGACCTCTTCAAGAAGGCCAGCCTCAAGGTGCCCGACACCTGGGAGGACCTCTACACCGTAGGCAAGGAGCTCAAGAAGATGGGGAACCCCGTAGGCATCCCCATCAGTCAGAACTACGACTCCATCTCCACCGCGAGCCCCATCCTGTGGTCCTTCGGCGGCATGGAGGTGGACAAGGACGGCAAGACGGTGCGGATCAACTCGCCCGCGACCGTCCAGACCATCGAGTGGTACCAGAAGGTGTATCGCGATTGCATGGAGGCCGAGGTGCTGTCGTGGTCGGACTCGAGCAACAACGAATCTATCCAGCAAGGGAAGGCGGGCTGGATCCACAACCCGGTGTCGGCCTACATTGTGGCGCGGAACCGCAAGCTGGTCACCGCCGACGGCATCAACCATCACCGCAGTCTGGCCGGCCCCAGCGGTCGACACGAGACGGACGTGCCGCGGTCCATCGGGATCTGGAAGTTCTCGAAGAACGTCGAGGCTTCCAAGGAGTGGATCCGTTACTTGATCGGAAAGCGCGAAGTCTATGACGAGTACATCATGTCCGGGGACGCCTTCAACCTGCCGGTGTACGCCAACCTGCAGGACCACCCCGTCCTCAAGACCGATCCCAAGTACGTCGCCCTGAAGGGGGAGGGCGTGCAGTACCACACCTACGGCTGGCCGGCGCCGCCCTCGGACAAGGTGCAGCTCATCACCAACACGTACCTGCTCCCGAACATGATCGCCAAGGCGGTGACGGGCACCTCGACCAAGGACGCCATCGCCTGGGCGGAAAACGAGATGAAGAAGATTCTCGCGAGCTAGCATGGCCGTTCGCGCCGACGAGATCACCGTTCCGCGCGCCCGCTCGGGACCGGTCGCGCGGATGCGCATCTGGCTCGATCGGGAGCCGGTGTTGGGGCCGGTGTTCGTCATGCCGGCCCTGCTTCTGCTCCTGCTGCTCGTCGCCTATCCGTTCGTGATCGCGCTCTACTTCTCGCTCTCCAACGCCTTTATCGGGCGGCCCAGCGAGTTTATCGGCATCCGCAACTTCGTGAATCTCTGGGATAGCGACGTGTTCCGGCAGACCTTCCGGAATGCCTTCGTCTTCACCGGCATCGCGCTGGCGTTCAAGATCGTGCTGGGGATCTGCCTGGCCCTGCTCCTCAACGAGCAGCTCTGGTTCAAGCGCATGATCCGGGGCGCTGTCCTCCTGCCCTGGGTCATCCCCACCGCGCTCTCCACGCTGGGCTGGTGGTGGATGTTCAACTCGCTCTACAGCGTAGTGAACTGGACGGGTATCGCGCTGGGCGTGATGACGCCGCCCGGGCCGAACTGGCTCGGGCAGGCCTACTATGCGATGGCCGCCGTCATCACAGTGAACGTATGGCGGGGGTTGCCGTTCTTCGCCATCACCATCCTGGCGGGGCTCGTGGCCATTCCCAAGGAGCTCTACGAGGCGGCGGAGGCGGACGGCGCCAACGCCAATGCCCGCTTCTGGTACATCACCCTGCCGCTGCTCAAGCCGGTGCTCGCGGTGGTCACGCTCTTCTCCACCATCTTCACCTTCAGCGACTTCAACATCGTCTACGTGCTCACCAAGGGCGGCCCCATCAACTCCACACACCTCTTCGCCACGCTGTCTCGGCAGGTCGGCATCGATACCGGCCGGCTCGGCGAGGGCGCCGCCATCTCGCTGTATCTCTTCCCGCTGCTCGCCTTCGTGGTGTGGGTCCAGCTCCGCTTCGTGCGGAAGCAGGTGTACTAGGCGTGGCCGTCGCGCGCCGACCGCTGCTGACGAAGACGGCGAAGCATCTCTTGCTGGTGCCTTTCCTCGTCTTCGCCCTGTTTCCCTTCTATCACATGACGCTGACGTCGCTGAAGCAGGACCGCGAGCTCTACGATCGTCACGCGGTGCCGCTGGTCATCAAGCAGGGCCCGACTCTCGAGCACTACACGAAGCTGATCTGGGAGACCGAGTTCCTCACCTGGACCAAGAACAGCCTGCTCGTGACCGGGCTCTCCACCGCGATCTCGGTCGTCATCGGCACCATTGCCGCCTACGCGATCGCCCGCCTCAAGTTCTTCGGGGTGGCCGCCTTCGGCACCGGGATCTTCGTGACCTATCTCGTGCCCACGTCGCTGCTGTTCCTGCCGCTGGCCCAGCTCGTCAACTGGGTCGGCCTGGGCGACTCCAAGTGGGCGCTGGTCCTGACGTATCCCACCTTCCTCGTGCCGTTCTGCACCTGGCTCCTCATCGGCTACTTCCGCACGGTGCCGAAGGAGATCGAAGAGTGCGCGATGGTCGATGGCGCCACCCGCATCCAGGCCCTGTGGAGCATCGTGCTCCCCATCGCGGTGCCCGGGCTCATCTGCGCCGCCCTCTTCGCGTTCACGCTGTCCTGGAACGAGTTCATCTACGCGCTCACGTTCACCTCGTCCTCCGAGCAGATCACGGCGAGCGTGGGCGTCACCAGCGAGCTGATCCGCGGTGACATCTACTTCTGGGGCTCGCTCATGGCGGGCGCGGTGCTCGGCTCGGTGCCCATCGTGATCCTCTACGTGTTCTTCCTCGATTACTACGTCTCCGGCCTGACCCAGGGCGCGATCAAGTAGGCGCGGCAACCGTGGCGCGCCGCGGCGCGTCTCAAGAGTGATGGCCGAGACTCCCACGAGGGCCGCTCCCTATCCGAAGGAGCTGGAGCGCGAGGTCGCGCTCCGGAACGGTGCCCGCTTGCGCTTGCGCCCCATCCGCCCGGACGACGCCGAGCGCCTGATTGCGCTGTATGGCCGCCTCAGCCAGCGGAGCGCCTATCAGCGCTTCTTCACCGTCCTCAAGCGTCTGCCCCCCGACTGGGCCCAGGTCTTCGCCACCGTGGACTTCCGTCACCGTCTCGCTGTCGTCGCGGAGCGGGAGACTCCCGCCGGCCCCGAGCTGATCGGGGTAGGCCGCTACGAACCCATCGACGGCGACGACGCCGTCGAGGTGGCCTTCGTGGTGGAGGACGGCTGGCAGGGGCTCGGACTCGGGCCACTCCTGCTCGACGCGGTGCTGCGTGCGGGCGAGGCGCGCGGGATCCGCCGCTTCCGCGCCTACGTGCTCGCCGACAATCACCGCATGCTCAAGATGCTCGCCCGCCACTCCGACGTGCTCGAGCGTCGGCTCGAGGACGGGGTGGTGTCGCTTCTCTTCCGCACCCGAGGATCCGCGCCGCCCTCTGCCTGAAGACCGGGCACCGCCGGTCGCTGCCCAGGCGGGCAGCACACGGCGCGCGATCTGCCTCGATCCCGATCAGCCCCCGACTCCCGCCCCCGCCGGACGCGCCGCGCAAGTCTTCACGAGGATTGAGGACGTACACCGCCGGGCGAGCTCGGGCACCCTGGCACCGACCGTGCAGCATCGGTGACAAGCGGGGCGCCCGACGGCGGCGCACCCGACGGGAGCGACGGCGCTCCTGCCTCGATCGGAGGCAGGGCGCCGTTCTTGTTTTCCACCATTGTTCGTCCGGCGAGGAGAGGAGATCGGATGGAGCTGACACGACGCGAGGTGCTCAAGGGCACGGCGGCGGCCGCGCTGCTCGCCGGCCTGCCTGCCGGCTGGCGGGGGAGCGCGTACGCACAGGACGCGCCCGAGCAGTCCAAGGTGCGCATCGGCATCATCGCGCTCACCGACTGCTCGTCCATCGTGATGGCGCACGAGCTGGGGCTCTTCAAGAAGTACGGGATCGAGTCGACCATCTCCAAGGAAGCCTCGTGGGCGGTGATCCGTGACCGCCTCACGCTGGGCGAGAACCAGGCGACCCACATGCTGCTGGGCATGCCCTACGCGTCCACCATGGGCCTCCAGGGTCAGCCCGTGAAGCCGATGGTCATTCCTTTCTACCTCAACCGGAACGGGCAGGCGATCACCCTGAACAAGGAGCTGATGGACAAGGGCGTCAGGACCCCCCAGCAGCTCAAGCCGATCGTGCTGGAGGCGAAGGCCAAGGGCGCGCCTATGACCTTCGCCATGACCTTCCCGCCAGGCACGCATGCCATGTGGATCCGGTACTGGCTCGCCTCTGGCGGCATCCAGCCCGACCGCGACGTCTCGCTCATCACCATCCCGCCGCCCCAGATGGTCGCCAACATGAAGGTCGGCAAGATGAGCGGATATTGCGTCGGTGAGCCATGGCCGGCGCGCGCCATCGCCGACGGCATCGGGTTCACCGCCATCACCACCCAGCAGATGTGGAAGGACCATCCCGAGAAGGTGCTCGCCTTCACCGAGGAATTCGCGACGAAGAATCCCCGGACGGTGAAGGCAGTCATGCGCGCGGTCCTCGAGGCGAGCCAGTGGGCCGACAAGCTGGAGAACCGGCCCCGGATGGTGGAGGTCGTGTCGCAGCCCCAGTACATCAACACGACGAAGGAGGTCATGCTCGGCCGCCTGCTCGGGGACTACGACTACGGCGACGGGCGGAAGGAGAAGGACAAGCTCTACATGACCTTCTTCGACCGTCAGACGAACTTCCCGCTCAAGTCGCACGGGGTCTGGTGGCTGTCCCAGTTCCGGCGGTGGGGAATGGCCAAGGAGCCGCCCGACTACAAGGCCATCGTGGACCGCGTGCACCGCCCCGACATCTACCGGGAGGTCGCCAAGGAGATGAGCGTGGAAGTCCCCCGCGAGGACATGAAGAAGGAGACGTTCTGGGACGGGGTGGTCTTCGATCCCGCGGATCCGGAGAAGCACGCGAAGAGCTTCCCGATCCACTCGATGGCCTAGGAGGCGGCGATGACGCGTGGCCTGGCGTCCCGGCTAATCCTGCCGCTCCTCGGCGGGCTCGGGGTCCTCGTCGTCTGGGCGGTGATCAGCCAGACGGTGGCCCCCGACCTTCCGTCGCCCGTCAAGACCTGGTCGGAGTCGCGCCGGTACGTGCTGGAGCCGTTCTTCAAGGACGGTGAGATGAACCAGGGCATCGGCCGCCTCGCCTACTACTCGCTGGTGCGGGTGGCCAAGGGCTATCTCCTCGCGCTGGCCATCGGGACGCCCATCGGCTTCCTGCTGGGCCTCTCGCGCCCCTTCCACCAGTCCTTTGACCCCGTGATCCAGTTCCTGCGTCCGATCTCGCCGCTGGCCTGGCTGCCGCTAGGGCTCGTCATTTTCCAGAAGTCCGAGCCCGCCGCCGTCTTCACGATCGCGCTCTGCGCCATGTGGCCCACCGTGATCAACACCGCGGTCGGGGTGCTGAGCATCAATCCGGATCACCTGAACGTCGGGCGCGTCCTCCGCCTCTCGCGCGCCAAGATGCTCGCCAAGATCATCGTGCCCGCATCGCTCCCCTATGTCTTCACCGGCTATCGGCTCTCCCTCGGTCTGGCGTGGCTCGTCATCGTCGCCGCGGAGATGCTGACGGGGACGCCGGGCATCGGCGGGTTTCTTTGGCAGGAGTACAACAGCCTCGTCTACTCGCACATCATCCTGAGCGTCATCACCATCGGGGCGATCGGCTTCGTCCTGGACCGGCTGATGGGGCTGGTCGAGGCCCGGTTCCGGACTACGTAATGCCCTACCTCGAGGTGCGCGGCGTCGAGAAGTCCTTCGCGACGGCGTCCGGTACGACGCGGGTGCTCGGCGGCGCCAGCCTCGCCCTCGAGGAGGGGGAGTTCGTCGCCATCGTGGGCTACTCCGGCTCGGGCAAGACCACGCTGATCTCGCTGGTCGCCGGTCTTCTCGGCCCCGACGCCGGCGAGATCCGCCTCGAGGGCCAGCTGGTGACGAGGCCCGGCCCGGACCGAGGCATCGTCTTCCAGCAGTACTCGCTCCTGCCCTGGCTCACCGTGCGCGACAATGTCGCCCTCGCCGTGGACGCGGTGAATCCCCGCCTCGCGCGGGTGGAGCGCCGGCGCCTCACCGACGAGTTCATTGCCCTCGTCAACCTCACCCCCGCCGCGGGCAAGCGCCCGCGCGAGCTCTCCGGCGGGATGCGCCAGCGGGTGGCGGTGGCCCGCGGGCTGGCCATGCAGCCCAAGGTGCTCCTCATGGACGAGCCCTTCGGCGCCCTCGATGCCCTCACCCGGGCCACCCTCCAGGACGAGCTCTTGCGGATCTGGCAGGCACGGCGGACCACCGTGGTGTTGGTGACCAATGACGTGGACGAGGCCATCCTGCTCTCCGACCGCATCTACCCCATGACCGCGGGCCCGGGCGCGGTGCTCGGTCCCGCCATCGAGGTGGGTCTGCCGCGTCCGCGCGAGCGGCGCCATATCAGCCTCTCGCCCGCCTACCAGAAGGCGCGCCAGGCCATCGTGGAGTTCCTCCGCGAGTGCCGGCGCCGGACCGCCTGAGCGGGAAGCACATGGCCGCCTTCGTGGAGATCGACCTGCTCGGCAAGACCTACGAGACGCCCGCAGGACCCGCGGTGATCGTGCGCGACTTCACCCTGCATGTGCGCGAGGGGGAGTTCGTCTGCATCGTCGGTCATTCGGGCTGCGGCAAATCCACCGTGCTCTCCATCCTCATGGGGCTCAATCAGGCGACGACCGGGGGCGTGGCCATCGGGGGCCGCGAGGTGGACGGTCCCGGAACCGACCGCGGCGTGGTCTTCCAATCGGCCACCCTGCTTCCGTGGCTCACGGTCCTCGACAACGTGCGCCTCGCGCTCGAGCAGGTGCGGCGCGGGACGGGCCCCGAGGCCGCCGAGGTCTACCTCGAGCGTGTCGGCCTCGCGGGGCAGGGACGGCGGCTGCCCCGCGAGCTGTCGGCGGGTATGCAGCAGCGGGTGGGCATCGCGCGCGCCTTTTCGCTGGAGCCGCGGCTCCTCCTGCTCGACGAGCCCTTCTCCCTCCTCGACGCCCTCACCCGGATGGAGCTGCAGGACGAGCTGATGACGCTCTGGGAGGCGACCCGGCGCACCGTCATCATGGTGACCCACGACGTGGACGAAGCGCTCCTGCTCGCCGATCGCATCGTGATGATGACGAGCGGGCCCGCCGCCACCATCGGGGAGATTCTCGAGGTGCCGTTCCTGCGTCCCCGAAAGCGCGAGGACGTCCTCGCCAACACCGACTATTTCTGGCTGCGCGACTCCGTGCTCGGCTTCCTCGAGGAGCGCGCCCATGCCTGAGTGGTCGCGGACGGTCTGCCCGTACTGCGGGGTAGGCTGTGGGCTCCTCGTGGGCACCGAAGGGAGCGCGGTGGTCAAGATCAAGGGCGACCCCGCCCATCCCGCCAATCGCGGCGACATCTGCGCCAAGGCCGTGCACCTGCCGCCCGCCCTCCGCGCGGAGACGCGGCTGCTTCATCCCCACGCCCGGACCCGGCGCGACCTGCCGCTCCAGCGGGTGCCGTGGCCGCTTGCCCTCCGTGGCGCCGCCGACGGCCTCCGCGAGATCGCGCGCGAGCACGGGCCCGACGCGGTGGCCGTCTACGCGTCGGGCCAGCTCCTCACCGAGGAGTACTATCTCGCCGCAAAGCTCACCAAGGGCTTCCTCGGCACCAACAACTTCGACACCAATTCGCGGCTCTGCATGGCCTCCGCCGCGGTGGGCTACGCGCGCTCCCTGGGTGCGGACGGGCCACCCGCCGCCTACGCGGACGTCGAATCAGCGGATTGTTTTTTCCTGATCGGGACCAACACCGCGGACTGCCATCCGGTGACCTACAAGCGGATCCGTCGCCGCAAGCTCGCCGCGCCGCAGGCGGTAAGCGTGATCGTGGCGGATCCGCGCTGGACGGAGACGGCGGACATCGCCGACCTCCACCTCCCGCTGCGGCCCGGCTCGGACGCGGCCCTCCTCAACGCGATGCTGCACGTCCTGTGGCGCCGCCAGCTGCTCGACCGGGACTTCATGGCCGCGTGCACGATCGGCTGGGACGCGCTGCGGACGGTGATCGCCGCCTGGCCGCCCGAGCGCGCCGCCGAGACGACGGGGCTTTCCGCGGGCATCATCGAGACCGCCGCCCTCCTCTTCGGCGGCGCACAGGCGGCGCTGACCCTCTGGAGCATGGGGATCAACCAGAGCCGGTCGGGCACCGACAAGGTCGCAGCGATCATCAACCTCCATCTGGCCACCGGCCAGATCGGTCGCCCGGGGGCGGGGCCCTTCTCCCTCACCGGACAGCCCAATGCCATGGGCGGGCGCGAGACGGGGGGTCTCTCTCATCTCCTGCCGGGCTATCGGTCAGTCGCCGACCCCGCCGCGCGCGAGGTGGTCGAGCGCCACTGGGGCGTGCCGCCGGGGCGGATCGCGCCCGCGCCAGGCCGCTCCGCGCTGGAGATCTTCGAGGGGCTCGCGCGGGGCGAGGTGCGCGCGGTGTGGATCCTCTGCACCAATCCCGCCGCCTCCATGCCGGATCTGGACCTGGCGGAGAAGGCCCTCCGCCAGGCCGAGCTCGTCATCGTGCAGGACGCCTATCACCCCACGGAGACCACGCGCTTCGCCGACATCCTCCTCCCCGCCGCCCAGTGGCCCGAGAAGGACGGCGTGATGACCAACTCGGAGCGTTGCCTCACCTATCTCCCCAAGCTGGTGAACCCGCCGGGGGAGGCGCTGCCCGACGCGGTGATCGTCGCGCGCCTCGCCGCCGAGTTGGGGTGGAAGGAGGCATTCGCCCATGCCAGCGCCGCCGAGGTCTTCGATGAGTTCGCGGCCCTCACCGCGGGCACGCCCTGCGACTATTCCGGTGTCTCGCACGCGCGCCTCCGCGCGGAGGGCCCGCTGAAGTGGCCGTGTCCCGCCCCCGACCATCCGGGGACGGAACGGCTCTACGTGGACGGCCGCTTTCCTACCGCCGACGGGCGCGCGCGGCTCGTGCCCGTCGAGCCGGCGGCGCCGGCGGAGCCTTGCGACGCGGGCTTCCCCCTCACCCTGACTACCGGGCGCGTCCGCGACCACTGGCATACCCTGACGCGCACCGCCGAGTGTCCTGCCCTCCTTGGACGCACGCCCGAGCCCTTCGTGGAGGTCAACCCGCGTGACGCGCGCCGGGCGGGCGTGCGGGACGGCGACTTCGTGGAGGTCACGTCGCGCCGCGGCAAGGCGGTGGCCCAGGCGCGCGTCACCGAGACCATCCGCGAGGGGACATGCTTCTTTCCCTTCCACTGGGGCCGGCGCTTCGGGTTCTACAAGGCGGCAAACAACCTCACGCTGTCCATCCGCGATCCGCTCTCGCGCCAGCCCGAGATGAAAGCCTGCGCGGTGCGCCTCCGGCGAGTGCTCACGGAGACTAGAGCGTGAATCGCATCGAGGCGCTCAAGCACGAGAAGGACGGCCTCGACGTCCTCGACGACCTCGCCCGCTTCGCCCGCGAAGGGTGGAAGACGCTGGGCGACGACGACAAGGAGCGGCTCAAGTGGGCGGGGGTGTTCCACCGCCGGCCCACGCCGGGGCACTTCATGATGCGGATCCGCATGCCCAACGGCATCGTCACCGCGGCGCAGGCGCGCCTGCTCGGCGAGATCACCCGCCAGAGCGGCCGGAACGTGGCGGACGTGACGACCCGCCAGCAGGTGCAGCTGCGCTGGCTGACCATGGAGGGCGTGCCCGAGGTGATGACGCGGCTCCAGGCGGCCGGGCTCACCAGCCTCCAGACCGGAATGGACAATATCCGCGGCATCGTGGGCTGTCCCGTCACCGGGCTCACTGCCCGGGAGCTCTTCGACACCGCGCCCATCGCGCACGAGTTCCAGCGCCTCTTCGTGGGCAACAAGGCCTTCACCAACCTGCCGCGCAAGTTCAACGTCACCATCACCGGCTGCCCGGACAACTGCACGACCGCGGAGACCCAGGACATCGCCATGACGCCGGCGGTGGCGGCCCGGGACGGCGTCGAGATCGCCGGGCTCAACGTCGCGGTTGGCGGCAAGCAGGGGTCGGGCGGCCCCCGCTTCGCCACCTCGCTGGACGCCTTCGTCCGCCCGGAGGAGGCCGCCGAGGTCTGCGCGGCCATCGCCCTCCTGTTCCGCGATCACGGCCCGCGCGAGTCTCGGAGCAAGTCACGGCTGGCCTTCCTCCTGGACGAGTGGGGGGTGACCCGATTCCGCGCCGCGCTCGAGACCGGGCTCGGCCGCGCGCTGCCGCCGGCGGGACGCGACGCGCGCAGCGCCGCCGCCACCGACCACGTCGGGATATTCCGCCAGCGCGAGCCCGGCCTCAGCTACGCGGGGCTCAAGACCTCCGTGGGCCGCGTTACCGGCGACCAGCTCCTCGAGCTGGCGCGGCTCGCCGAGGTGTACGGCCGCGGCGAGCTTCGCTTCACGCCGGGACAGAACGTGATCGTGCCCCACATCTCGGACGCCCGCCTGGGCGACTTCACCGAGGAGCCACTGCTTCGCGAGCTGCCCTACAACCCGAGCGAGGTGCAGCGCGGGCTCCTCTCGTGCGTGGGCACCGACTTCTGTAACCTCGCCCTCATCGACACCAAGACGCGAGCGGTGGCGCTGGCCCGCGAGCTCCAGGCCCGCATCGGCCGCAGCCGGCCCCTGTCCGTGCGGTGGTCGGGCTGCCCAGCTTCCTGCGGCAACCACCACACTGCGGATGTGGGCCTGCAGGGCTGCAAGGTGAAGGTGGACGGGAAGATCGTGGACGGGGTGCACGTCTTCGTGGGCGGGCGCGGCGGCGCCGACCCGCGCGCGGGCACCCGGATCCTCGAGGACGTGCCCTGCGACTCGCTCCCCGAGGTACTCGATCGCCTCATCCGCTTCTTCCCGCGCGCCGCGCGCGCCGCTGAAGACGAGGCCCAGGGGTGAGCGCCGACCCCGCCCCCCGCGCGTTCCGCTATCCGGTCGCCCTCGATCTCGCCGGACGTGAGTGCCTCGTCGTGGGGGGCGGGCCGGTGGCCGCGCGCAAGGTGGAGGGGTTGCTCGAGGCCGCCGCCCGGGTGACCGTGCTGAGCCCCGTCATCGTGCCGACGCTCCTCGTACTCGCCAACGAGGGCGGCGTGCACTGGAAGCCGCGCGGGTACCGCGGAGGAGACGTGGCGGGGAACTGGCTGGTCATCGCGGCCACCGACGATCGCGCGGTGAACGCCGAGGTGGCGGCGGAGGCGCGGGCGCGCGGGGTCTGGGTGAACTGCGCCGACGATCCCCGGCATTGCGACTTCGCCCTGCCCGCCGTGTTGCGGCGCGGCCTTCTCACGGTGGCCGTCTCCACCGGCGGCGCGAGCCCCGCCATGGCGCAACTGCTGCGCGAGGAGATAGGACGCCGACTCCCCGCGGATTGGGGAGCGGTGACGGATCTCGTCGCGGGAGTACGGCGGGAGCTCCGCGCTCGCGGAATCACGCCGGGTGGACCGTGCTGGCGCGCCGCGCTCGGGGAGGAGCTACGGCTCCTGGTGGCGGCGGGGCGCGAGCGCGAGGCCCGCGACTGGTTGCGGGAGCGCCTGGGTGCCTGACGGGCGCGTGGTTCTGGTGGGCGCGGGGCCGGGCGATCCGGAGCTCATCACGCTCCGCGGGCTTGCGTGGCTCCGGAAGGCGGAGGTCGTGGTCTACGACCGGCTGGTGGCGTCGGCTCTGCTCGAGGAGGCAGCGCCCTCCACCCTGCGGATCTTCGCCGGCAAGGCGGCGGGGCGCCACTGCGCGTCGCAGTCGGCCATCAATTCCATCCTCGTCCACCACGCCTCCGCGGGCCGGCTGGTCATACGCCTCAAGGGCGGCGATCCCTTCGTGTTCGGCCGCGGCGGCGAGGAGGTGCTCGCCTGCCGCCGCGCAGGGATACCGGTCGAGGTGGTACCCGGCGTGTCCTCCGCGCTGGCCGCCCCCGCGGCGGCCGGCATCCCGCTCACCCACCGCGGAATGGCGGCGTCCTTCGTCGTGGCGACCGGCCACGAGGACTCCGCCAAGCCAGCCGACGCCGCGGGCGGCCGGGTCGATTGGGACGCGGTCGCGCGGGCGGCCGATACCCTGGTGGTTCTCATGGGAATCGCCTCGCTGGCGGCCATCGCGCGCCGGCTCGTGGCGGCGGGACGCGATCCCCACACCCCCGCCGCCGTCATCCATCGCGGCGCCACCCCTGCGCAGCGCGTGGTGACGGGCTCGCTCGGCAACATCGCCGCGCGCGCGCAGGGGCTGGGCCCGCCGGGGGTGATCGTGGTGGGCGAGGTAGTGCGCCTCGCGGCGACGGCCTCGCGGGAGGCCGCCGCGCTCGCCCCTAGAGCATCTTCTCCATGATCAAGGTGTCGATCCAACGGCCGTCGAGCTGGCCCATCTCGCGGAAGAGGCCCACGCGGGTGAACCCCATCCGCTCGTAGAGCGCCACGCCGGAGGCGTTGAAGGGAAAGGTCGAGAGCATCATCTTGTGGTAGCCGAGCGCCCGCGCGCGCTCGATGAGGTGCTCGAGGAGCCGGCGCCCCACCCCGCGGCCGCGCCAGCCTCGCTCGACGTAGACGGAGAGGTCGGCCACGTGTCGGTAGGCCTCGCGGGGGTTGAAGGCGTTCAGGCTGCTCCAGCCGACGACGGTCATCTTGTTGGCCTCACGGGACGGGCCGTCCGCCTCCGCCACGAACACGGGATGGCGCGGGCCGCGGGCGGCCAGCCACCGCCCCCGCTCCTCCGGCGTGCGGAGCTCGGTCTCGAGGGTGGCGATGCGGTCCTCGATGCCCTGATTGTAGATGAGGCAGATGGCCGCCGCGTCGGCCTCGGTGGCGGCGCGGATGGTGATCGCGGTCATGCCGCCGGCGGATCGAGCTCCCGCGCATCGAGCCGGCCGTCGCGCTGGAGCGCGGCGAACTCGTCGAGCGTCCTGCGGATTCCCGCGCGGAGCCCGGTGCGGGGCCGCGGGCCCAGGTCGCGCTGATAACCGGGATCGTCGAGCGCGGCGGGGAAGGGGATGGGCTGCTCCACGTGCGAGAGCTTCCCCGCGGCGGCGGGCCAGGCCTCCTCGATCATCCGCACCACGTCGGCAATGCGCGCGGACTCGCCGTGGAGGTTGTAGACACGCGCGCGATCGAGGGTGGCGACGGAAGCGGCGATGCAGGCCTGCGCCACGTCGTCGGCGAAGATGAGGTCGGTGGCCCCGCCCCAGCGGATCTGGTAGGGCCGCCCGAGCACCGCCGCCTTCATGGCCAGGGTGGGATCGGCGGTGAGCCCGAAGTCGCGGCCCGGCCCGTACACGGACAGGGGCCGGAACCCGATGGAGGGGATCCTGTGCTCCTCCCAGTACACGCGTGCGGTCTCCTCGTTGGCCACCTTGTACACGCCGTAGTGCGTGGCCGGCCGCGGCGGCGAGTCGTCGGTGACGGAACCGGGGCCGTAGTGCTCGGGCGGGCCGAAGACGGCCGCCGAGGAGAAGTACGTGACGCGGGAGACCCGGTCGCGGTGGGCCTTCACCGCCTCGAAGACGTTGGCGGTCCCGACCACGTTGACGAGGGCCCCGCGCGCGGGGTCTTGACGGCAGAGCGGGACCTGCCAGGCGGCGAGGTGGATCACCCGCGTGATCTTCTGCTCGCCCATCACGCGCACGAGGGCGTCCTTGTCGGCGATGTCGCCGCGCACGATCGTCACGTCGCGCAGGGGCGCCTCGCCGACGAGCATGCGCATTCGCCAGGGATCGTCGCCGAGATCGTAGACCACCGGGCGCTCGCCGGCGGCGAGGAGCCGCTTCACCACCCACGACCCGATGCAGCCGAACGCGCCGGTGACCAGTGTCGACATCGATCGAGACCTCCCGTTTGGGTATAATGCGCCTCGTGTTCGACAGCAAGCGTTTCTTCCTCGAATCGTGGCCCAAGATCTCGCAGGGCTTCGAGTCCGAGGCGGCCGCCGAGTCGGAAATCGCGTGGATCCTGGACCACGTCCGCCCGCCGGCGGCCGGTCGCGTCCTGGATGCGCCGTGCGGCTTCGGGCGACACTCCCTCGCGCTCGCCCGGCGCGGCTTCGCGGTGACCGGCGTGGATCTGTCGGAGACCGAGCTGGGCCGCGCACGGGCGCGCGCCGCCGCCGCCGGGCTCGCGCTCGCCCTCATCCAGCAGGACATGCGCGACATGGATTTCCCGGGCGAGTTCGACCTCGCGCTGAACCTCTTCTCGAGCATCGGGTACTTCTCCGACGACGAGGACCGCCTCCTCGTGGACCGCTTCTGCACCGCGCTCCGGCCGGGCGGGGTCTTCGTGCTCGATACGCGGAACCGAGACTACTTCGTTCACCAGTTCCCCGGCGAGGAGACCGTCCCCATCCCCCAAGGGACCGTGCGCGTCAAGAACACCTTCGACTTCACCACGAGCCGCGTCCGGCAGGACTGGACCCTCGAGGGCCCGCAGGAGTCGCTCGAGGCGCTCGAGATCCGGCTGTACTCCCCGCACGAGCTCTTCCGGATGTTCCGGCCCGAGCGCTGGTCGCGGGTGGAATGCTACGGCGGCCTCGACGGCCGCCCCTTCGGTCTCGAATCGCCCCGCATCGTCCTCGTCGCCACGAAGTGACCCCTTTGACCCGGGAGCTCCGATGAAACCGCTCATCGTCGTCGGCGGAGGCCTTCACCCCGATGGGCTGCGCCTCATGGAGACGGAAGCGCGCGTCGCCGTCGTCTCGGACTCGGAAACCGAGGCGGGCATGGTCGCCGCGGCCAAGGAAGCCGCCGGCATCCTGTTCCGCTCCAAGCCGCTGTGCTCGCGCTCGCTCATGGCCGCCCTGTCCAATCTCAAGGTGATCGGCCGTCACGGCGTCGGGCTCGACATCGTGGACCTGCCCGCCGCCACCGAGCTGGGGATCCCGGTGGTCCACGCGCCCGGGTCGAACTCCAATTCTGTCGCCGAGCACGCGATCCTGCTCATGCTCGCCTGCGCCAAGCAGGCGGTGGTGATCGACCAGCGCACGCGCAAGGCGGACTGGGGCAAGAGCCGGTGGGAGAACCTGCTCGAGATGAACGGCAAGACCCTCGGGATCATCGGCGTGGGCAATATCGGCCGGCGGGTGGCGAAGACGGCGGCGGCGATCGGCATGCGCGTGATCGGCTACGACAAGTACGTCGCCGCCGACGAGCTCCGCGCGCGCGGCGTCGAGCCCATGCCCGACATGGCGTCCCTGCTGCGGCAGGCGGACGTGGTGACCTGCCACACGCCCCACACCAAGGAGACGCATCACATGATCGACGCCGCCGCCATCGCCCAGATGAAGGACGGCGTGATCTTCATCAACACCTCGCGGGGCAAGACCCAGGACGAGGCGGCGCTGCTCGCCGGGCTCGAGAGCGGCAAGATCCGGGCGGCGGGGCTGGACGTGTTCGAGGAGGAGCCGGTGTCTTCCGACAACCGCCTGCTCCAGCTGGACAACGTCATCGTCTCCCCCCACATCGCGGGGGTGACGCGGGAGACGATGCGGGGGATGGCCCTCCAGGTCACCGCGGAGATGCTGCGCGTGCTCCGGGGCGAGCGGCCCCAGGTGCTCGGCAATCCCGACTGCTGGCCCAAGCTCGCCCACCTCAGGTAGGCTGGAGGGCACCATGCCGATCGATGCGCGTCATCCGAGAGAGATCCGGGCCGACATCCGGCGCGGCGCCTTCGCGGGCGTCACCGCGGGGCTGGCCCCCGGCTTCGTCCAGGCAAACCTCGCAATCCTGCCCCGGGACGCCGCCTACGACTTCCTCCTTTTCTGCCAGCGCAACCCTCGCCCGTGCCCGCTCATCGAGGTGACCGACGTGGGGTCGCCGGAGCCCGTCGGCGTCGCGCGGGGCGCCGACCTCCGCACGGACCTGCCGCGCTACCGCATCTACAAGGACGGCGTGATGGCGGACGAGGTGACCGACATTACGCCCTTCTGGCGGGACGATCTCGTCTCCTTCCTGCTCGGCTGCTCCTTCACCTTCGAGTGGGCCCTGCTCGACGCGGGCATCCCCCTCCGCCACATCGAGCAGGGCAAGAACGTGGCGATGTGGAAGACCTCGGTGGAGTGCCGGCCGGCGGGCCGCTTCCACGGGCCCATGGTCGTGTCGATGCGCCCGATCCCGCAGACCATGATCTCGAAGGCGGTCACGGCCTCTGCGCGATTCCCCAACGCCCACGGCGCGCCGGTGCAGGTGGGCGATCCCGCCGCCATCGGGATCACGGACGTGACCCGGCCCGACTGGGGGGACTTCGTCGGGATCCAGCCGGGCGAGGTGCCGGTGTTCTGGGCCTGCGGTGTCACCCCGCAGGCGGTGGCGCTGGCTTCGCGGCCCGAGTTCATGATCACCCATAGCCCGGGCCACATGTTCATCACCGATCTCCCGAATCATGCCCTCGCTGCCATCTAGTTCCCCTCACCCCTCCCTCTCCCCCTTGGGGGGAGAGGGTGCAGGCTGAGGGGGTGCCGATCTATCCGGAGCCGCGCTTCCTGCCCTGCGGCGACCTCGCCGTGTCCGTGGAGCTGGCCGACGAGATCGACCGCGAGGTCAACGCGCGGGTCCTCGCCCTCGAGTACCTGATCCAGCAGAAGGGCGTCTCCGGCGTGTCCGAGACCCTGCCGACCTACCGCGCCCTGCTCGTCTATTACGACCCCGCCGTCATCGGCGCCGAGGAACTCACCGCCACCCTTCGCGCTCTCGCCGCGGAGGCGCGGCCCGAGGTGCTGCCGCCCGCGCGCACCGTGGAGCTGCCGTGTTGCTATGGTGACGACCTGGGCTTCGAGCTGGAGGCGGCCGCCGGCAAGCTCGGCCTATCGCCGGACGAGCTGGCGCGGCTGCACTCCTCGGCCGACTATCACGTCTACTTCGTGGGCTTCACGCCCGGCCTGCCCTATATGACGGGCATGCCGGAGCGGCTCAATATCCCGCGCCTGGTCAATCCACGCACCAAGACGCCGCCCGGCAGCGTCGCCATCGGGGGCGTGCAGTGCTGCATCTACTCGGTGGAGAGCCCGGGCGGCTTCTGGGTGCTCGGGCGCACGCCGGCGCGCCTGTACGATCCCGCCGCCGCCGACCCCATCCTCCTCCGCGCGGGCGATCACGTGCGCTTCCGCCCCGTCGAACGCGCCGAGTACGACGCCATCGCCGCCGAGGTCGCCGAGGGGCGCTGGCGCCCGCGCATCGCGTCGACGGGGGAGGGGCGCCCGTGAACGTCCGCGTCCTGGACGCGGGCCCGCTCACCACGGCGCAGGATCTCGGCCGGGCGGGCCATCTCCGGGTAGGGATTCCTCCGTCGGGGCCGATGGACCGCGAGGCCTTCGTGCTCGCCAATCGCCTCGTGGGCAATCCCGACGGCGCCGCCGGGCTCGAGTGCACGTTGATGGGGCCCCGGCTCGAGTTCGCCGACGCGCGCTGGGCGGCGGTGACGGGCGCCGAGGTGCCGGTGACGCTCGACGGGGCGGAGATGCCGCGCTGGGCCTCGTTTCGGGTGCCCGCCGGCGGCGTGCTCAAGATCGGTGCCGCGCGGGCCGGGGTCCGCGCCTATCTTGCCATCGGCGGCGGGCTCGCCACGCCGGCCGTCCTGGGCTCGCGCGCCACCTACCTGCGCGGCGCACTCGGGGGGGTGGGGGGCCGGGCGCTCCGCAAGGGCGACGTGCTCCCTCTGGGCGCGGCGGAAGCGAGGAGCGGGGGCAAGACCGTGCGGGCCGACCGGGTTCCCACTTATGGGGACGAGCCCGAGATCGCCACCGTCCTCGGACCCCAGGACGACCGCTTCACCTCCGCCGGCATCGCTGCGCTCTTCGAGGGCCCGTATGAGATGCTGCCCCAGTCGGACCGGATGGGCGCGCGCTTCAAGGGCCCGCGCATCGAGCACACGCGGGGCCACGACATCATCTCCGACGGAATACCGCTGGGAGGGATCCAGGTGATCGGCGACGGACAGCCCATCGTGCTCCTGGTGGATCGGCAGACCGCCGGGGGGTATACGAAGATCGGTACGGTATGCTCGTACGACATCGGTCGTGTGGGGCAGGTCAAGCCCGGCCAGCGGCTCCGCTTCCGCCGGGTGGCGGTCGCGGAGGCGCACGCCGCGCTCGCGGCCCGGCGGGCTGCCCTCGAGACGGCCATCGCGTAGCGCAGAGAGACGAGGAACGCAGGAGAGAGGAGCCAGACCATGACGCTCGAACACGCCATCCGTGACTACCAGGCCAAGACGCCCCGCTCGCGCCAGCTCTTCGAGGACGCCCTCCGGGTCATGCCGGGCGGCAATAGCCGAACCACCACGTTCTTCGACCCGTACCCCTTCTACATCACGCGCGGGTCGGGGGCGCGGATCTGGGACGCCGATGGCAACGAGCGCCTGGACTTCAACGGCAACTACACGAGCCTCATCCTCGGCCACGCCAACGCCGCCGTGGTCAAGGCGATCCAGGAGGCGGCGGCGCACGGGATGTCCTTCCCGGGGCCCAGCGAGCACGAGATCCGGCTCGCCGACATCCTGACCAAGCGGATCCCGAGCATGGAGGTGATCCGCTTCGCCAATTCCGGCACCGAGGCCACCATGCACGCCATCCGCGTGGCGCGCGCCTTCACCGGCCGGGCCAAGATCGCCAAGTTCGAGGGTGCCTACCACGGCACCCACGACTGGGTGCTGGTGAGCGTGTCGACCGCCGAGGGAGAGGGCGGCTCGCGCAAGCGGCCGAAGTCGGTGGCGTGGTCGGCCGGCGTGCCGCCCGCGGTGCTGAAGCACGTGGTGGTGCTGCCGTGGAACGACCTCGACGCCTGCGTGAAAATTCTGGAGAAGCAAGCGGGCGACCTGGCGGCCCTCATCATCGATCCGCTGCTGGCCAATGCGGGGATGATTCCCGTCCGCGAGGGCTTTCTCGAGGGGCTGCGCGAGGCGACGGCGCGCCTGGGCATCCTCCTCATCTTCGACGAGGTGATCTCGTTCCGCGTGGCGCCGGGCGGGGCGCAGGCGCGCTTCGGCATCCGGCCGGACCTCACCACGCTGGGCAAGATCATCGGCGGCGGGCTGGCGGTGGGGGCCTTCGGCGGCCGCGCCGAGGTGATGAATTTCTACGATCCCCGCGGCGGCAAGGGTCGGATCAATCACGGCGGCACCTTCAACGCCAACCCGCTCACCATGGCGGGCGGTATCGCCACCATGGAGCAGCTCACGCCGGAGGCGTATGCCCGCCTCGACGCCCTCGGCGAGCGCCTGCGGACGGGCGTGACCCGCGTCCTGCGCAAGGGGAAGTACGGAGGCCAGATCACCGGCACCGGCTCGCTCTTCTGGCTTCACCACACCAAGAAGCGCCTCAGTGACTACCGCTCCCAGCGGCCGGAGGATCCCAAGGCCCCCGTGACGACCTTCATGTCGCTGGTCAACGAGGGCTTCCTCGTCTCGCAGCGGGGGCTGGGGGCCTGCTCGCTGGCCATGACGGATGCCGACGTGGACCGCTTCGTGGAGGCGGTCGGCCGCGTGCTCGCCTGATGGACACGAGCCCACTGCACCGACGGAGCGCGGGCCAGCGCTGGAGCGACACCGAGCAGCCCGGCGTTTCCGTCTCCGGTCTGCGCCGCAACGAGCAGGGCGGGGCGTCGTTCCTGGTGCGGGTTGCCGCCGGCGCGCGCGTTCCCCTGCACGACCATCCGGGAGGCGAGGAGGTCTACGTGATCTCCGGGCGCGCGCGCATCGGCGACGTCGTCGTCGAGACGGGCGACTACCTGTGGACTCCGCCGGGCGGCGTCCACGACCTCGAGGCGACCGACGAGACCGTCATCTTCGTGAGCGCGCCCAGCGGCGTCCGGTTCGTCGAGGGCGAAGCCGGCCGGGGTTGAGCGGGGAGCGCGAGGATTACGCTCCTGCGCGCTCCAGCCGGCCGACCGCGTCGCGATCGAGACGCAGCCGGGCCGCGCCCGCCAGCTCCTTCATCTGCGCCACCGAGGTCGCGCTCGCGATGGGGGCGGTGATGTTCGGCCGGGCGAGGAGCCAGGCCACCGCGACCTGGCCGGGAGTGGCGCCGAGGCGACTAGCCTCCGCTCTTACCACATCGAGCACCACCCAGCCGCGGTCGTTCATGTAGCGCTTGCCGATGCCCGCCGCGCGCGGCGTGGAGGGCGGAGCCTGGCCCCGCTGGTACTTGCCGGTGAGGAAGCCGGCGGCCAGCGAGAAGTAGGGGATCACCGCGATGCCGCGGTCGCGGCAGAGGGGCTCCAGCTCCGCCTCGTAGTCCGCGCGCTCGACCAGGTTGTAGCAGGGCTGGAGGCTCGCGTAGGCGGCCACGCCCAGCTTGCCGCTCACGTCGAGGGCTTCCGCGAAGCGCTTGGCGCCGTAGTTGGAGGCCCCGATGGCGCGGACCTTGCCGGCTCGGACGAGGTCGTCGAAACCGCGCAGCGTCTCGTCGAGCGGGGTCGCCGCGTCGTCGACGTGTGCCTGGTAGAGGTCGATGTAGTCGGTCTGCAGGCGCCGCAGCGAATCCTCCACCGCAGTCGCGATGCGGCGCCGCGCCAGGCCCTTGTCGTCCGGTCCGTCGCCCATCGGGTTGCCGAGCTTGGTGGCCACGATGGTACGACGGCGGTTCCCCCGCGCCTTCATCCAGCGGCCGATGATGACTTCCGACTCGCCGCCCACGTGACCGGGCGCCCAGCGCGAGTACACGTCGGCGGTGTCGATGAAGTCACCGCCCGCCTCCACGAAGGCGTCCAGCACCGCGAACGAGGTGGGCTCGTCGCAGGTCCACCCGAAGACGTTGCCGCCGAAGCAGATCGATGAGACCTCGATGCCGGTGGGGCCGAGCCGTCGCTTGTCCATGGGGCTGATTCTGCCACAGAACCCCGGTGTCCCTGCCTCCCGTTGCGGCACCGCCGCCCTTCGATTAAGATGAGGCCGGCTTTCCGATGACCGCCCACGATTCCGGTCCGCTCAAGCGCACGCCGCTCTATGACGTTCACGTCAAGGCCGGCGCCAAGATGGTCCCCTTCGGCGGCTGGGAGATGCCGGTGCAGTACGCGGGCATCGTCGAGGAGCACCGCGCCGTCCGCACCGCCGTCGGCCTCTTCGACATCAGCCACATGGGCGAGTTCGAGGTGGAAGGTCCCGGGGCGCTGGCCGCCATCCAGCGGCTCTGCACCAATGACGCCGCCGCCCTCACGCGGGGACAGGTGCAGTACTCGCTCCTCTGTTATCCCGAGGGCGGGATCGTGGACGATCTCACGCTCTACCGCTTCGACGAGTCCCGCTACATGCTCACGGTGAACGCCTCCAACATCGACAAGGACTGGCAGTGGGTGACCGCGCACGGTCCCCAGGGCACCTGGCGCAACATGAGCGCGGACACCGCGCTCCTCGCGGTGCAGGGGCCGAGGGCGGAGGGCCTCGTGGGGCGGCTGGCCGACACCGACGTGATCGGGGTGCGCTACTACCACTTCACCCACGGCAAGGTCGCGGGCGTCCCCGCGGTGATCTCTCGCACCGGCTACACCGGCGAGGACGGCTTCGAGCTCTACGTCCCCGCGGTGGAGGCGGAGCGGCTCTGGTACGCGCTCCTCGACGCGGGACGGCCCGACGGGATCCAGCCCATCGGGCTCGGCGCGCGCGACACGCTCCGACTGGAGATGAAGTTCGCGCTCTACGGTAACGACATCGACGAGACCACCAATCCGCTCGAGGCCGGACTGGGCTGGGTGGTCAAGCCCGCCAAGGGCGACTTCATCGGGCGGGAGGCCATCGAGGCCATGCGGGCGAACGGCATCCCGCGCAAGCTGATCGGCTTCGAGATGATCGAGCGCCAGGTGCCCCGCCACGGCTATCGCATCCTCGCCGGGGGGGCTCCCGTGGGGGTGGTGACGTCGGGGTCCTTCTCGCCGAGCCTGGAGCGCGGCATCGGCATGGGCTATGTGCCCTCGGATCTCGCCGCCATCGGGACCGCGTGGGACGTGGAGATCCGCGGCACCGCTCAGCGCGCGCGCGTGGTGCGCACGCCGTTCTGTCCTTCCAAAGCCAAGAAGTCGTAGGGGGGCGCGATGTCCAACGTTCCGGCAGAGCTGAAGTACACCAAGGAGCACGAGTGGGCGAAGATCGACGGCGATCGCGCGCGCATCGGCATCACGGCCTTCGCCCAGGAGCAGCTGGGCGATGTGGTGTTCGTGGAGCTGCCCAAGGTGGGCGCCAAGGTCTCGAGCATGAAGACCTTCGGCGTGGTGGAGTCGGTCAAGGCGGTCTCCGACCTCTTCGCCCCCCTCAGCGGCGAGGTCGTCGAGGTCAACGCCGAGCTGCCGAAGAAGCCGGAGACGGTGAACAGCGATCCCTACGGCGCGGGCTGGATGATCGTGGTCAAGATGTCGGCGTCCGCCGAGGCGGATTCCCTCCTCACCGCCGCCCAGTACGAGCAGCTCATCGCCGGCGGCGGACACTGAGGGCGGCCTCGCCATGCGCTACATCTCCAACACCCCCGCGCAGCAGAAGGAGATGCTCGCGCGAATCGGCGCCGCCAGCATCGAGGCCCTCCTCGCCAATGTCCCCGCCAAGGCGCGGCTGTCGCGGCCGCTCAACCTGCCCGCGGCCATGGCCGAGGGCGACCTCGTCCGCCATCTGCGCGGGCTCGCCGCGAAGGACGCCTCCGCCGACGACTTCGCGTGCTTCGTCGGGGCGGGCTCCTACGATCACGCCATCCCGAGCCCGATCAACCACCTCATTTCCCGAGGAGAATTCTTCACCGCCTACACGCCCTATCAGCCCGAGGCGAGCCAGGGCACCCTGCGGAGCATCTTCGAGTACCAGACCATGATGGCCGAGCTCACGGGGATGGACGTGGCCAACGCGTCCATCTACGACGGGGCCTCCTCGCTCGCCGAGGCCGTGTTGATGGCGCACGCGGTGACCGGTCGCGCCGAGACCGCGTGGAGCCGTGGGGTGAACCCGCTCTACCAGCAGGTGGTCGAGACCTACTGCGAGGGCCCCGACCTCCGGCTCAAGGCGGTGCGTCTGGGAGACGGCGTCACCGACCTGGAGGCGCTCGGCAAGGCGGTGACGGAGCGCACCGCGGCGGTGGTGGTTCAGTATCCGAACTTCTTCGGCTGTCTCGAGGACTTGCGCGCGGCGGCGGACCTCGCCCATGCCAAGGGCGCCCTGCTCGTGGTGGCCGCCGATCCCGTGAACCTCGGCTTCCTGACCCCGCCCGGCGCCCTCGGCGCGGACATCGTGGTCGGGGAGGGCCAGGGGCTTGGCGTGCCCATGAGCTATGGCGGCCCCAACCTCGGGGTCTTCGCGGCGCGCGCCGAGCTGGTGCGGCGGATGCCGGGACGTCTCGTCGGCGCCACCGTGGACAAGGACGGCAAGCGCGGCTTCGTCCTCACCCTCCAGACGCGCGAGCAGCACATCCGGCGCGAGAAGGCCACCTCGAACATCTGCACGAATGTCGCGCTCTGCGCCCTCATGGCCACCATCTACGTGTCGATCCTGGGCAAGCACGGGTTGCGCACCGTGGGCGAGCTTGCGACGGCCAAGGCCCACTACGCGGCGGAGCGCTTCGCGGCCGTGCCCGGCGTGCGCCTTCGCTTCAGCGCGCCCTTCTTCAAGGAGTTCGCCCTCGCGTTGCCGAAGGCGCCGGACCGGGTGGTCAAGCGTCTCCTCCGCGAGCGCATCCTCGCCGGCGTGCCGCTCAAGTCCTTCGACCGCGCGGAGAAGAACACGCTCCTCGTCGCGGTGACCGAGCGACGCACCAAGGACGAGATCGACGCCTACGCGGCGGCGCTGGCCGCCGCGGTGGCCTGAGGGGCACGATGGAAGCCCGCCCGGCCTACGACAAGCTGATCTTCGAGCTCTCCGCTCCGGGGCGCTTCGCCCACTCGCTGCCCACGCTCGACGTGCCCTCCGCCGATCCCGCCAGCCTCGTGCCCGAACAGTTCGTGCGGACGACCCCGCCCGAGCTGCCGGAGGTCTCCGAGGTGGACGTGATCCGCCACTACTCGCGTCTCAGCCAGATGAACTACGGCGTGGACACGCACTTCTATCCGCTGGGCTCCTGCACCATGAAGTACAACCCCAAGATCAACGAGGACATGGCGCGGCTGCCCGGTTTCCTGCGCCTGCATCCGCTGGTCCCGGTGGCGGCCAGCCAGGGCGCGCTCCAGCTCATGTGGGAGCTCGCCCGGGACCTCGCCGAGATCTCGGGCATGGATCAGGTCTCGCTACAGCCCGCCGCCGGGGCCCAGGGTGAGTTCGCCGGGGTCCTCATGATCCGCGCGTATCACCTCTCCCGCGGCGAGCGCCGCCACAAGGTGCTCATCCCCGACTCCGCGCATGGGACCAACCCCGCCACGACCGCGCTGGCCGGCTATCAGGTGGTGCAGCTCAAGTCGGACGAGGGGGGCGAGGTGGATTTGGCGGATCTCGAGCGGCACCTTGACGAGGACGTGGCCGCCTTCATGATCACCCAGCCGAACACCCTGGGCCTCTTCGAGTCCCGGATCCACCAGATCACCGAGATGTGCCACGCCAAGGGCGTGCAGGTCTACATGGACGGCGCCAACTTCAACGCCATCCTCGGCATCACGCGGCCGGGCGATCTCGGCTTCGACGTGTGTCACTTCAACCTGCACAAGACCTTCACCACGCCGCACGGCGGGGGCGGACCGGGGGCGGGGCCGGTGGGCATCAAGGCGCATCTGGCGCCCTTCCTGCCCACGCCGGTGGTGGTCAAGGACGAGGACGGTGGCTACCGGCTCGATTGGAGCCGGCCGCAGTCCATCGGCAAGCTCCAAGCCTTCTGGGGGAATTTCGGCATGCTGGTCCGGGCCTACACCTATATCCGCACCATGGGCCCGGACGGGCTCCGGGCGGTCTCCGAGAACGCCGTGCTGAACGCCAACTACATCCTCAAGCGCCTCGAGGGCGACTACGACCGCGCCACCGCCGGCCCGTGCATGCACGAATGCGTGGTCTCGGCGCGGCGGCAGAAGAAGCTCGGAGTCTCCGCGACCGACATTGCCAAGCGACTCCTCGATCTCGGCTTCTACGCTCCGACGACGTATTTCCCGTTGATCGTCGACGAGGCGCTCATGATCGAGCCCACCGAGACCGAGTCCAAGGAAACGCTCGACGCGTTCTGCGACGCCATGATCCAGATCGCCCGGGAGGCGGAGACGGACCCCCACCGGATCCACGAGGCGCCCGTCACCACCCCGGTGCGGCGCCTCGACCAGACGCTCGCGGCCCGCCAGCCCGTGCTGAAGTGGACGCGCGGGCAGGGGTGACCGAGCAGTTCCGGCTCCTCGTCACCGAGCCGCTCGACGGGGCGGCCAACATGGCGCTCGACGAGGCGCTCCTCCTCTCGCGGCTCGGGGGCGGCGGGCCGCCCACGCTACGGTTCTTCGCCTGGGACCCGCCGACCGTCTCCCTCGGCTACGGCCAGCTCCTGGACGGCCGGGTCGATCTGGTCGCCGCCGAGCGCATGGGGATCGGCGTGGTGCGCCGCCCCACCGGCGGCAGCGCCATCCTCCACGAGGGGCCGGAGCGCGAGCTCACCTATAGCGTGGCCGCGGCGACGGGGGACTTTCCCGGTGCCGACGACCTCCTCGCGACCTATCGATGGATCGGCGCGGCGCTCGAGGCGGGTCTGGTCGCCCTGGGCGCGCCCGTCGCCATGGTCCCCGCGCAGCCGTCCGACCCGCGGACCATGCCCGCCTTCTGCTTCGCCCGCACGGGCTCGTACGAGCTGGAGGTTAACGGCCTCAAGCTCGTGGGCAGCGCGCAGCGCCGCCAGGGCACGGGCTTCCTCCAGCATGGCGCGGTGATGCTCGGCGCCGATCGCGACCGCCTCGCGCAGGTCTTCCCCACCGAGCGTGAGCCGCTCGCCGGCATGACCACGCTGGAGACGGTGCTCGGCCGGCGCCCGACCTTCGACGAGACGCGAGACCGCCTCGCCGACGGCTTCCGCCGCGTCCACCGCCTCGACCTGGCCCCGGGCGGCCTCACCTCTGCGGAGACGGAGCTCGCGGAGGCGCTCGCGCGGGACAAGTACGGGTCCGCGGACTGGACGCGCGCGGGCCGGGTGGTCGGCGTCGCCCCTCGCCCCTCATCCCAACCCTCTCCCCTCGGGGGAGAGGGCAGGGAGAGGGCAGGGTGAGGGGGAGCGCGCGGTGAGCGACGTGCCGCGCGAGTATCCGGACGCTCCACGCGTCGGCGTGGGCGCGGTCGTGCTCGAGGGCGACCGCGTACTCCTCGTCCAGCGGGGCCACCCGCCTTCGCAGGGGAAGTGGAGCTTGCCCGGTGGGCTGGTGCACCTCGGGGAGCGGCTCGAAGACGCCGTGCGCCGGGAAGTGAAGGAAGAGTGCGGCCTGGCCGTGCGCGTGCTCGACGTCTGCGGCGTCATCGACCGCGTGGTGCGCGATCCCGCGCCGAGCGCCCTCGGCGTCCGGTACCACTGGGTGATCGTGGACTACGTGGCGGAGCCGACGGGGGGCACCCTGCGCGCGGCCAGCGACGCCGCCGACGCGCGCTGGGTACCCCTGGGCGAGCTCGCGCGCTATGACACCACCGATGGCCTCGCCGACATGATTCACCGGGCGGTGGCCCTTCGCGCCACCCTGTCACCCGAGCCCCAAAGGAGAAGCCCCCGATGAGAGTGTCCCTGGACCGCCGCCGCCCCGCCGAGAGCCGCGCCGATGTGGTCGTGATCGGCCGCCACAGCGACGAGGCGCGGCCGGCCGGCGAGCTGGCCGAGATGGATGCGCGGCTCGGCGGCGTGCTGTCGCGCGTGCTCGCCGCCGAGAAGTTCGAGGGCAAGCCGGGCCAGATCTCGTACTTCTTCACCAATGGCGCGCTGCCGGCGGCGCGCGTGATGGTGGTGGGGCTCGGCCCGAAGCGGAGCGCCGAGGCGGAGACGGTGCGCCGCGCCGCCGCGGCGACGGCCCGCCGCGCGCGCGACCTAGGGGCGTCCACGGTGGCGATGTACCTGCCCGCCGCCGGCATCCCCGCGCGCGAGCGCGCCCAGGCCACCGTCGAGGGGGCGCGACTCGGCACCTACCGCTTCGACAAGTACCTGAAGGAGAAGAACGGCAAGGTCCTTGCCTCACTCGCCGTGCTCGAGCCGGAGCGCCGCCTCCAGGCCGCCGCCCGCGACGGCGCGCGCCTCGGGGAGATCGGCGCCGACGCCACCGCGCTGGCCCGCGACCTCGTCAACGAGCCGGCCAACGTGGTGACACCATCTTTCCTCGCTGCCCGAGCGCAGGAGCTTGCGAAGGCGGGGCGCCTCCGCGTGCGCGTGCTGGACCGGGAGGCCTGCGCCAAGCTCGGCATGGGCGCCTATCTCGGCGTGGCCCAGGGCAGCCAGGAGCCGCCCCGCTTCATTCACCTGACCTACGCGCCGGGGCGCCGCGCGCGCCGACGGGTGGTCGTCATCGGCAAGGGCATCACCTTCGACTCAGGCGGCCTCGACCTCAAGTCCGCCGACGGCATGCTGCGCATGAAGGACGACATGTCCGGCGCCGCCGCCGTGCTCGGGATCTTCCAGGCGCTGCCCCGACTGCGCCTGCCCGTGGAGGTGCACGGCCTCATCGCGGCCACCGAGAACATGCCCTCGGGCACCGCACAGCGGCCCGGCGACATCGTGCGGGCCCTGAACGGCCTCA
>JBKPDT010000397.1:0-5682 GCA_046728035.1 Candidatus Methylomirabilota bacterium | reverse complement strand
CGCGCTGCGTCGCATCCTCGACGGGCTCCCCGAAGGCGGCCGCGCCCTCGTCGCCGGGCACAGCCCGACGAACGAGGCCGCCGTCCTCGGCCTGACGGGCCGCATGGTGGAGCCGATCTCGAAGGGTGCCGGCGTGCTTCTAGTCGAGGAGAACGGAGCCGTTCGCATCGAGAGCCTGGGCTGACGATACGAGAGGGGTCTCGATCGCAGACTGACCGTGGTCCGCCAGGTGGCATCTTGGCGTGACGAGACGCCTTCAGCCGAAGGGGCCCGTCGAACACGCGCGGGCCTCCGGGCCAGTGCAAATCGGCGCTGGATGCGGACGAGCTCGCCCTCGCGCTCATCGGCCTCTTCTTCGGGCGCGTCCGGCTCTTCTACCTCCGGCCCGATCGCCGAGATCGTGCGCGGGCGCCCAGCCTCACGCTCGCGCTGCAGGCGCTCCCACTCTTCACGCTCGTGCTTCGACCAGCACATGCTGAACCTCGTGCCTCGTGCCGACTTCCCGTCAGCTTACGACGTGGAGCCCGCGGCCGGATGCTGAAGCTGAAGCCGCCGCCGTTTGCGGCCGCGTTTGACTCGTCGCCAAAACCGCTGCCCGGGCGGGTCGTCGACCTCCTCCGTCCGGAGGGATCGAGGTGCGCCATGAAGAACTCCGGGTCGGTACTGTCGAAGACGACGACCTGGACGTCGTTGTCGGTCTGCATCCGCCCAACGCCGGCTCTCCTTCCAGCACGTAGGCGAAGCCCTGGAACTCGGGCGAGACGGGAGTGGGGACCCCCCCGGCCTATCCGCACCTCGATGTCCAGGATGAGCGCGGGCCATGTGGTGGACCGAGATCGAGCGACTGGACCCGGACTGGATACACGGCCGGACCGATGGCGAATCGAGGCCGGCGTGGCCGCCGTCCAGCGCTCGGGTTGAGCGGAACCAGCCGCGCGGTGAATCGGAAGGTCCGTCGTCCGTGCAGCCACTGGCGGCACACGGCTTATCCCGCTGCGGCGGGCTCAGGCGGCGGCCTGTTGGGCGGTCTCGGCGCGGAAGGGGAGTAGGTAAGCGGGGGCGGGGGAGCGCAAGTAGTCGACCATGGCTTCCTTGCTCTGCGGGCAGGGCAAGAGGGTCTTCCAGGAGGAGAGGTGCTCGGCGCGGTGGAAGTCGCCGCACGCGACCAGCGGGACGTGCTGCGCCGCGACCCAGCTATAGAGGTTCGCCTGGTTGAAGAGCTCGACCCGGTCGACCAGGGCTGCGAAGCGGTCCCACTCACGCCAGAAGCGGCAGGTCGTGTTGAGGGGGATCGGGTCGGCCGTCGGGCCGTTTGGATGGGCGGCGATGAGTGCGGCGCCGGCCTCGCGCGCCGCGCGGAGGGCGTCGAGGAGCCCTGACTCGAGCGGAATGAAGGCGCGAACGCCGACGGCGACGGCGTGCGCGGCTCTGTCCGGGTCGAGGTCGTTGTACGTGAGCTCGAGCCCGGGGACCACCAGCATCCCGTAGCGGACGAGCGCCCGTTCGGCCTCCAGGTCGACGGCGGCGAGGTACGCGTCGAAGTTGCCTGCGTCTACCACGCCGCGTCCCGTCCCTCGCCCGCTGCTCGGCGAACCAGGGGTCGTCGCTTCGGAGCGCGTGGTCCGTGACGCAGAGGACCTCGAAGCCCGCGCGGCCGTAGAGGTCGACGAGCTCACGGAGGGAGAGCGCTCCGTCGCTCCAGGTCGAATGGGCGTGGAGCTCGCAAAGGAGCGCCCGCCGAGGGATTGGCCCGCTCCCGCCTCCAGTGTGGCCGTGCTCCCGGCCACGTGGGAGACCGGGTGGTGAAGGTGCGGAAAAAACGCTGGTTCTCCTGGCGGCTCGCCCCAGGAGACTCGTTGAAGCCTCGGACGTGCTTACGTGTGCAGGCGCCGCGCTCGGACGAGGCGGTGAGCGGCCTCGAGATTGGCGAGGACGGCGACGGCGACGAGCCCCCAGAGGGGCTGGAGAGCGAGGGCGGCGAGGGCGACGACGAGGAGGCGCACGTCCCGCCCCGCGCCCAGCCGGGCGGCGGAGGACGGGAACGGACGGCTGAAGGAGGCCTCGTAGCTGGCCCGCAGGTAGGGGACGAGCAGGGAGCCGAACAGGGCGGCCGTGAGCGCGGCCCAGGTGGCGGCGTCGAGGCCGGCCGCAAGCGCGAGCCCGGCGAGGAGGGCGGCGTCCGCGATTCGGTCGAGGACGGAGTCGAGGAAGGCGCCGCCGGGCGAGGCGCGCAGCGAGGCCCGGGCGATCTCGCCGTCGACCCCGTCGACGATCGAGGCGATCTGCGTGAGGATGCCCCCGGCCAGGAGTGCCGCCCACCATTCGTGCCCGGCGGCGAGCGCGCCCGCGGCGAGAAGCGCGAGGAGGAAGGCAAACAGGGTGGCGGCATCGGGTGAGATGCGTGCCCGCAGGAGGAGGAGCGAGAGCCGCCAGGAGAGGCGGCGGTTGAGGAGGCGGGCGACGGGGCCGTCCGCGGGCTTGCGCGCGGCACCGGCGACGACGAGCCGCTCGGCGCGCCTCACGTCGGCGGGGGTGTCGACGTCGATCCAGGGGAGACCCGCGAGATCGACAGCCTCGATCTCGCCGCCCTCGCCAAGCCAGCGTCGCTTCACCGCGTTCCAGGCCGTCTCGCCCGCAAGCAGCGAGCGCTCCGCGCAGGCCGACACCGCGAGGTCACAGACGGCGAGGCCGGCATCGACGGCGTCGTGGTCGTCGAGCTCGCGGGTCACGGCCACGACGCGATCCCCTTCGAGGCGCACCTTCGTGGCCTCATCGACGTCGCAGTGGCGCGGCTGCGTGTCGACGGCGAGCGCGAAGGGGGCGCGGCTCGCGAGCAGGCGGGTGACGGCTTCGCGCTCGACCACGTGGTCGACCATCGCGACGAGAAAGCGGCCGGCGGCCGCGCGGGCGCCGACGAGGACGGAGGAGCCGTTCCCGAGCGCGAAGTCGCCGTTCTCGACGAGCTCGACGTCGAGGCGACGCCGCGCGACGAACTCACGCACGCTCGCGCCTCCGTGGCCGACGACGACGATGATGCGCTCCAGCCCCGCCCTTCGGAAGGTCGCCACCGCCCGCTCGAGGAGTGAGACGCCGGCCACGCGGACGAGCGGCTTTGGCAGCCCGCCGAGGCGCGAGCCCGTTCCCGCCGCGAGGATGACGCCCACGGGTACCTCGAGGAGCGGCTCCGTCGGACCCGCGACCACTTTCTCCCTGGGGGGAAGGCGGCCCTCAGGCTGCGATATGCCCTCAACGGTCGTCATGCGGTCTGTCCTGGGAGGCGCGTGTCGGCCCGGCGCTCCAGTCCGAAGCTAAACTGCTTCCGCCGGGCGAGTGCGACTCTACTGTCGCTCGCGCCCGGAACGCAACGCTTGATCGGACCGAGTCCGCGTCGGGAGGTGAGAAAGGGTGGAGGCGCAGCCGGGGGATGCGATCGTCGTCGAGTCGCAGCGGGTTGCCCAGCCGGGGCGCAGAGGGGTGGTCGAAGAGGTGCTGCGGGAGGAGCCGCCATGCTTCCGCGTGCGTTGGGAGGACGGCCACACCAGCATCCTCACCCCGTCTGCCGGGACGGCCAGAATCGAGAGGCGAAGGCGGGCGAGAGGGCGTAAGGTCACCTAGCGGCGAGGCGGCCGAGCGTCAGGCTTCGAGCTGGCGGGCGGCGAGCTGGGTGCCGAGCACGCGGGCGCGGATCTTCTCGAAGGCGGTCTCCCGGGCGGTGGAGGTGTCGTCTCCGAAGGGGGCGAAGCCGCAGTCGTCGGTCGTGCCGAGCCGTGCGAGCGGGATGTGCTCGGCCGCTTCGAGTACCCGCTCCTTCACCTCTTCTGAAGTCTCCACGCGCGGGTCGAGCGGATCGATCACGCCGACGAAGATCCGCTGGTCGGGCCGCGCGTGCTCCCTGATGATGGCCAGCACCGTGGCGCGCTCCTTCTCGCTGGCGAGCTGGATATAGAAGTTGCGCGCGTTGAGCGTGAACAGATCCGGGAGGAGCTCGGCGTAGTCGATGTCGGCGCTGTGGGTCGAGTCCCGGTCGCCGCCGGGGCAGGTATGCACGCCGATCCGTTCCCGCTCGCCGGGCGAGAAGCGTTCCAGCACGCGGTTGTTGAGGGCGATGAACTCGTGCAGGAGCCGCTTGCTCGGGTCGAGCTTGAGCGAGAGGCGCGCCTCGGTGAAGTCGATCTGCACGCTTGCGGCGCCCCTGGCGAGGCACCCGCGGATGTCGGCGTCGGCCTCGCGCACGAGGTCGGCGAGGAACGACTCCCGCGGGTAGCCGGCGATCCCGTCCGGCGGGTAGAGAAGGCTCAGGGCCGAGGCGGAGATGACCGCCTGCTTCAGCGGCCTGCGCGCGTACCTGCCGGCCGCTTCTAGGTAGGACTCGGCGTGCGTCCGGTAGCGGAAGGGGCCGGAGGTCAGCCGCGGCAGCTGCCGTTCATGGCCGTCCTCGAAGGGGATCGTGACCCCGTCGGGCGCCAAGGCCGCAAGACCCTCGATCGGGTAGGTGACGAAGCTCGGCTTCCGCTGCTCCCCGTCCGTGATCACCGGCGAGTCGGTCGCCTCGAAGCGCTCGATCGTGTCACGCACGGCCTCCTCGAACAGCGAATCGAGCTCGCGACCAGGGATGCGACCGGCCGCGACCGCCTCCATCCCCTCGATCAGCTCCCGCGGCCTCGGAATGCTCCCGATCGGCTCAGTCGGAATCGGCATGAACTTCGCGCCCGCCTTTCACCCTCGCAGGTGCTACCTGCAGACACTATCCCTCCGCGATCACCGACGCCGCCTCCATATATGCGGCCGTGGACGGCGAGGTGCGTGCCGCCGCGAGGAAGAGGGGTGTTGCAACCAGGCGCAGCGGGCCCGCGGCGAGCGCGAGGGCGACCGCGTCCGGCCCCAGCCGAGGCCGTACTCCTCCCGCAGCCGCGCCGGCAGGAGGGCGGCCCTCTAGAGCCTGTGCGCCGGCCCACGAAGCGAAGCGGCGGAGGCAGCCTCGCCTCGAGGATGACGGCTGCGACCTCCCGGGCGGGGTTAGTGACGCACAAGGTCGGGCCCCGAGAGCTGGGCGCGCATGTACTCCCGGAAGTCAGCGAGGCTCGCGGGAATCACGGAGGCCGGCGTCCCGACCAGGCGCCCGACGATCGCCGTCTCACGGTAGTGGCGCTCCTCCTCGTGCGAGGCCAGCGGCTTGACGCCGCTGCTGACGGGGGCGCTCGTCGCGGTGATCGCGGCAGCATCCGCGAGCGCCGGCACGAGCGGCAGACAGCGACGCTCCGACTAGCCTGGCGGAGCGGGCCTCCGCCTCGTGAACCGGAAGGCGCCTTCGTGCGTACTCCGGTTAAACGTGCGCGATCGTGAAGCGCCTCCAGGCTTAAGAAAGGAGTTCGCTCATGCGTGGTCTGCGGTTGCCGCGAAGCCGATCCACCGACCGACCTCCCCGGCCGTACACCGTCGCCTTCCTGCTCGCCGCCTTAGCGTTGCTTGTTGTACCGGCCGTCGCCTCGGCCGCGAAGGGCTTCACAGAGCAAGTTGCCTCCGCGCGCTGGTCGACCCCGTTTCCAGTGCCCGGATGGCTCCACGGCCGCCGACGGCCGCCTGATCGTGGAGACGGACAACTTCATCGAGGCGGGGACGACGCCTGACCCCAATCCGCCCCTCAGGGTCGCGTTCGTGGGCCAGTGCCCGGACGGCACCTTC
>JBKPDT010000396.1:0-7922 GCA_046728035.1 Candidatus Methylomirabilota bacterium | reverse complement strand
ATCTGAAATGCCGCGTGTCCCCAAACGCCTAATGCACGGCCCGTCGGTAGTAGCGCGCTTTGGCGACTTCTGGGCACGTCAAGATCGCGGCCGCATCGTCTGTAGCCTCGGGCCCGACCTCAACCCAGGAGACTCCCATGCCACAGATTGCGGTGCTCGCCCGCGTCCGTGTGAAGGAGGGGAAGGGCAACGAGTTCCTGGCAGCCTTCGCATCCTTGCTGCCACAGACCGAGAAGGAGCCGGGAACGTTGCTCTACGTCGTGCAGCGGTCCAACGACGATCCTCAGGTGTTCTGGACCTCGGAGATCTACCCAGACGAGCCCGCCTTCGAGGTCCATTGCGGAAGCGATGTCTATGCGGCTGCGACGCCGGTGTTCACTGATTTGATCGCAGAGTCGGACGTCGTCATCGACGGTTGGGATGGGCCCGATCGCCGGGAGGAAGGCGTACGGCGTAGCGACCTACCTCTTGACCTCGCACGCGATCACTCTGCGGGCTGGCCGCCGCTGGGAGCGGATTGGCCGCGGTTGGGCAGGTCGCGATGGCCCGCCGACAAGCCGTCCTCGTGAGCGGGAGCCCGGCGGCGGGCCAGGGTGGCGCGAGCGGGGGAGAGGTGGTCGGGGTGCTGCGCCGAGCCGCCGAGGCGGCCGACGTCCGTTGGTTCGAGGTCGAGCCGGGCATGGTGTACCACCCGGTGAACGGCTACGACGACGGCGACCATGTGGTGGTCGACCTCGCGCGGCGCGGCAACCGGGTGGACTCCGATGTGCCCGTCGAGTTCGACGTCCTGCTCGAGCATGACCTGACCACCGGGCAGTGTGCTTCCACCGATTCGGCGCCGCCGTCACGTCGGCTACGGCCTGCTGTTGGGCTTCGCCCACGACGCCAGAAAGGACCGCAGCAAGGACCCCAGCGACCCCGAGTTGCTCGACGGCCGGACCCTCGACCGGGGTCGCGGCCGTCCACCTCCAACTACTCGGGTCCCCGGCGGCATACACCGCAGCTGCATCCCTACCGCGAGCCATTGGCTCACCTGGTGGGGACCGTCCGCGACCCCGGTTTCGTGAGCGGGGGCTACCTGCCGGCGTACGCCGCGGCCTGGGTGGCCACGATGTCCAGAAGGTCGCCCATGACCAGGTTGATCTCGTGCAGGTGGAGGCCCCAGGGGTGGCCCAGGCGCTCGGTGGTAAGCCCAGCGATCTCGTCCGGCTCCCAGCCGCCGGCCGGGCGTACCGCCAGGTGGGTGTGGTCGGCGGTCTCGGCGCAGCTGGTGTCGACGGCATCCGGTAGCACGACGTAGCGGGTGGCGACGTGCAGGCCGAGGTCTACCCCGCCGAGCAACGACATCTGGGACGGGACGATCACGTCCGCCGGGCCCCCGCCAGTCAGATCGGTGGGGTCGACGCACCAGGCCCGGGTGCCGTCCTCACCCGTCCTGCCGAAGTGACCGTCGGCCCCGGGTGGGGCCTCGGCCGGGTAAGACACGAAGGCGATGACGCAGCCGACCTGATCGGCCGCTTCGCAGGGTGGGACGCCGTCGAAGCTGGCCGCGCTCGTGCTGCGCCCCAGCAGGATGGCCGACACGAGTCTCTCCCGTAGCGCCGGCTCGGGCGCGATCTCGTCGTCGATCAGGCGCTGCAGATGGTCGGTGCCCTGCGAATGGCCGATCAGCACGACACCCCGGCCGTCGTTGTGCTGGGAGATGTAGGTCCGCCAGGCGTCGAGCACATCACGATACGCCCTCTCCCGGTCGTCGTCGCTGGCCGAGTCCCGCCCAGCGCTCACGACGGCCAGCGGGATCTGGCGGTAGGCCGGGGCGAAGACCCGACATGTCGTGGCGAACGGCGCCACCTGGGCCCGGACGGTGGACTCCTCGGAGTCGTCGACGTCGAGGTCGGCCAGCGGCCCCGGGTCGGAGGAGGCCGTCGGGTAGACGTAGAAGCAGTCGACCGGTGGGTCCTCCGCCACTCCCAGATCCCTTTGGCTGGTCGATCCCCCGGGGGATATCTCGGTGGTCGACAGGTCACGGCACTGATCGTCGTCCCGATCCGGGTGGCAGATCCAGTTGGTCGTCCCGTCGTAGGCATCGCTGGTGTGCCCCTCGTAGACGTCGACGACAGCACCGCCGTCGCCGTCCTTCCGGCCGCCGTCGTCACCGCCGCACGCGGCGACCACCAGACTGAACGCCGCGAGCCCGAGCAACCGCGGCGTCGCCTTCCTCCGCATTGTCCACATGCAGCGATCTTCATCGCTGCTCCCGCCCTGGGTCTTGGACGTTTGTTCCGGGGGGTGAGGGCCGGCTACGCGGGTGTGGTCCAGAAGTCGCGGGGCGAGGTCTCGGCGGTGTGCCAGAGGCTGTCGTTGGCGTCGATATCTGCATGCCATCAAGAGCCGATGGGCCACCACACCGGAGATGCTTCACGTGGCCCATCACGCGGCCGCCCGCCTGCGAATCCCGGATTGCGCATGGACGCTGCGCCAGGGGCTCGGCGGCGGCCGGTGCGCTAACTGGATGGGCCGAGCACCGGGCGGATCAGCCTTCGAGGGCGGCGGCGAGGCGCTCGAGCGTGCCGCTGATCGTCTGACGGTTACGCTCTGTCCGGTCCTCCACGCCCGAGACCTTTTTGCTGAACTCCAGCGCGGACTCGGGCCGCAGGTCCTCGTTCCACTCGGTCACCCGGCATCCCGTCTCCGTGGGCTCGATGACGTATCCCCAGGTCGAGTAGTGGAAGTCCATCATCGAGCATTCGAACGCGAACGCCCGTCCCGGGCGCGCCTCGACGACCTTGCCCTGGGTGGTCCACTCGTGCTCGCCGTGGCGGTTGTGACCGTCGAAGGTGGCACCGACGACCGGGCGGTCGAAGCCCTCGTGCCACTCGCAGGCGTAGCACTCCTTGGACCATTCGCCCATTCGGGTCACGTCCGTGATGGCGGCGTAGACCACGTCGGGCGAGGCGGCGATGTCACGGGACATCTCGAGTCTCTCGACGATGGGTCGAAGTTCGCCACAGGTCAGATGACAGTCGGGCGGCGATCGGTCCAGGGGTGTGCGAGCTCGAGGGTGCGAGACACCTGGAGTAGGAGGTCTTCCCGCCATGGTGCAGCGACGATCTGGACGCCGACGGGCAGGCCGGTGGCGTCGTCGTGGTGGATGGGGACCGATATCGCCGGTTGGCCGGTCACGTTGAACAGCGACGTGAACACGGCCATTGGGTAGCTGTTCAGCAGTGCCGTCAGGGGATCGTCGTCGGTGCCTGCTCGCCAGGCGCCGACGGGTGGCGGGAGGCACGCCATGGTGGGCGTGACGAGGAGGTCGAAGCTGGTGACGAATGCTTCGACGATGCGCCGCGACAAGTGTTGAGTCTTCCTCACGCCTTCTGCGTAGGCCCACGAGTCGATCGCTCGTGCCGCGTCACGCAGGGCCCGATTGTGGGGCTCGACGCGGTTCGGGTCCGCGAGCGGGATCCCGGCACCGCCGACGTTCCAAATCGTCGTGAACGCCGCGACCAGATCGTCGGTCGGGGGCAGCGGAAGGGCAGTGTCGACGACGTGGTGGCCGACCGATTCGAGCGCCCGAAGCGTGGCGTCGACCGCGGCCGCGCACACCGGGTCCACGCTCAGCCCGTCGACCGGAGACTCGGTGAGCGCACCGATCCGCAGCCCGGTCGGTGAGACCATCGTCATCGCGCTGGCGAAGGACCTCCGCGGGGTCGGGGGTGACCACCACGCGGCTGGATCGTGGCGGGCGAGCACGTCAATGGCGGCCGCGGTGTCTGCCACCGAGCGGGTGAGCACGCCGTTCGTGGCGAACCCTTCGAGGTCGACGGTCACGTTGGTGACCAGGCCCCGGGTGGGTTTGAGCCCGACGAGGCCGTTGCACGACGCCGGGATGCGGATCGACCCGCCGCCGTCGGCGCCGTGGGCGATGGGGGCCATTCCGGCGGCGACGGCCGCGCCCGCGCCGCTCGACGACCCGCCTGGTGTGCGGTCCGGGTCCCACGGATTGCGGCAGATGCCCAGGGCCTCGCTCTCGGTGAAGGGCACGGTGCCGAACTCGGAGGTGGTGGTCTTGCCGAGCAGCACGAACCCCGCGTCCACGAACCGTTGCACGACCGGGTCCGTTGCTGCGGCCGGCGCCTGGCTGGCGCCCGCGGACCCGTGGGTCGTGGGCCAGCCGGCCACATCGAGGAGGTCCTTGATCGGCAGCGGGACACCGTGGAACGGCGGGAGGTCCTCGGTCGAGGCGGCCCGCATCACCGCATCAGCTGCGCCAGACGCGGCCTTGCGGACGTCGTCGTCGGCCCGGTGACAGAACGCGTTGAGCCGGCAGTCGAGCTGGTCCATCCGCTCGAGGTAGCTATCGACCACCTCGACCGGGCTCACCTCCTTGCGGCGTATAGCGGCGGCGAGCTCGACGGCCGGCGTGAACGGGTCGATCGGGGAGCGCATCACGAGCGGTCCTTTCCGGTCCGGGTGCTGGGCCCTCAGCGTCGTCGGGTGTCCGGGGTGCGTCTTGGATGGATGTCGCGTCGCCGCGCGACCGCTGGAGGTGGCTCGTAGCCTGGCGACCATGCGCTCCGCCGAGTCGACTCATGACGCCGCGGCCATCTGGGACATCGCCACCCCGTCGCGGCCCGGCCGGCTTCCGGGGGTCAGCATGGCCGGCTTCCGCGATCGTGCCCCGGACCTGGTCGACCTCGAGACGGTCCCGTACCCTGCTGTCACGGTGGTCGTCGACTTCGGCGAAGGGCTGCTCGCCGTCGACGACGCGACTGGTCGGCAGCACAAAGGCAGCGTCGTCGCCGGACTCGCGCCCGGCAGCGTTCGAGTGCGCGGCCGGGACATCGAGTGCCTCCAGGTGCGGTTGTCGCCGGTGGTCGCGCACGCGGTACTGGGTGCCTCCCCGCAGCTGGGCGGGACGGTGGTCGCCCTCGACGACCTCTGGGGCCGCGACGCCACACGAACCCAGGAGCAACTGCGCGCTGCCGCGTCGTGGGACGACCGGTTCGCGATCGCAGAGGCTGCGCTCGCTCGACGACACGAGGCAGGCCCGGCGGTCGACCCCGAGGTCGCCTTCGCCTGGGAGCAGATGGTCACCAGCCGGGGGCGGGTTCGGGTCGACCAACTGGCAGCCGAGGTCGGATGGAGCCGTAAACGCGTGTGGTCCCGGTTCCGATCCCAGATCGGCCTCACCCCCAAACGCGCCGCGCGGCTGGTCCGTTTCGACCACGCCGCCCACCACCTCGCCGCGGGTCACAGCGCCGCCCGGGTCGCAGCAGAAAGCGGCTATGTCGACCAGTCCCACCTCCATCGGGACACCATGGCCTTCGCCGGAGTGACACCCACAGCCGTTGCGGTCGCGCCGTGGCTCGCGGTCGACGACGTCGCGTGGGCCGCCCCGGAACACGCGTCCAAGACGTGACACAGCCGCCAGCGCCGGCCGGCCAAGGCCGGTGCGCAGGCCACGAGGGGGAACGTCTCTCCAAGACGACAGGCAGTTGTGCTCGTGACGGTGCGAGCCATGTGTGACATGACCCCGAGCAGCACCATCGTCGACCTGTTCACCCACGACCTCCACTTCGAGTCGCGTGGGACCATCTGCGCCGACGAAGGCCGGATGGCAGACCGCGACGCCGATTGGTGGTGTTTTGCGTCTGACGATCTTCCACGTCGAGACCGACGACGACGTCCACGCCGATCACTGGGAGAAGCACCCGCTCGCAGACGAGGCTGTGTGCTGCCTGCACGGCGCGACCCGCTCTATCTCCGCGCCGCCCAGCCGGACACGCCCGACGAGCTCGTGCGACTCCTCCCCGGCCAGGCGGCGATCGTGCCCCGCGACCGGTGGCATCGGCTCGAAGTCGACGAACCGGCCGATCTCTCGGCCGTCACCGTCCGCCGCGGCACCCAGCTCGAGAAGCGGACGATCATCTACGAGCAAGGCTGTTCGCAAATCGCGGCATGGGTGATGACGGGCAGCGTGAGCTGACGCGGTTCCCGACGACACTGACAGCGGAGGCGCCCGGAAATGGGTGATCTGCGAGAGCTCCCGCGGCAGCGCGGCCGGCCCTGCCACGCCAGCCAGGGCCGCCGGCGCCGATATTCGGCGATCCGTGTACGGAAACGGCCAACCGAACGGTGCTCCAGAACGCGCGCCCGCGACGCGTGCTGTGAGCCGCTCGCAGCCGCCGGTTGCGCGGCGACCGATGCAAACCGTCGGCGTGGGTAGGAACTCCCAACGTCGAAGGACTCCCCGAGATTCGCGCCCACGGTCGCGCAGCCGCCTGACCTGCCCTGAACCCAGGCCGTGGCGTCGAATCGCGCGCTGTGGGCCGACGTTCTGCGCACCTCTTCCGGCCAGTCCGCCGCGCGAGAACCGTCGTTATCTCAAGCCCGTTCTGGGACCTCGAAGGGGGCTTGCTCACCGAGCTCGACGCACCTGGCCCGCCTCGCGGTATCGGCGAGCCTGAGCACGATGGCCTCAACCTTCAGGTCAGAGATGTTGAGGCCATCGTCTCAGCATTCAGGCCCGGTCGTAAGCACCCCCGCGGCGAAGCCCAGCTCACACGCCACCTTCAGGTCGTCTTCTTCAGGTCGAAGTAGTTAGCGCGCTGCGGCCCGCTTCGACGCGCCCAAGCCGTGCTCCAGGCGGTCGAAGGCCTCGTTCACCAGCGGCCGGAGGGTCCCTCGTCGCGCTCCTGACGCCACCCAGCGCTCGATGCTGATCCGGAGCGCGGCGGCGGTTGCCGCGGCCAGCAGCCGCGCGTCGAGATCGCCGGGCTGCCGGCCGAGGCGCGTGGCGATGGCCGCGGCCAACGGTTCCTCGAACCTGTGGAACTGCTCGCGCCGAAGGGTCTCGAGGCTAGGGGTTGCCATCATCACCCGGAACTGGCGGACGACCAGGTCTCGCTGGGACTCCACCACGCCGATGGGGTGCCGGAGCGCTTGGCGCAGCACCTCGACCGGTTGCTCGCCGGCGGGCCGGTCCAGCACCTCGGCGATGACGGCTTGGGGGCCTTCCTCGTCGCTGCGCCCAGCGAGCACGACGTCGACCTTGGTGTCGAAGTAGCGGAAGAACGTGCGGACCGAGACGTCGGCGGCGGCGGCGATGTCCTCGCACGTCGTGGCGTCGTAGCCCCGCTCCTCGAACAGGCCGAGGGCGGCCTCGATGATGTCGTCGCGCGTGCGCGCCCTGTTGCGTGCGCGCAACCCGGTCGGGCTCATAGTCAGCAGTCTATCCGGTTCTGGCAGGGGTTGACCAACCAACAGTAACTGTCATAACGTCATGCTATGCCACCAATCCAGTATCGCCTCGGGCGTCGCCTCACGCCGCTGGCCGGCGCCGCCTTCTTCGTCCTGATCGTCGTCGCTCTCATCATCGAAGGCAGCCCACCTGCCGCCGATGCGGCGACCGAGGAGGTGGTGAGGTGGTGGACCGAGAACGATTCGAGGGGCCTCGCCGCCGCCCAGCTCGGCGGCCTGGCCTCGGCACTCCTCGTCTGGTTCGGCGGCAGCGTGCGGGCGACGCTGCGGCGCGCGGAGGGCGAGCCCGGGCGGCTCGCCGCGATCGCCTTCGGCGGGTTCCTGATCGCCGGGGTCGGGCTTGCCTCGATCTTCGGGTTTGACGCCGCCGCCGCGGAGACTGCCGGCGACGTCCCCGCCGAGGTCACCCACACCCTGTCGGTGCTCAGCGAGCTGTTCTTCATCCCGTTCGCCATGGGCCTGCTCGTGGCGCTGCTCGCCACGTCGGTCATCATCCTGCGTCACGGCGGGCCGCTGCCGCGCTGGCTCGGCTTCGTCGCGATCGCGATCGCGATCGTGTTCCTCACGCCCGCCGGCTTGGGCGCCGCGATCGCCACGGCGGTCTGGATCCTGTACGTCTCCGTGCTGCTCTTCTTGCGCGAGGAGCCGGCCACCTCCGG
>JBKPDT010000395.1:0-10762 GCA_046728035.1 Candidatus Methylomirabilota bacterium | reverse complement strand
TCGGACACGGTCATCCCGATGACCCCGATGCCGGTGAGGGCCTCCTTCACCTCGTCGAGCTTGAAAGGCTTGATGATCGCTTCGATCTTTTTCATGGTGGCCTCCCGGCGCGGCGAGTTGCACCTACCGTGCCGCCTCGATGAAGAAATGGTGGAGGGACGAAAATCAGGATGTTACGGGCCAAGGCGGGATCCCATGGTCGGCGATCCTGCCCACAGAATAGGCAGGGCGGAGGCAAGTGCCTCGGGGCTAGGCAGGTTGCTCGTGAACTAGGCGATCAGCGCCGATCGGACCGGGAACTGACGGCGGGCGTCGTCTCGCACTCCGCGAGGGCCTCCTCGACCGCGGTCCGCACGTGGTGGAGATCGGCGGTCTTCTGGGCGGCGCGCGCACCGGGCACCGAGAAGTCCCCGTCTTCCGACACCAGCGCCGAGCAGACCACGACGGGGATGTTGAGGCCGAGCCGACCGAGGGCGCGGAGAAAGTCGAGACCGTTCAGGCGGGGCAGTCGGAGGTCCAGCACGATGATGTCGGGCTGCGAGCGCTCGAGTAGCCCGAGCGCTTCGAGCCCGTCGGCCGCTTCGAAAAGGCGGAAGCGCGACTTGAACTCGGCCGCGTAGAGACTCCGCCACGCGGGCTCGTCATCGACAATGAGCATGGTCCGCATCGGCCTACCCCTGGCCCCTTCGAAGCAATAGGGCTGCCGAGTCAGGAACGACAATACTTCAGGCACTTAGGCAGGGAGGCTTGGGGCGGGGCGTCGCCGGTCTGACGTTGCCGTGTTCGCTGGTGGCGGGGCTAGACCCGGCGCTGCGGGATGCCGTGGCGCCGCATCTTCGAGTAGAGCGTGGGGCGCCGGAGCCCCAGCACCGCGGCGGCCGCCTGCTTGTTCCAGCCGGTCGATTCGAGCGCGCGCACGATGGACACGCGCTCGATCTCCTCGAGCGAGCCCGACGAAGGCTGGGATGCGGTCACGCTCCCCATCTCGGCCCGGAGCGACTCGGGCAGGTCGGCAAGCGTGATCTCCTTGCCCCGCGCCACGAGCACCGCGCGCTCGATGGCGTGCTCGAGCTCGCGGACATTGCCCGGCCACTGATAGGCGAGGAGCCGGCGATAGGCTTCGGGATCGATGCCGTCCACCGGGCGCATGTGCTTTTCCCGGAAGCGCTCGAGGAACGACTTGGCGAGAAGCGCGATGTCCGACCCGCGCTCGCGGAGCGGCGGCATCGACACCGTCACCGTGTTGATCCGGAAGTACAGGTCCTGGCGGAGCTTGCCCTCGCGCACCGCCGTCTCGGCGTCGCGGTTGGTCGAGCAGAGGAGGCGGAAGTCCACCGGCACGGTGCGCGAGCCGCCCAGCCGGCGCACCTGGCGGTCCTCCAGCACGCGCAGCAGCTTGGCCTGGAGGTCCATCGGCATCTCGGTGATCTCGTCGAGGAGGACCGAGCCCTTGTGCGCCTCCTCGAGGAGGCCGGGCTTGTCGGTGGTGGCCCCGGTGAAGGCGCCCTTGACGTGGCCGAAGAGCTCGGACTCGATGAGGTCCTTCGGCAGCGCGGCGCAGTTGATCTTGACCATGGGACCGCTGGCCCGCGTGCTCTTGGCGTGCAGCGCGTTGGCGGCCAGCTCCTTGCCGGTACCGCTCTCGCCCACGATGAGGACATTCGCGTCGGAGCCCGCCACGGACTCCAGCAGGTCGAACATGCGCCGCATGGACGGCGAGCTGCCCAGGAGCTCTCCCAGCCCCGACTGCTCGGCGAGGCGCCGCTTGAGGTCGGACGTCTCGGCGAGGAGGCGGCGCCGCTCGAGCGCCTTCGCCACCAGGGTGAGCATCTCGGCTCCGTCGAAGGGCTTTGCCACGAAGTAGAAGGCGCCCTGCTTGGTCGCCTCCACCGCCTTCGAGATCGACGAATGGCCCGTCATGATGATGACTTCGATGGAGGAGTCCTTGCTCTTGAGCTGCTGGAGCAGCTGCAGGCCGTCACCATCGGGCAGGACGAGGTCCACGAGGGCGAGCGAGAACTCCCGCTCCGTCATCTGCCCGATGGCAGAGACGGCGTCGCCGGCAACGCCGACATCGTAGCCCTCGCCCTCGAGAACGATGCGGAGCCAGTCGGCGATCGCCGGTTCGTCATCGACCAGAAGAATGCGCGGCTTCATGCTTCCTCCATGACTTCTTCCAGCCTAGCATGGGCAACCCATGTGTCACCAGACTGACACTCAACATTTCGAATATCGCTTCTAGATCAATATCTTGATGGCCTGTATAGAAGGCTTTACCCAATCCCATCGACTCGAGAGCGGGGGCTGCACTCACCATTTATAAGGGCCCGCGCGCTTGACAGGTCCAGGGGTGGCGCGCAATATGGCGCCCATGCAATTCGGCTTTGCGCTGCAGGGCCGCGGTCCCCTCTCCAAACCGGACATCCTGTTCAAGCTCGCGCAGAAGGGCGACGCGCTCCGCTACGCCTCGCTGTTCGTCACCGATCACGTGGTCATTCCCGTGGAGATCGAGTCGGCGTATCCCTATTCGGCGAACGGCCGGGTCGCGGGCGACTGGAAGGAAGGCTACCTGGAGCCGCTGCCACTGATGGCCCATCTGGCCGCACTGACCAAGCGGATCCGTATCGGCACGAGCGTTCTGATCATTCCCTATCGCAATCCGGTGGTCACGGCCAAGATGCTCGCGACCATGGACGTCCTCTCGGGGGGCCGCATCATCCTCGGCGCGGGCGTGGGGTGGATGGAGGAGGAGTTCCAGGCCCTCAGCGCGCCTCCCTACAGGGAGCGAGGCCGCGTCACCGACGAGTTCATCCGGATGATGCGGGAGATCTGGACGCGGGAGCCGGTGGATTTCAAGGGGCAGTATTACACGCTGGGACGCGTAAGCGCGCTGCCCAAGCCCCTTCAGAAGGGGGGCATTCCCGTGTGGACGGGCGGGCACACCGAGCCCGCGCTCAGGAGGGCCGGCCAGGTGGCCGACGGCTGGCATCCCATCGGGCTCCGCCCGCCGGGATTGCTCGAGCCCACGGAGTACGCGCAGAAGGTGGCGGTGGTGCGGGACTGGGCGCGTAAGGCGGGCCGGGATCCGAAGGCGATCACCATGAGCTATCGGGTCCCTCTCGAGATCCGGCCGCGAGGGGCCAAGCCGACGGGCGGAGATCGCACGCTGTTCCGCGGCACCGCGGCGGAGGTGGCAGAGGACATCCGGACCTATCAGCGTCTCGGCGTCACCCATTTCGTCTGGGACCTCACCGCCCCCGATCTCAAGGGCGCGCTCGCGCTGCTCGACCGCTTCGCCGCCGACGTGCGGCCCAAGGTCCAGCGCCTCCCGCGGTAGCGGGCCATGCCGGCCTTGCCCGAGCACGTCGCGGGCTTCATCACCGCCGGCCGCGTGGGGCGTCTCGGCACCGCCGATTCCTCCGGCGAGCCCTTCGTGATCCCCTTCTGCTACGCGTGGGATGGCGCCGCGCTCTACTCCGCCATCGATGCCAAGCCCAAGCGCGTGGCCGCCGGCAGCCTCCGTCGAGTCCGGAACATCCGAGAGAATCCCCGCGTGAGCGTGGTGATCGACGAGTACGACGAGGACTGGAGTCGGCTCCGGTGGGTGGTCATCCAGGGTCGCGCCGAGATCCTCACGGGCGGGCCCGAGTTCAGGCGCGGCGCCGACCTTCTCCTGGAAAAGTATCCGCAGTACCGGCGAATGGGACTCTCCGCCGACGGCGGCACCATGGTGAAGGTGACTCCCGGCCGGATCAGCCACTGGAGCTTTGCGGGATGAGCGTGCTCGACCGCGCGCTCGCCCGCGCCGCCTCCGGGCGCGCGCCCGACGTGGTCCACGCCGAGGCTCTCCTCGCCACACCCGCGGAGCGCCTACCCGAGCTCCTCGCCGCCGCCGCGGCGCTCCGCGACCGCGGCCACGGCCGTACCCTCACGTTCTCGGCCAAGGTCTTCGTGCCCCTCACCACGCTCTGCCGCGACTACTGCGGCTACTGCACGTTCAGGAAGGACCCGGGCCAGCCGGGCGCGCACACCATGACCCCCGACGAGGTCATCGCCCTCGTCCAAGCCGGCGAGCGACTCGGCGCCAAGGAGGCGCTCTTCTCGCTGGGCGACAAGCCCGAGGCGGCTTTCCCCGAGCATCGCGACTTCCTTCGCCGCCTGGGGCATCGGACCACGCTCGGCTACCTCCGAGAGATGTGTGGGCGGGTGATCGCCGAGTCCTCGCTCCTGCCCCACGCCAATCCCGGCCTCATGTCGGAGCGCGACCTGTCGGCGCTCCGCGAGGTCAACGTGAGCATGGGCATCATGCTCGAGACCACCTCGGAGCGACTGCTCGGCCCCGGCATGGCCCACGACCGTGCGCCCGACAAGGTGCCCGCGCGCCGCCTCCGGACCATCGATCTGGCCGGCAAGCTCCAGATCCCGTTCACCACCGGCCTCCTCATCGGCATCGGCGAGACCCATGCCGAGCGGGTGGAGGCGCTCCTCGCCATCCGCGACCTCCACGAGCGCTACGGCCATATCCAGGAAGTCATCGTCCAGAACTTCCGGGCCAAGCCGACCATCCCCATGCGGGGCGTGCCGGATCCGACCCTGCCCGACCTCGCCCGCACCATCGCGGTGGCGCGCCTGCTCCTGGGCGCGGAGATGAACATCCAGGCGCCGCCCAACCTCGCCGACTCGGCGTACGGCGGGCTGCCCGCGGCGGGGCTCAACGATTGGGGCGGCATCTCGCCGCTGACCCCGGACCATATCAATCCCGAGCGGCCCTGGCCTCTGCTGCGCGAGCTGCGCCGCGCCACCGAGACGGCCGGCCATGTCTTGCGCGAGCGCCTCGCCATCTATCCGGAGTACGCTATGCGTCCGGAGTTCCTGGACGCTCGCCTGCGCCCGGCGGTGGCCCGCTTCATCGGCCCCGACGGCCTCGTGCGCGAGGACCTGGAGCGCTGGAGGAACTGGTAGGGCGAGCCGCAGGCGAGGCGAGCGGATACGTAATGCAGTCCCGAGGAGATATGAGCGTGAATAGGATCAATCTCGACTGGGTGGCGCAGGACGTCCGGCGGATCCTCGGCGGGGCCCTCGACGGCGAGGAAGTCTCGGTGGCCGACGGTATCCAGCTCACCGAAGTGGACGGGCGCGAGCTCCACGCGCTCTGCCTCGTCGCCGACGAGATGCGCCGGCGCCAGGCCGGCGACCTCGTCACCTACGTCGTCAACCGCAACATCAACTTCACCAACGTCTGCATCAAGCACTGCACCTTCTGCGCCTTCAGTCGCGACCATCGCGAGGAGGAGGGCTACTTCCTCCCCCTGGACGAGGTCGTGCGCCGCGCGATCGAGGCCTGGGAGATGGGGGCCACCGAGGTCTGCATCCAGGCCGGGCTGCCGCCCAAGCTGGACGGCAACTACTACGTGGATCTCTGCCGCGCCATCAAGTCGGCGGTGCCGGAAATGCACCTGCACGCCTTCTCGCCCGAAGAGGTGCTCTATGGCTCCACTCGGGCCGGCATGGCCATCCCCGACTATCTGCGCACCCTCCGGGCCGCGGGTCTCGGCACGTTGCCTGGCACCTCCGCGGAGATCCTCGACCAGGAGATCCGCGACGTCATCGCCAAGGGGCGCATCACCGTCGATCAGTGGATGGAGGTCATCACCTCCGCCCATGCCCTGGGCATTCGCACCACGTCGACCATCATGTACGGGCACATCGAGCGGCCGGAGCACTGGATCCGCCACATGGATCTCCTGCGTGGGATCCAGAAGAGGACGGGGGGCTTCACCGAGTTCGTGCCGCTCTCGCTCATCCACTCCGAGGCGCCCATGTACCAGCGCGGCCTCGTTCCCGGCGTGCGACCCGGCGCCACCGGCTTCGAGGTGATCAAGATGCACGCGCTCGCCCGGCTCATGCTCGGCCCTACCTTCCGGAACATCCAGTGCTCCTGGGTCAAGGAAGGCCCCAAGCTCTCCCAGCACCTGCTTGCCTGCGGCGCCAACGATCTCGGGGGGACGCTCATCAACGAGTCCATCTCGACGTCCGCGGGCGCGGGCTATGGGCAGCTCGTGCCGCCCGCCGAGCTGCGCCGCCTCGTCCGCGACGCCGGCCGCATCCCCGCGCGACGGAGCACCGAGTACGAGATCCTCAAGGTCTACAAGACCGAGGCCGACGATGACGCCTCGCCCCTCGATTCGATCGCGGACGCCGAGGCGCGATTCGGTTCCTACCGGCGCCTCACCGCCTCGTCACAATTTCGTTTCGTCCACCCCTTGAAGACGTCGGCTGGTTGAGTAAGACTAGGGCGCCGTTCGGCCCGACCGATTATCCCCAACCCCAAAAACGGAGGCGCACCACATGGCAAAGTCGATGACCAAGTCCGCCATCATCGGCCACCTCGCACAGAAGGCCAACCTGACGAAGAAGCAGGTGGTCGACCTGATGGATCAGCTCCTCTCGCTCGCGACCAAGGAGGCCAAGAATGTCTTCGTCGTTCCCGGCTTCGGGCGTCTCGTCCTCGCCAACCGCAAGGCGCGGATGGGCCGCAACCCGCAGACCGGCGAGCCCATCAAGATCCCCGCGAAGCGCGTGGTGAAGTTTCGGCTCTCCAAGAGCCTGAAGGACTCGGTGCTTGGGAAGAAGTAAGATTTCGGAAGCGCTCGCGTACCGCGCGCTCGCCGGTCCCGGTCGGGACACCCGGGACCTGTTCGGATTCGTCGGCGCGTGGGCCCCGCCCGAGTCGGCCGTCTCCGCCGGCTGGGGGGCCTGGGACGGGGACCGGCTCGTCGGCGCCCTCCTCCTCGAGCGCGAGGGCGATGCGGCCATGCTGTACGGACCGGTGGTCGTGGCATCGGACGCGGACGAGCCCGACGCGCCCTTCGACATCGCGATCCGTCTCCTCGAGCACGCCCTGAGCCTCGCCGAGGCTCAGGGCATCGACACCCTCTATACCCGCCCGCAGGCACTCGACCGCATCTGGGTCCGCACGGGTTTCATTCCCATTCCCGAGGCCGACCTTCCCGAGCCGCTCCGCGGCCGGCCGGGCCTCGGGCTCTTCGGCTGGCGCGGCGGCACCGCGATCTGGAGCATGGCCGGGCGAGCCGACGCGGCACGGCGAGGCGAGCGAATACCAGAAGGAGGCCCTGCCCCGCGCCTTGCAGGCGGCCGGCGCCGCCGTTAGTCTCGCGATGAAGATCGCCGCCCTCGCCGGTGGGACGGGCGCGGCCAAGCTCCTGCGGGGGCTTGCGCCGCTCCTCCCGCCCGGCGCGCTCACCATCATCGGCAATACCGGCGACGACACCGAGCTCTGGGGGCTACACATCTCCCCCGACCTCGACACCGTCACCTATACGCTGGCCGGCCTCATCGACGAGCGGAAGGGCTGGGGGCTGCGCGGTGAGACCTTCAGCGCCCTCGAGCAGATGCCTCGCTTCGGCGAGCCTGGCTGGTTCGGCCTGGGCGACCGTGATCTCGCCACGCATCTGCACCGCACCCGGCTCCTGCGCGAAGGGCGTGGCCTTACCGAGGTGACCGCGGATATCGCGTCCGCGCTGGGCGTCGGCGCGCGTGTCCTCCCCATGTCCGACCAGCCGGTGCGGACACGCATCCTGGGGCCCGAGGGATGGATCTCCTTCCAGGAGTACTTCGTGCGCGACAAGGCCCAGACGGACGTGCGAGCGGTCGAGTATGCGGGTGCCGAAGCCGCGACCCCGGCGCCCGGCGTCGTCGAGGCCATCCGCGAGGCCCGGGCCGTGCTCGTCTGCCCGTCGAACCCCATCACCTCGATCGGACCCATCCTCGCCGTGCCCGGCATGATCCGTACGCTCGAGGAGACCTCCGCCACCGTCATCGCGGTCAGCCCCATCATCGGGGGCGAGGCGGTCTCGGGCCCGGCCGGGCGGCTCATGGCGGCCGCGGGCCTCTCCGTCTCCGCGTCGGGAGTGGCGCGCGCCTATGCCTCCTGGCTCGACGTGCTGGTTGTGGACGAGCGCGATGGCGATCTGATCCCCGAGATCGCGGCGCTCGGCGTCCGCGCGCTGGCGGCGCCAACCCTCATGACCGACCGCGAAGCCGAGACGGCGCTGGCCCGCCGCCTCCTCGAGTGCGTCCAGTGAGCGCCGCCGACGCGTCCGTCTTCGCCGCCGTTCCCGTGAAGGACCTCGTGAACGCCAAGCAGCGGCTGATCGCCGTGCTCGAGCCCGAGGAGCGACGCGACCTCGCCGCGGCCATGCTGGAAGACGTCCTCGACGCGCTGGACGCCGCCGGCGGGCTCGCCGTGCACATCGTCACCAAGGATCCCGACGTGCTCGCCCTCGCCCGCCGCCGCGGCACCGCCTGCCTCACCGAGAGCGCGAACCGCGGTCACACCGAGGCGGTGGCCGTCGCCCAGGCGGAGGCCGCGCGGCTCGGGATGGCGGCGTTCCTCACCCTCCCCGGCGACGTGCCGTGCGCGACCGCAGAGGAAGTGCGGACGCTCGTCGCCGCCCTCGTCGAAAGCCCCGGTGTCGCCTTCGTGCCGTCGCTGTCCGGCTTCGGCACCAATGCCGCCCTCCTGGCACCGCCCGGCGTCATGCCGCTGAAGTTCGGCGAACCGTCCTTCGCCAACCACCTCGACGGCGCGCGCGCGCACGGGCTGACGCCGCGCGTGCTTCCCCTGCCGGGAATCGGATTGGACATCGACGCGCCCGAGGACCTCCGTCTGCTCCTCGCGCGCGGCGCTGGCACGCGCGCGGGCCGACTCTGCCTCGCCCGAGGTGTGGCCGCGCGCCTCGACTCGCGTCGCTAGCCCGTGCCCGCCCGCTACGAGGTGATCGGCGTCGAGGGCCTGCCCGAGATCGCCCCCCGCGCCGATCTGAGCCCGCTCATCGTCGAGGCGGCGCGGCGGCAGGGGACGCCCCTGGCCGCCGGCGATCTCCTGGTCGTGAGCCAGAAGATCGTGTCCAAGGCGGAGGGACGGCTCGTCCGCCTTTCCGACATCACCCCGTCGCCGCGCGCGGCGGCCCTCGCCGAGGAGATCGATCGCGACCCACGGCTGGTGGAGGTCATCCTCGGGGAGACTCGGCGGATCGTCCGCCAGGCCAAGGGCGTGCTCATCGTGGAGACGCATCACGGCTGGGTTTGCGCCAATGCGGGCGTGGACCAGTCCAACGTCGATCCCGACACCGCCTGCCTCCTGCCCCTGGACTCCGACGCCTCGGCCCGCGCGCTCCGCCAGCGCTTCGTCGAGCTGACCGGCCTCCGGCTCGGCATCATCATCGCCGACACGTTCGGGCGACCATGGCGGGAGGGCCTCGTCAACGTGGCGGTGGGACTCGCGGGCTTCGAGCCCATCGTGAGCTATCTGGGCGAGACCGATCCCGGCGGCCATGTGCTCCAGGCCACCATCCTGGCTGTCGCCGACGAGCTGGCCTCGGCGGCCGAGCCCGTCATGGGCAAGCTCGACCGCATTCCCGTCGTCATCATCCGCGGAGCGCGCTGGACCCCGGCCGAGGCCAACAGCCGCCCCCTCATGCGCGATCCCTCGCGCGATCTCTTTCGATAGGAGAGCAACGACCCCATGAAGATCGGCATCCTGGGCGGAACGGGCAAGGAAGGCGCGGGGCTGGCCAGGCGCTGGGCCTGGGCCGGGCACGAGATCATCATCGGCTCGCGCGACGCGGCGCGCGCGCGCACGAAGGCCGCCGAGCTCGGCACGCTCGTGCCGGACGCTCGCGTCCAGGGGCTCGGCAACCGCGAGGCAGCGACCGCCGCCGAGGTCGTGGTGATCGCCCTGCCCGCGAACGGGCTCGCCGCCACCCTCCCCGAGGTGCGCGAGGCCTGCCGCGGCAAGGTCGTGGTGAGCACGGTGGTGCCGCTGACCTTCGGCGGCCCGCGCCTCTTCACGCCCCCCGCGCCGGGCTCGGCCGCCGAACAAGCCCAGGAGCTCCTGGGTCCGGAGGCGCGGGTGGTCGCCTCGTTCCATCACATCGCCGCCCATGAGCTGTCCAGCACCGAGCAGGACATCGAGTGCGATCTCCTCCTCTGCGGCGGAGACGCGGAGGCGAAGCAGCGCGTCGGCGAGCTGGGGGCCTCCATGGGCCTGCGCGTCGTTGACGTCGGGCCACTCACCAATGCGGGCCCTCTCGAGGGCATCACCGCCGTCCTCGCCACCATCAACCGCCGCTACAAGCTCAAGAACTCCGGGATCAAAATCACCGGCCTTCCGACGTAGCGTTTGATTGTAAATTTCCGTTGTCGGCCAATCGAAATCGCTGCCGACGAAGTTGGTCGCTGCCGTCTCCGTCCCGAAAAAGATCGCGTTTGAGTTACCGACTGTCATGGTGACCTTTATGTTGATCGCCTGCGCCGGCATGCTCATCACGGCCAGCAGTAGGCCAGACGCGCCGCTCAGAGCCATGAGCCGCGAAGATCACCGCCCTCTTCGGTGTTTTTCCGCGGAGGGGGCCGGTCCTACCATCTAGACGCGCACGACCAGGCCGTCACTGGCGCACTCTTCCGGCACTTTGCCAACCTGCGCGAGCATCTCCTTGCTCATATGCGTCAGGATGACGCGCTTAGCGCCGAACTCGGCACGGTGCGCGGCGATGGCAGGGTAGTTCAGGTGCCACCTGATCGGCTTCTCGTAGAAGTAGCATTCGGCAATGAAGAGATCGGCGCCCCGGGCGACGGTGGCGACGTCCTCCGTCCACTCGGTGTCGCCGGTGTACGCGACGACCTTCCCTTCGACCTCGACGCGGAGCGCGGTTGGGTTGGTCTCCTGCGTATGCCGAGC
>JBKPDT010000394.1:0-12789 GCA_046728035.1 Candidatus Methylomirabilota bacterium | reverse complement strand
GCCGAAGCCGCCACCACGGCGGGTACCTCCTCCATCGCCGTCGCAGCGCTCTCCGGGGGAAGCGCCGCGACCTCCTCGTGGTCAGGGTCGAGCAGCGAGGTCTGCTGCGGCTGCACCGGGGGGGGCGCGACGGCAACCGCCGCGCTCTCGAAAGCGACCGCGACCGGCGGCGCCGGCGGGGCGAGCGCGCGATCGATCCATCCGGACGCGGGAGCGGCAGGCGGCTCCGAAGCGGCAGGCGGCTCCGAGAAGATCCGGGACCCGCGTCCCCGCGGCTCGGCCGAGCGTCCGTCCGCGAGGTGGCGACGGTGATGGGGGGACACGGCGTGGGCGCGACGGGTGGGTAGACGGCGCGGGCGCCCGTCGAGCGCTTGCGCCAATCCCACGAAGAGCGAGAGAGCGGCTACCAGCGCCAGCAGGAAGATCAGCACTTCCTCCGTATTCACGCCGGTCTCACCTCCTCGTTGCGTCGTCGCGGCTACGTTAGCACGCGCCTCCCCCGCTCGCGGCAGGATTCCCGCGTTGGCGGGGCCCCGCGCCCGGGGTAATATCAGGAGCGAGCCCAGCGAAGCCTCATTCCCCTTCCAATTAGGAGGTCCGGATGCCCCGGGTCGCCGTCATCGGAGTCGGCGTCACCAAGTTCGGCAAGCACGAGCGCACGAGCGCGGAGCTCTTCGCCGAGGCCGCCCGCGAGGCGGTGCTCGATGCCGGTATCGAGCCGCGCGCCGTCCAGGCGCTGTACTACGGCAATGTCACCGGTGGCGAGGGCGAGCGGCAACTGCACATGGGGCCGCTCGCCGCCTCTCTCCTCGGCCTGCCTACCATCCCGACCACCCGCTTCGAGAACGCCTGCGCCACCAGCCACGCCGCCTTCCGCCACGCCGTGATGGAGATCGGCGCGGGGGTGTCCGACGTGGTGCTGGTGGGCGGGGCCGAGCGCATCCTCCACGTGCCGACGGAGCACGCCACCGAGTACTTCGCCTACTGCTCAGACGCCTCCTTCGAGCAGCCGACCGGGCTCACCTTCCCCGGCGTCTTCGCCCTCATCGCGCGCGCCCACATGGACAAGTACGGCACCACCGAGGAGCAGATGGCGCACGTGGCGGTGAAGAACCACCGGCATGGGGTCCACAATCCCAAGGCGCAGTTCCGGAAGGAGATCTCGCTGGAGACGGTGCTCCGGAGCCCCTACGTCGCCGACCCCCTCAAGCTCTTCGACTGCTGCCCCTTCACCGACGGTGGTGCCGCGGTGATCCTCGCGTCCGAGGACGTCGCGCGCCGGCACCGCCTCCCGGTCTGGGTGCTCGCGAGCGAGGCCGCCACCGACACCATGTTCATGCACGAGAAGCGCGACCTCGCGCGCGTCACCGCCACCGAACGAGCGGCGGCGGATGCCTACCGGCGGGCCGGGCGCGGGCCCGAGGACGTGGACGTGGTCGAGCTCCACGACTGTTTCACGATCGCCGAGATCATCGCCACCGAGGGCCTGGGCCTCTTCGAGCCGGGCATGGGCGGCCCCGCCGCCGAGAAGGGATGGACCAGCCTCGGCGGAAAGATCCCCGTCAACGCCTCGGGCGGGCTCAAGGCCAAGGGACATCCCATCGGCGCCACCGGCGCCGCCCAGATCGCCGAGGTCGTGACCCAGCTCCGCGGCGAGGCCGGCCCCCGGCAGGTGGAGGGCGCCCGGACCGGGCTCACCCATACGCTGGGGGGCAATACCGCCACCGTGCTCGTGAGCCTGTTTGGCCGTGACTGAAGAAGTGGTCAACCTGAAGGACTTCTTCGCGGAGGTCCGGGCGGGGCGGCTCACCGGGATCCGCTGCACCCAGTGTGGCGAGCTGGCCATCCCGCCGAAGGAGTTCTGCGCGTCCTGCGGCAAGCGCGCCTGGGAGTCGGTCCCGCTCGCCGGCGACGGAACCATCGCCTCCTATACGGTGATCCGCGTGGCGCCCCGCGGGCACGTTGGCGAGACTCCATACGCGGTGGCGGTGGTGCGCCTCGCGGAGGGCGTGTCCCTCCTCGGCCGCGTCACCGATCTCCCGCTCGACTCGCTCCGGGTCGGCCTGCCGGTGCGCTTTCGGCCCCTCGTCTCCGGCGGCGAGACCCTGATCGGCTTCGGCCCCGCCTGAGCCTCCTTTCCATGGCGCTCCTCGATGGGAAGGCCGCGGTGGTGACCGGCGCGGGCAGCGGCATCGGCCGCGCGGTGGCGCTCGGACTCGCCGGCGCAGGCGCGCATGTCGTCGTCAATGACTATGGCGTGAGCGTGGACGGGCGCGAGCCCTCGAGCGCGCCCGCCGAGTCGGTGGTCAAGGAGATCCAGGCGGCCGGCGGGCAGGCGGTGGCGAGCCCGGACAGCGTGGCCACCATGGCGGGCGGCCGGGCCATCGTCGAGCGGGCGCTGTCCACCTTCGGCGATCTCCAAATCGTGGTCTGCTGCGCCGGCATTCTCCGCGAGCGGATGATCTTCAACATGAGCGAGGAGGAGTGGGACGCGGTGATCGCGGTGCACCTCAAGGGCCACTTCACCGTGCTGCAGCCGGCTACCCGCCACATGCGCGAGAAGCGGCGTGGGCGGATCATCACCTTCACCTCGGCGGCGGGGCTCGAGGGGAGCCCCGGCCAGCCCAACTACTCCGCGGCCAAGGAGGGCATCGTGGGGCTCACGCGCTCCACCGCGCTCGCGATGGCGAAGTACGGGGTGACGGTGAACTGTATCTCGCCCACCGCGGATACGCGGATGACTCAGCGCCTGCCCGACGAGCGTCGCGGCGCCGCCGTGGCCACGCCCGCCGAGGCGATCGCGCCGGTGGTGACCTTCCTCGCGAGCGACCGCGCCGCGCACGTCACCGGACAGGTGATCGGGGTGCGCGGCAGCGAGGTCACCCTCTTCTCGCACCCCGCGCCGCTCCGCACCGCCACGCGCGCGGAGGGGTGGACGGCGGAGGCGCTGGCGGACGTCTACGACCGGGCGCTCGGCCAGGATCGCCTGCGGCGGCTCGACGCGATGAAGATCCCCTGGCCGCCACCCCCGGCGTCCGGCGCGCCTACCAGTTGAGGGCGCCGAAGCGGACGTAGCCGACGAGCTGCCAGCCGATCCCCAGCAGGAAGGTCGCGAAGCCGATCGTGCAGAGCCCGCGCCAGAGCCCCGAGCGGGGGCTCGTCTGGGACGCGTCCTGCGCGATGGTCCACCAGACGGCGGCGAGCAGCAGGATTCCCACCCCCAGCAAGCTGATGATCCATCCCGCCATCACGGCCTGGGTGAACAGCGGGTCGAAGAAGATCGTCGGGCTGTAGCGCTGGAACACGGGCCCTCCTCAGGGTTGCGACAACGCGGCGAGCACCGCGTTGCCGGCGGTGGTGGTGACGAGGCGCGCGGCGGGGTCGCGGATCACGCCCGCGGGATCACCTCCGTCGCGGACGGCGGCGATCGCCCGCGCGATCATCCGGCGGGTGAGGATCACGCCGCGGTCCGTCGAGGCGAGGTGCTCGCTGGCGTGGATGGCGATGGGCCCCTGGCTCACGATGGCTTCCTTGTCGCCGGGCATCCGGTGGTGCTCCTCCTCGCTGAGCTCCGCCCAGAGCTTGCCGGCGTGGCGGGCGCGCGGCGGCAGCACGGGGCGACCCTCGGAAAGGGGAACCCGGAGCAGCGAGTACATCCGCGTGTGCGTGTCGTCGATGGGCATGATCCAGCCGATGTGCCGCGCGCGCTCGAAGCCCTCGCCGGGGCTGCCCGCGGCGACGCTCGGCACGATGCGGATATTGGGCAGCAAGATCTCGGTGACGCGCCGGAAGAGCCGCCCGTCCGGCAGCTCGCGATCCTGGATGCTCCGGACGCCGGCCTCCATCTCCTCCCACGACACGCGCGGGCGGAGGTTGAGCGCGTCCGAGAACTGCCCCCCGCTGAACACCGAGTGCAGCACCGCCACGTGGAACGGGTCCATCACGTTCTCGTAGATCTGCAGCCAGTTGCAGTCGAGGATCTCGCCGCCGCCCAAGCCATAGCTGGTGCCGTCCGCCACCACGATGCCTTCGCCCGTCTCCACCAGATCGTACTGGGGGAGGAGCGGCATCCGGTCGGGCGGGCCCATGTAGGCGAAGACCAGGCCACCGTACTCGCGGCATGGGTACCCGGGCTGACGCACCCGGTCCTTGTACGTGCTGTCCGCGGGCTCGCAGGGCTGCTCGAGGCAACGGCCCTCGGGATCGAACAGCCAGCCGTGGTAACAGCAGCGGATCCCGTCCGCTTCCACTCGCCCGTACTCGAGCGAGGTGCCCCGGTGGCAGCAATGCGCATCGAGAAGGCCCGGACGGCCATGGCCATCCCGGAAGAGCACCAGGTCCTCGCCGAGCACCCGCACCGGTCGGGGTGGATCGCCTCCTGCGGGAGACACGCCTACCGGCTGCCAGTAACGGCGGAACAGCTCGCCCGCCGGCGTGCCGGGACCGACATGGGTCAGCTCGGCGTTTTCACCAGGACGAGAACGCCCGTAGCCGGATTGCATCGCGAGGATGATAGCCGAGGGCGGCCGCGTGGCCAAGGTCCCCCTTGACTTCCGTGGGCTTTGCCGCCAAAGTGTCGGCAATTTCGCGGCCATCCGCCTCATTTTGCGTCAGTGATGACGCCCAGGAGGGCCCCCGATCATGCTGGGAGAGTCGAAGAGGACCCACAGTGACGAAGGCGTCACCCGACGAAGCCTGCTCAGGCTCGGAGGCGCGGCGCTGGCCGGGGCCGCGATCGCGCCCCACCTCGGCGCTCGGCCAAGCCCGGCGCAGACCCCAAAGCGCGGCGGCACCGTCAATATCCGGGCCTGGGACCCCCCGCACTGGGACCCCCACCTCACCATCTCGTACAAGACCCATATCGCCTACTCCTTTACGCATAGCCGGCTCCTCAAGTTCCGCGCCGGCCCCGGCGTGACGCCGGGCACGTTCCCCATCGAGGGCGATCTGGCCGAGTCGTGGACGCAGCCCAACGAGACGACGTATCTCTTCAAGCTGCGCAAAGGCGTGCGGTGGCACAACAAGCCCCCGGTGAACGGGCGTGAGCTCACCGCGGAGGACGTCGTCTACTCGATCGACCGCTTCCGCACGGTCAAGGGCAATGCCAACGCCTACATGCTCTCCTCGGTGGACAAGGTGGAGGCGCCGGACCGGCACACGGTCAAGATCACGCTGAAGGAGCCCTACGTCTGGCTCCTCGACATGCTCGCCAACTCCCACGCCGTGCCCATCATCGCCCGCGAGTGCGTGGACAAGCACGGCGACCTCAAGCGCCACGAGGCGACCATCGGCACCGGACCCTGGATGCTCGACTCCTACCGGCCGAACGTCGGGTTCACCTTCGTGCGCAACCCGACCTACTTCCTCGCCGGCCTCCCCCACATCGACCGGGTCGAGGTCGTCGTTGACGAGGACAATGCCTCCCGCATGGCGGCGTTCCTGTCGGGCAAGTACGACCTCGGCTGGGAGTTCATGGGGATCATCAATCGCGTGGACTGGGTCCAGATCAAGGACGTCCTCAAGCAGAAGCGACCGCGCCTCCAGACCGTCGAGTTCACCACGCCGGTGGTGAGTCACATCTCGATGCGCACCGACAAGGCCCCCTTCAGCGACGCGCGGGTCCGGCGTGCCATGTCCATGGCCATCGACCGCAAGGCCATCATCGACTCGCTCTACGAGGGCGTGGGCGTGCTCAACCCGGCGGTGCCGGCGGCGCTCAAGGAATGGTCCATCCCCATGGACCAGCTCGGCGAGGGCCTGGCCAACTACAAGTACGACCCTGCCGCCGCGCGAAAGCTGCTCGCGGAGGCCGGGGTGCCCAGCGGCTTTCCCGCGACGGTGGAGTTCACCACTTACGGCTCCACCGTGCTGGTGGACATGTCCCAGCTCGTCCTCAAGTACCTCAAGGACGTCGGGATCGACGCCAAGCTCGTCACCAAGGAGTACGGCGCCTACATCTCGACCACGTTCTACGGCAAGTTCGACTCGATGGCCTTCGGGCCTCAGACGGGGTTCCAGGAGCCCGACAATCATCTTTTCGGCCAGTACTACCCGGGCGAGCTCAAGAACCAGAGCCACATCAACGATCCCGTCGTGGCCGACATGCTGATCCGGCAACGCCGCACCCCGGACCTGGCGAAACGGCGCGAGGTGATCTTCGACATCCAGCGCCACCTGGCGAAACAGCAGTACTACGTGCAGATGCCCTCTCCCACCCACGTCGCCGTCTGGGATGGCGCCGTCAAGAACTATGGGCCCAATCACGGTTACGACTACGGCGGGCGGCTGATGGCCGCCTGGCTGGACCGCTGAACCGACCCGCTACCCGAGCAACTCGAATCCAACCGGAGGAGCACAGATGGACGAGCGCCGGACGATGAGCGACCTGAGCCGACGGCAACTTCTCAAGCTCGGCAGCGCCGCCGCGATGGTCGGCGCGGCGGCACCCGTGCTGGATCTCGGGCGGCCCGCGCCGGCGGAAGCCCAGACGCCCAAGCGCGGCGGCACCTTCCGCCTCCGCTCTCACGTCCAGCCTCCTCACTTCGATCCCCACGCGATCCTGGCCTTCTCGACCATGATCCCGCTGTCCTTCGCCTACAGCCGTCTCGTGAAGGTCAAGGCCGGCACCTCGGTGGTCCCGGGCACCCAGCAGGTCGAGCCAGATCTCGCCGAATCCTGGAGCCAGCCCAACGAGACCACTTACATCTTCAAGCTCAAGAAGGGTGTCCGGTGGCACAACAAGCCCCCGGTGAACGGGCGCGAGCTCACCGCCGACGACGTCAAGTTCACCTACGAGCGGTACCTTGCCACCACCAACCCGAACCGCGGCACCCTCGAGGCGCTCGACAAGATCGAGGTGGTCGACAAGCACACCGTCAAGTTCACCATGAAGGAGCCGTTCGCCTGGTTCGTGGATGCCCTCGCCTCCACCTCCACCTGGATCGTGGCCAAGGAGTGCGTCGAGAAGTTCGGCGATCTCAAGAAGCCGGAGTCGGTGGTGGGTACCGGCCCCTGGATGCTGGAGCGCTACGAGCCCGGCACCCGCATGTCGTTCGTCCGCAACCCCAGCTACTTCGTGCCGGGCCTCCCGTACGTCGACAACGTGGAGATCACCATCGACACCGATCCCGCCTCCGGCTTCGCCGCCTTCCTCGCCGGCAAGTACGACTTCGGGCCGGAGTACGGCATGGTGGTCCGGCGGAGCGACCTCGACGTCGCCAGGCAGCGAAAGCCCAACCTCCAGACCAAGGACTACATCGTCGTCTTCGGCGGCATCGTCTGGCCCAAGCTCGACCAGGACCCCTTCAAGGACATCCGCGTCCGCCGCGCGATGGGCATGGCGCAGAACTGGCGCGAGGTGCTCGAGACCAACGCGTGGTCGCTCGGCCACGGCGTCCCCAACACCGCGGTGCCGGCGGCGCTGAAGGACTGGGCCCTTCCCATCGACCAGCTGCCCGCCGAGGGCCGTCGGCTCTACGAGCAGGACACCGCCGGTGCCAGGCGGCTCCTCGCCGAGGCCGGCTTCCCCAACGGCATCAAGTTCCCGCTGGAGACCACCCCGGGCTACGGCCCCGACTACGTCGACGCCGTGCAGATCGGCCTCAAGAACTGGAAGGCGGCGGGCATCGACGCCGAGCTCAAGATGAAGGAGTACGGCGCCTTCATCTCCAGCACCATCTTCGGCAAGTTCGACAAGGTGGGCCAGGGTCTCTTCGGCGCGTGGACGGATCCCGACAGCTATCTCTACCGCTACTACCTCCCCGGTCAGCCGCTCAACGCCGCGGGCATCAACGATCCCAAGCTCGCCGACATGGTGCGGCTGCAGCGGCGGACCTTCGACGTGGCGAAGCGGCGGGAGATCATCCACGACATCCAGCGCTATGTCTCCCAGCAGGCCTATCTCCTCTTTGGCCCGTCGGTGAGCGCGGTGGCGGCGTGGGAGTCCTACGTCAAGAACTTCGGGCCCAATATCGGCCACGACTACGGTGGACGCATGATGGCGGCCTGGCTGGACAAGTAGGAGGAGCACGTATGGACGACCGCCGGACGATGAGTAAGCTCAGTCGCCGCGATCTACTCAAGCTCGGCAGCGCCGCCGCGGTGGTCGGCGCTGGTGGATACGCGCTGGACCTCACGAGGCCCGCGCCGGCGGACGCCCAGACGCCGAAGCGCGGCGGGACCTTCCGCCTCCGCTCCCACGTGGCCCCCGTCCACTTCGACCCGCAGCAGACGATCGCCTTCTCGACGATGATCCCGCTCTCCTTCGCCTACAGCCGGCTCGTCAAGGTCAAAGCCGGCTCCTCGGTAGTGCCGGGGACCCAGCCCGTCGAGGGCGACCTCGCCGAGTCCTGGGAGCGGCAGGGAGACACGGTCTACGTCTTCAAGCTCAGGAAGGGCGTGCGCTGGCACAACAAGCCTCCGGTGAACGCCCGCGAGCTGACATCAGAGGACGTCAAGTACACGTACGAGCGGTTCCTCACCGTCAAGGGCAACGGCAACAAGTTCATCCTCGAGACGCTGGACAAGGTGGAGGCGCCGGACAAGTACACCGTCCGGTTCACCCTTCGGGAGCCGAACGCCTGGTTCGTCGACCGACTCGCCTCCACCTCGACCTGGATCATCGCCAAGGAATGCGTGGACAAGTTCGGCGACCTCAAGTCCCCGGACTCCGTGGTAGGTACCGGCCCCTGGATGCTCCAGCGGTACGACCCGAACGTCCGGATCTCCTTCGTCCGCAACCCGACCTACTTCGTCCCCGGGCTCCCTTATGCAGACGGGGTGGAGATCGCGCTCTCGGCGGACCCCGCCGCCGGCTTCGCTGCGTTCCTGTCCGGCGCATTCGACTTCGGCCCCGAGTACGGGATGGTGATCCGCCGGAGCGATCTCGAGATCGCCAAGGGCCGGGTCAAAGGCCTCGGCACCCGCGACTACATCGTCGTCTTCGGCGGGTACACGGCCATGAAGCTGGACCAGGATCCGTTCAAGGACGTCCGGGTGCGCCGAGCGGTGGGGATGGCCGACAACTGGCGGGAGGTGCTGGAAACGAATGCCTGGTCACTCGGGCAGGGCGCGCCCAATCCCCTCATCCCCGCCGCCCTCAAGGAGTGGTCCATTCCCATCGATCAGCTTCCCGCCGAGGGCCGCCGTCTCTACGAGCACAATCCCGGCGAGGCCAAGCGCCTGCTCACCGAGGCCGGCCACCCCGGCGGGATCAAGGTGCCCGTCGAGACGACGGCCGGCTATGGCCCGGACTGGATGGACGCCGTACAGGTCGCGCTCAAGAACTGGAAGACGGCGGGCATCGAGGGCGACCTCAAGATCAAGGAGTACGGGGCCTTCGTCACCACCGCCATCTTCGGCAAGTTCGACAAGATGATGCTCACCCTGCGCGGCGGCACCACGGATCCCGACACCTATTTCACCCCATTGCTACCCGGCGAGCCCCTCAACTCCGCTGGAGTGAACGACCCCAAGCTCACCGAGATGATCCGGCTCCAGCGACGGACCTTCGACGAGAAGAAGCGGCGCGAGATCGTCTACGACATCCAGCGCCTCGTCTCCCAGCAGGTCTACTACGCCTACGGCGCCTCGGTGAGCGCGGTGGCCGCCTGGATGCCCTACGTCAAGAACTTCGGCCCCAATATCGGCCACGACTACGGGGGACGCCTCATGGCTGCGTGGCTGGACAAGTAGCCGCGCGAGGCCATCCAAGGCCGTGAAGAAGTACGTTCTCCGTCGCCTCCTCGTCGCGATCCCGTCGCTGCTCATCGCGTCGGTGATCGTCTTCTCCCTGCCCCGGCTCCTGCCCGGGGACGTGGTCCAGCTCATGCTCGAGGAGAAGGCCTATGGCAAGGACCTCGAGGAGCTGCGGGCCAAGCTCGGGCTGAACCGCCCCATCTACATCCAGTACTGGGAGTGGCTGGGGCGGGTGGTCACGGGCGACCTCGGCGAGTCCCTGTGGACCCGCCGTCCCGTCGTCGAGGAGCTGCTGCGCCGGCTCCCGGTGAGCCTCGAGCTGGGCATGCTCGCCCTCTTCTTCGCCATCGTCATCGCCCTGCCCATCGGCGTGCTCGCCGCGGTGCGACAGGACTCCGTCTCGGACTTCATCGCCCGGAGCCTGGCCATCCTCGGACTCTCGGTGCCCGGCTTCTGGATCGCGACGCTGGTGGTCCTCCTCCCCGCCATCTGGTGGGGCTGGAGCCCACCCATCCAGTTCACCGAGTTCTCGAAGGACAAGTGGGCCCACCTCTCGCAGTTCCTCCTCCCCGCCTTCATCCTCGGCATCGCCTCCGCCGCCGCCATCATGCGCCTTACCCGGGCCATGCTCCTCGAGGTGCTGCGCCAGGACTACGTGCGCACCGCCTGGGCCAAGGGGCTCCGCGAGGGCGTGGTGGTGGCCAAGCACAGCCTCAAGAACGCGATCATCCCCGTCGTCACCGTGCTCGGGATCCAGATCGCCCAGATCCTCGGCGGAACCGTCATCTTCGAGCAGATCTTCGGCCTGCCCGGCATGGGCCGCTTCCTCTTCGACGCCATCAACCAGCGGGACTATCCGGTGATCCAGGGCGTGAACCTCATCATCGTCTCGGTGGTGGTGGGCATGAACCTCCTCGTGGACGCGATGTACGCGTTCCTCGACCCGCGCATCCGGTACTAGCATCGCCATGGCCAATCACGTCGGCACCCTCGACGCCCCCCGCACCCTGCGGGCCCCCGCGCGGCGCATGCGCGCGCTGGGATCCCTGTGGCGCTTCTGCCGAGCCAAGCCCCTCGGCGCCATCGGCGGCCTCCTCGTGATCCTCATGATCGGCATGGCGATCTTCGCCAACTGGATCGCGCCCTACAGCTACGACGAGACCATCCGCGGGGCGCGGATGAAGGCGCCGGGGTCGCAATTCTGGATGGGCACGGACAATCTCGGCCGAGACATCTTCAGCCGGGTGGTCTACGGGGCCCGCGTGTCCGTCACGGTGGGCTTCGGCGCCGTGCTTCTCGGCAACTTCCTCGCCACCGTCATCGGCATCACCAGCGGCTACTTCGGCGGCAAGTACGACATCTGCGTGCAGCGGGTGGTGGACGCCTGGCAGTCCTTCCCCTTCCTCGTCGTGATCCTGTCCATCATGGCGGTCCTGGGGCCCGGTCTGCTCAACGTCATCCTCGCCCTGGGCGTGCTGGGCGCCGCCGCCGCCTCGCGCGTCATCCGCGGCGCCACCATCTCGATCATCCAGCACCAGTACATCGAGGCGGCGCGGGCGATCGGCGCGGGCCACCTCCGCATCATGTGCCGCTACGTCTTCCCCAACGTCACCGCCACCATCATCATCCTTGCCACCATCGGGCTGGGCGGCGCCATCCTCGCGGAGTCGGCGCTGTCCTTCCTCGGCTTCGGGGTTCCGCCACCCTACCCGTCGTGGGGGGCGATGCTCTCCGGCTCCGGCCGCTCCTACATGTACACCGCGCCCTGGATGGCGATCTGGCCCGGGGCCGCGATCTCGCTCGCCGTCTTCGGCTTCAACATGCTGGGCGACGCGCTGCGCGACCTCCTCGACCCGAGGCTGCGCGGCGCCGGCGGCGGCCGGCTGCGCTAGGGAGGCTTCGCACCTTTGAAGTTCACGTGGTTCAATTTGATGCCGTGGCCGCACCTGCCCGACGACTTCCGAGAAAAGAACCGGTCGGTGTGGGTGGACATCCCCAACCGGCTCTATGATCCCCGCCGGGGCCATCACGTCTACCACGAGTACATGGATCAGCTCGAGTACGCGGAGTCGCTGGGCTTCGACGGCATCGGCGTGAACGAGCACCACCAGAACGGCTACGGCCTCATGCCTTCGCCGAACCTCATCGCCGCCGGTCTCGCCCGGCGCACGTCCCGGGCCGCCCTGTGCGTGATCGGCAACTCCATCGCGCTGTACAACCCACCCCTCCGCGTCGCCGAGGAGTTCGCCATGCTCGACGTGCTCTCGGGCGGGCGCCTGGTGGCGGGCTTTCCGGTGGGCACCTCCATGGACACCAACTTCTGCTACGGCCAGATTCCCGCGCTTACCCGCGACAAGTATCGCGAGGCGCACGAGCTCATCATGCGGGCGTGGGCGGAGGAGGAGCCCTTCGCCTTCGACGGCAAGTACAACCAGCTCCGGTACGTGAATTGCTGGCCCAAGCCCATCCAGACGCCTCATCCGCCCATCTACGTTCCCGGCGGCGGCTCCATCGAGACCTGGGACTTCTGTCTCGACCACGACTACAACTACTCCTACCTCTCCTTCTTCGGCTACCTCCGCGCCAAGCAGCTCATGGAGGGCTACTGGAACCGCGTGGCCGAGCGGAAGAAGGACCTCTCCCCCTATCGCGCCGCCTTCGCCCAGATCATCTGCGTGGCCGACACCGACGCGCAGGCCGAGGAGCTCTACGCCGAGCACTGCCTCTACTTCTTCAACCGGTGTCTCCACGTCTTCCCGCCCTTCGCGGATCCGCCGGGCTACCGCACCATCAACACCATCAAGTACGGCGCCCTGTCCCAGCTCCGCCAGGACGCGCAGAAGATCCTCCAGAATCTCACCTGGAAGCAGATCGTGGACGAGCGCTTCGTCATCGCGGGCAGCCCCGAGACCGTCCGCCAGCAGCTCGAGGAGTGCATCAAGGGGCTGCGCATCGGCCATGTCTTCTGCCTCTTCCACAAGGGCAACATGCCGGACTGGAAAACGCGCTACTCCACCAAGCTCTTCGCCGAGAAGGTGATGCCCAAGCTGCGCGACGTCTGGCCGGAATGGGCGCACGACGACCGCTGGTGGA
>JBKPDT010000393.1:0-9501 GCA_046728035.1 Candidatus Methylomirabilota bacterium | reverse complement strand
GCGGTCGCCCGGGGCGATGGCGCCGGCGAGCCGGCGCGCCAGGCCCTCGGCCACGTACTCGTCGGGGACGACGTCCGCCGGCAGCCCCCACGCCTCGAGGGCGGCCGCGGTGGCGGGGCCGATGGCGGCGACGCGGCGGCCACTGAGCGCCTCCGCGCCGCGCCCGCTCTCGGCGAGACGGCGCCGGACCATGTCCACCCCGTTCACGCTGGTGAAGATGACCCAGCGGTACTCGCCGGCGCGTGCCAGCGCGGCGTCCAGCGGCGCCCAGTCGGCGGGCGGCTCGATCACGATGGCGGGGGCGAGCACGACGCGGGCGCCGTCCGCCTCCAGCGCGTGGCGCAGCGCGCCCGCCTGGCTCGCCGCGCGCGTCACCACCACGACCTTGCCGGTCAGGGGCCGCTCCGTCTCGACGCCTCCCGCTTTCACGTCAGCGCTCCTCTGTGTCGTCGGCGTTCCCCGTCCGCGGCCAGCACCGCGGCCGCGCCCCGCGCCAGCAGCTCTTCCGCCAGCTTCTCACCCAGCGCGCGCGCCGAGGAAGGCGGGCCGCTCACCGCCGCGGTGAGGACGGTCCTTCCGTCCTCGCTCGCCACGAGCCCGCTCACCGAGAGGGCGGAGCCGTTCAGCCGGGCGAAACCCGCTACCGGGGTGTGGCAGCCGGCGCCCAGGCGAAGGAGGAAAGCCCGCTCCGCCTCCGCCTGGATCCGGGTCTCAGTGTGGTCCAGGGTGGCGAGAAGTTCAAGGAGAGGCCCCTCGCCCGCGCGGGCCTCCACCCCGAGGATGCCCTGGCCGGCGGCGGGCAGGAACTCGTCCACGGGCAGCGGCGTGGCCCCGGCAGGCTCGAGGCCGAGGCGCCTGAGCCCCGCTCGCGCCATCACGAGGGCGTCGTAGCGGCCCGCGGCAAGCTGCTGGAGGCGCGTGTCCACGTTGCCGCGGATGGGCTCGTCGCGGAGATCGGGGCGGAGGCGCATGAGGAGCACCCGGCGCCGCAGGCTCGAGGTGCCCACCCGCGCGCCCGCGGGCAGATCGGCAAGCCGGCCGCCGTCGCGCGTCACCAGCACATCCGCCGGATCCTCGCGCGGAGGAAAGGCGGCGAGACCGAGGCCGGGGGGCAGCGCCGCCGGCATGTCCTTGAGGCTGTGCACGGCGACGTCCACGCGGCCCGCGAGCAGGGCCTCCTCGATCTCCTTGACGAAGAGCGCCTTGCCACCAAAATCAGCGAGGGCGACCTGAGCGAGCTGGTCACCCGAGGTGCGGATCGGCACGAGCTCGACTTCCGCACCGCGCGCGCGGAGGCCCTCTGCCACCGACTCGGCCTGGGCCAGGGCGAGTCGGCTTCCCCGCGTGCCGATGCGTACCCTCACGGGGCTCGCCCGCCGGGCGGACGCCGGAGCCCGAAGACCTCGGACACCACCTCGACCCAGCGGCGGCCGTGGCCGGCGCGGGAGGAGTCACGGAGCTTCTCGATGGGCGTGTGGAGCACCTTGTTCACGATGGCGTGCGACAGCGCCTCCAGCACCTGCCGTGTCTCCTCGGTCGCCCCGGGCAGACGCGCGAGCGCCCTGTCGAGCTCACCGCGGCGGACCGCCTCCAGCCGCTCGCGCAGCGAGACGATGGTGGGCACCACCTCCACGTCGCGGATGCGCACGAGGAATCTGCCGACTTCCCGCTCGACGAGGGCCTCCGCGCGCTGGGCCTCACGCTGCCGCTCGCGCCGGTTCGCCTCCACCACCTGCTGGAGGTCGTCCACGTCGTAGCAGAAGACCCCGTCGAGGTCGTTGACGGCGCCCTCCACGTTGCGCGGCACCCCGAGGTCGATGAGGAAGAGGGGCCGGGTGCGTCGCCCGTGAGTGGCCGCCCGCGCGTCCCGGACGCGCACGATGGGCTCGGGCGCCGCCGTGCAGGCGATGACCACGTCCACCTGCGCCATGACCGCGGGCACGTCACCGAAGGCCACCGCCGTCCCCGCCAGCGCCTCCGCGAGATCGCGGGCCCGCTCCGGCGTGCGGTTCGCCACGTAGAGCGGCATCGCGCCGCCCTCCATGAGGAGTCGCGCCGCCAGCTCGGCCATCTCGCCCGCGCCGAGCAGCAGCACCGCCTTGCCCTCCAGGCTGCCGAAGATCTTCCGCGCCAGCTCCACCGCGATGGAGGAGACGGAGACGGCGAGGCGGCCGACGTCGGTCTCCGTCCGCACGCGCTTGGCCACGCTGAACGCCCGGCTCATCAGCGCGTTGAGCACCGGCCCCACCGTGCGGCACGACTGGGCCAGCGCGAAGGCGTCCTTCACCTGGCCCAGGATCTGCGGCTCGCCGACCACCAGCGAGTCGAGGCTCGCCGCCACCCGGAACGCGTGGCGCACCGCCTCCTCGTCGGTGGCGGCGACGAGGTGCGGCTCGACGGCGGAAAGCGCCATCCCGCGATGGGCGCCGAGGGCGCGAAACGCCGCCGCCCGTGCCTCCCCCGGCGCGTCCGCGACCCCGTACACCTCCACGCGGTTGCAGGTGGACAGGATCATCAGCTCGGCGGCCACCCCACGCGCGCCGAGGGCGGCGAGCACCTCGCGGAGCTTGTCCTCCTCGAGGGCAAGGGCCTCGCGCACCTCGACGGGCGCGGTCCGATGGCTCATCCCCGCGACGAACAGGGTGGCGGTCATGCGCCGTGCCGCCCCTGGAGGAGCACGCTCGCTCCCAGGGTGAGGAGCAAGGCGCAGAAGCCGGCGATGGCGAAGTAGGCGGCGCGCCGCCCGTGCCAGCGCCCCACCGTCCGGCCCGCGAGGGTGGCCGCGTAGACCAGCCACATGACGACGGAGGACAGCGCGAGCGGATCCCACGTGAGGACCGTGCCCCACGCCGCGCCCGCCCAGAGCACGCCCAGAAGCAGTCCCGCGGTGAGGAAGGGAAAGCCGAGGGTGAGGGTCCGGTGGCTCAGCCGGTCGAGGGTCTCCAGCGGCGGCAGCCGGTAGTACACCGCGTTGGGCCGGCGGGCCTTGAGCTGGCGCTCCTGCAGGAGGTACATCAGCGCCGCCGCGAAGTTGAGGACGAGCGCGGCGAGGCCGAGGAGGGCGAGGGCCACGTGCACCCAGATCCACGCGCTCCGGATGGCGGGCTCCAGCGCGAGCGTGCGGAGCCCGGAGGGCAGCACGAGCCCCAGGGCCACCACCACCGGGAGGACGAAGGCCCCGAGGGCGCGGACGCCGTACTGCCGCTCCGCCCAGAGCTCGAGGAGCACCGCCGCCCAGATCACCACCGACACGATCTCCGACAGCGTGAGGATCGGGAGGCGCCCGAGCTCGACACCGCGGACGGCGATGGCGACGGTGTGCAGGAGCCATCCCGCCTGGGTGGCGACCAGCGCGAAGCGCCAGAACCCCTCGCGTCGGCCCACCAGATGACCGAGCGCGGCCGCCATCGCGACGATGTAGGCGGTGAGCGCGACGTCGTACAGGACGGCGTTGACCGCGATCGCGCGCGTCATCGGAGGCTCGCCCGACCGCCTCAGCCGCCCGGCGCCAGCTGGACGAGCGAGGGCGTGCCGCGCCAGAAGCCCTCGCGCGCGGCGTACAGGTCCAGGTGCGGCGAGGCCCAGTCCTCCACCAGCGGTGAGCCCGCGTTCCATCGCTGGCGCCGGTCCACGCCCTTGAGATAACCGTGACAGGCGCGGCAGGCCTCGATGAAGTATCCCTCTTCGGCGCCCTCCCCCACGAGGCGGACCAGATCACGCGACTCCCAGTTCTCGCAGAAGGGACAGCGGAGCCGGGGCGCGATCCACGAGCCACCGCAGAGATGACACGTGAGCCGCCGGCGCCCGTCCTCGATGAGGTCACCGTACGCGGGCAGTCCCCCGCACCAGGGACAGACGCCGGGGATCCAGATCCCGTCGGGCAGCTCGCGGCACTCGCTGACATGCGCCTCGAGGGCCGGGCGAAGGCCGGCCAGCGCGAGGAAGCCGGGCAGCGTGCCGCCGAGGCCGACCCGCTCCTCGCGCGCCGCCGTGCCCTCTTTCCCCGCGGCGGGAAGGAGATCGCGGGGCCCCACCGCGCCACCGTCCCAGGCCTCCGCGAAGCGCTGGAGCGCCTCGGCGGCATCGGGCACCGTGCCGGCAAGGTGCTCCATCACCGGCCCCACCAGCTCCTCGATCTGATCGCGCGGCAACTCGGGCTCGGACTCCGCGGCCAGCGGCACGCCGCGCTCCCAGCGCTCCCGGCACTCGAGCGCACTCCAGCCCAGCGGGCGGACGAGGCCGGTCGGCCAGCGGGTCCAGCCGTCGAGCACGACCGTCCAGAACGCCAGCGACTCGGCGATGTCGCGGCGGCGGCCCAGCACCTCCTCCCACTCCTGCCTGAGCGCGGCGTAGGCCGACGTCACGGCTCAGGCGTCTCCTCCGACGTCGAGGGCGTCGCCGGCGTAGAGGTTGAGGCTATCGGGGCGGACGTATCCCACCACGGTGATGCCCAGCTGCTCGGCCAGGCCCACCGCCATCTCGGTGGGCGAGGTGCGGGAGACCACCACCGGCACCCCCATGCGTGCGGCCTTGAGCAGCATCTCGGAGGAGATGCGGCCGGTGGAGAGCAGGATGCGGTCGGCCGTCGGGATCCCGCGCTGCAGGGCCTCGCCCTTGATCTTGTCCACCGCGTTGTGACGGCCCACGTCCTCGGCGACCACGAGCAGCCGGTCCGGGTCGGCCAGCGCGGCGCCGTGGATGCCGCGCGAGGCGCGGTACTGCACGGCCTCCGCGAAGAGGTCTTTCATCCGCGCGGCGAGCGCGGCCGGCCGCACGCGCAGCGGAGAGTCGATCCGGCTGAAGAGCCGCGGGTCGATCCGGAAGGTGATGCCGCCGCCGCAGCCCGAGGTGAGGATGCGCTCGGTGGGAAGGGTGACCGGATGGGCGAGCGTGACCTCGGCGCGGCCGTCCACCTCGGAGATGGCGAGCGCGGTCACCTCGTCGAGCCCGCCGATCACCTTTTCCATCCAGAGATACCCGAGCACGAGGGCGTCCAGCTTCACGGGCGTGCAGAGCAGGGTCAGGAAGCGCTCGCCGTTGACGTAAACGGTGAGCGGCTGCTCGCGGACCACCTCGCCCTTGACCTCCTCCAGGCGTCCCCGCCGCACCAGGAAAAAGGTCCTCATCCCGTCGTCCTCATCGCGTCCAGCCTACGGCCCCGGGGGTCCCGAAGCAAGAAACCCCCCGGCGGCGCGCCGGGGGGTTTCCGTTCGGTCTCGGTGTCCGGCGGGACCGGTCGCTCAGGCCCGCGCCATGACGATGACGTAGCGGAGGAGGAACCCGCCGACGAGGACGAGCACGGCGGCGAGGCCGCCCAGCGCCTTCACGCGGTGGCCGGCGAAATCCAGGAACAACGGCAGCACCAGGCCCGCGGCGACGAGGCCGCCCCAGAAGAGCGGCGCCAGGTTGCCGGAGGTGATCGGGGCCGCCGCCGAGCCCAGTAGCCCCAGGAAGGCGGCGAGCACGATCAGCTCGAAGATCATGGCGTAACGGTCGGCCCGCTTGACCTTGCGGAAGCCCTCCCCCGCCGCCTCCCCGGAAAGCAAGAGCAGGAGCGAGATCGCCGCCATGCCGGTGGAGGCGCCGGACGCGAGGAAGAGGGCGCCCATCAGCCGCGCCTCGCTCCAGAACGGCAGCGCGGTGGCGCTGAGAAGGACCCCGGTATAGCTCGCGAGGAAGAACCCGAAGATGGTGCCGACGAGGCTGACCCGGCGACGCAGGGGCGCGGTGCCCTCCCCCCCGAACCAGGCGAGCGCGGACGAGACGAAGGCAAAGGCGCCGAAGACGCCCAGCATCCAGGCCCCGATGGACATGGGATCCCAGAACTTGAAGGCGCCGAGCATGTTGAGGAAACGGCTGGGTGTGCCGAGGTCGAGGATGAGGAGGATCCCGCAGAGGCCGATGAGCAGGAGCGCGAGCGTGTAGCCGATGCGGACCACGCTCCGGTCCCGCGCGGTGCCGAAATTGTCGGCGATGGCGGCGGTGAAGTAGGCGCCGCCGGCGATGCCGCCGATGAAGAAGTACCACACGATGAGAAGGTGCCAGTCGGGGTTCTTGAGGAACTCCATCAGTCCCCCTCCTTCCCGCCCCGCTCGCGGAAGGCCAGCACCGCCCCCACCCCGACGAGGAGGGCCGAGCCCACCGACAACAGCGAATCCACGAGGACGTTGCGCTGGGGCAGCAGCGGCTTCTCGGGGAGCGCGTAGGTGGTCGGCTTGTCGAGGAGCAGGAAGAACGCGTTGAGTCCACCGAGGGGGCCGTTGCTGTCGGCTCCGTACAGCTGGGCGCCCGCGTAGCCCATCTCCTTCAGCTTGGCCACCCGCTTCTCGGCCTTGGGCACCAGCTCGTCGCGGAACCCGAACTGGATGGACTCGGTGGGGCAGGTCTTGGCACAGGCCGGTCCCAGCCCGTTGTGGATGCGGTCGTTGCAGAAGGTGCACTTGTTGGCGCGCCCGGTATCGTGGTTGTAGGACACCACGCCGAAGGGGCAGGAGCTCACGCAGTACCGGCAGCCGTTGCAGACGTCCTGGTTGATGTTGACGGTGCCGAACTCGGTGCGGTAGATGGCGCCGGTCGGACAGGCGTCGAGGCAGCCCGCCTGGGCGCAGTGCTTGCAGACGTCGGACATGAGCAGCCACTGAAGCTGCCCGTTGGCCTGGGGCTTCTCGATGAAGCGCACGAGGCGGTAGGTCTTGTCGGTGAAGTGGGACTGGTTCTGGTACCCGCCCGTCCATTCCGGCTGCTCGAGCGGCAGCTCGTTCCACTGCTTGCACGCGACCTGACACGCCCGACACCCGATGCAGAGCGAGGTGTCGGTGAACATCGCGAGCGTGCGGGCCATGGCTAGACCACCCCCTTCTTCACGTTACACATGAAGGCCTTGGTCTCCTGGATGTAGACCGTGGGGTCGGCGACGGTGGCGGAGAGATCGTTGGTGATGTCGCCCTTGCTGCCGGGCAGCGCGTCGATGCCGTTGTAGCCCCAGTGCCACGGCACGCCGATCTGGTGCACCTTTTTCCCGTCGATCATGAACGGCTTGAGCCGGTGCGTGACCATGGCCGTCACGTGCACCTTGCCGCGCGGGCTCGAGACGGTGACCTTCTCGCCGTTCTGGATGCCCAGCTCGGCGGCGAGCTCGTGACTGATCTCCGCGAAGTGGGAGTGGAACAGCTCGGCGAGCATGGGGAGGTACCGTGACATGACGCCTGAGAGGTGATGCTCGGTGAGCCGGTAGGTCGTGATCACGTAGGGGAAGTCGGCCGAGCCCAAGGGGGCGATCTGGTTCTTCTGGTCGGGCACGTCCCAGATCTTCACCACCGGGTTGTTCTGCTGCTTGGACAGCAGGTTCTTCGTCGGCGACTCCACCGGCTCGTAGTGCTCGGGGAACGGCCCGTCGTTCAGGGGGCCGAAGAAGGCGCCCACCAGGTCGGCGCGCATGATGAACGGCTTGTCGCCGTTCTTCGCGTCGGGAGCGAGGAATGCGTTGAAGTCGGGCACGTCCAGCCCCACCCACTTGCCCTTTTCTTCGGGCTTCTGGCCCGGCGCTTCCGGATCCCACCAGATGAGCTTCTTCCGCTCGCTCCAGGGCTTCCCCTTGAGGTCGGCGGAGGCGCGGTTGTAGAGGATGCGCCGGTTGGCCGGCCACGCGAAGGCCCAGCCGTGGGCGAGGTAGTCCTTCTCGTCGGCGGGCTTCCGCGCATTGGCCTTGTTGATGAGCTTGCCGTCGGGGCCTTCCACCATGACCCCGGTGTAGATCCAGCAACCCCCCGCGGTCTTGCCGTCGTCGGTCATGTGGGCGAAGGTGTTGAGCGCCTGGCCCTTCCGGTAGACGACCTTGCCGTCCTTGTCGGTGATCTCCTCGGTGGCGAAGCCGTTGACCTCCTTCAGCACCAGGGCCATGTCGGGCTCTTTGGGATCGGTGCCGTACTCGAAGCTCGCGGCGAGGAAGCCCTTGTCGCGCTCCTTCTTCGATCCCGCGTACATCTTTTGCAGCCGCTTGGCCAGGCTCACGAAGAACTCGGCATCGGAGGTGACGTCGCCGGGGGGATTGACCGCCTTCTCGTGCCATTGGATGAGCCGCATGGTGTTGGTCAGCGAGCCGTCCTTCTCGGCGGCGGGCGCGGCGGGCAGGAAGAACACCTCCGTCTTGATGTCCTTGGCGTTGGCGCCGGGCGCCTTCCAGAACTCCGCGGTCTCGGTGATGAAGATGTCCTTGACGACCAGCCAGTCCAGCTTGCCCATGGCGGCGCGGGCCAGCTTGGCGTTGGGCCCGCCCACCGCCGGATTCTGTCCGTCGGCGAGAAAGCCCTTGATCTTGCCCTTGTACATGTCCACGAACATGTGCTGATGGCTGTAGGCGTCCGCGGAGGCCCGCTTGGGCAGCCACTGATACCCGAACTCGTTGTCCTTGGTGGCGGCATCGCCGTAGAACGCCTTGAGCAGGCTCACCTTGAACTTGGGCAGGTTCACCCAGAAGCCGCCCTTGGGCGTCACCTTCTCGAGGTAAGTCTTGAGGTCGGGATGGAGGTCGCGGAGCGGCATCGGCAAGTAGCCGGGCAGCTCGTGGTAGAGGAGCTCCAGGTCGGTGGCCCCCTGCACGTTGGCGTGCCCGCGCAGGGCGACGACACCGCCGCCCGGACGGCCGATATTGCCCAGCAGGATCTGGAGCATGCAGAGCGAACGGATGTTCTGCACCCCGTTGGTGTGCTGGGTGAGGTTCAGCGCGTAGGTGATCGCGCCCGTCTTCTCGGGGCCGCTGTTCTCGCAGTAGAGCTTGGCGACCTGGACGAACTTGTCCTTCGGGATGCCGCACACCCGCTCCACCATCTCTGGCGTATAGCGGCTGTAGTGCCGCTTCAGGAGCTGGAACACGCTGTGGGGATCCTTCAGGGTGAGGTCACGCTTGGGATTCCCCTCGCCGTCGAGCTGGTACTTCCAGCTGTCCCGCTTGTAGGTCTGGGCGACGTGCGGGTCATCGCCTCCCTTACCCGTCTGCTCGAGGCCGGTGAAGAGGCCGCCGCCATCGGTCGCGGTCTTGAACGCGGGATCGATGAGGAAGGAGGCGTTGGTGTAATGGACGACGTAGTCCTTGAAGTAGAGGTTGTTCTCGATAGCGTAGTTGATGAGCCCACCGAAGAACGCGATGTTCGTCCCCGACCGCAGGGGCACGTGCATGTCGGCCACCGAGCTGGTGCGGGTGAAGCGCGGGTCGACGTGGATGAACTTGGCGCCCCGCTCCTTCGCCTTCATGACCCACTGGAAGCCGACCGGGTGGTTCTCCGCGAAGTTGCTCGTCGCCATGATGACATCCGAGTGCTGGATGTCGATCAGGTTGGTCGTCATCGCCCCCCGCCCGAACGTGGTCCCCAAAGCTGGGACCGTGGCGGAGTGTCAGACTCGGGCCTGATGCTCGTGGTAGACGATGCCTAAGGTGCGGTTCAGCTTCGAGAGGAGGTAGCACTCCTCGTTGTCGATGCACGCCGAGCCCAGGGAGGCGATGGC
>JBKPDT010000392.1:0-5605 GCA_046728035.1 Candidatus Methylomirabilota bacterium | reverse complement strand
CACCAGCGCGGGGTCGAAGCGTCCCTCCAGCACGTCCACGAAGGAGATGATGCGGAACGGGTCGCGGCCGCGCGGCCCGGAGGGCGGGCCGAGGAAGTTGATGAGCATGGTGTCGCGCTCGGCGAGCGGGATGGCGCGGCCGGCCCCGAAGACCACCCCGGGCGCGGCGGGGGCGTCGAGCACGGCGGGCCGGCGCGCGTGGCGGGCCACGATGGTGAGGGCCAGGCTCGGCACGCTCACGCTCTCGTCCCCCGCCTGCAGCAGGAGCGGAAGGCCGCGCACCACGCTGTCGCGCCCCGTCGTGATGTTGGCCGCGCCTTCCGCCACCGCCGCCTCGCGGATCAACGGGGCGGCGCCGATGAAAGCGTCGAACTCCTGGGCCACGCCGGGGCGGGGGTCGAAGCCGCGGGGCCCTTGCGCGAGGACCGGGACCACCACGTTGCCGGCGCGCCGCATCACGGTGGCGAGGTCGACGTCCTCCGGCTTGGGCGCGTCGAAGAAGACGGCGAAGGCGATGACCCGCGGCCCGGCGGCGGTGAGCGCTTCGAGGACGCGCGCGTAGAGGCTGCGCGGCCACGCCGACAGGGGACCGTGGCGGGTGAGGAGGGCCTGGTAGCTCCGCTGGTCGATCCCGACGACCACGGCGGACTCGGCCCGCCGGGTGGGGCGTGTTACGAAGAGGAGGTCGATCGCCTGGGCGCGGAGCGTCGCGAGCACGTCGGCGAGGAGCGCGCCCGAGAGGACGAGCGCGATGGCCGACGCGAGGAGGCCATTGGCCAGCAGTCGCCTTCGTGCGCGTCGTGACGGCATGGGCAGCCTGCCGAGGGGCGGCTCAGCGCAGCGGTCTGAAGAACGCTCGGATCTCGCTCGCCAGCGCCTCCGGCTCCTCCATCGCCGCGAAGTGGCCGCCCGCCGGCATCACCGTCCAGCGCTGGATGTTGAAGACTTTCTCGGCCCAGGCGCGCGGCGGGCGGACGATCTCCTTGGGGAAGGCGGCGTAGCCCGACGGGACGTCCACGCGGGCGCCATCGGGCAGCGGCCAGCGCCCATGCAGCCGCGCGTAGTACGGCCAGAACGAGGAGCCGATGGCGCCGGTCGCCCAGTAGATGGTGATGTTGGTCAACAGCTCGTCCTTGCTGAATCGGCGCTCGACCTCCCCGCCGCAGTCGCTCCACGTGCGGAACTTCTCCACGATCCAGGCGGCCAGGCCGACGGGCGAGTCGGTGAGGCCGTAGGCCAGGGTCTGGGGCTTGGTGCCCTGGATCTGCTGATAGGCGGTCTCCTCGCGCAGAAAGTGGCCGAGCTCTTCGAGGTATTTCTTCTCCTCGTCGGTGGGCTGGTCGGGGCGCGCCACGTCGCGCCGCAGCGGCAAGAGGTTCATGTGGATGCCGGCGAGCTGCGTGGGCTTGCGGAAGCCCAGCACCGCGGTGATGAAGCCGCCCCAGTCGCCGCCCTGGGCCCCGTAGCGCCGGTAGCCGAGCACGTCGCCCATCAGGGAGGCGAAGGCGTCCGCGATCTCGGGGACGCCGAAGCGCGGCTGGCCGGGCGCGAACGAGAACCCGTAGCCGGGAAGTGATGGGGCCACCACGGTGAACGAGTCCGCGGGATCGGCGCCGAAGCGCGCGGGATCGGTGAGCATGGGCAGGATCTTGTGAAACTCCCACACCGAGCCGGGCCAGCCGTGCGAGAGAAGCAGCGGCAGCGGGCTCGGGCCGCGGCCCTCCTCGTGGATGAAGTGGAGCTCGATGCCCGCCACCCGGGCCGTGAACTGGCGGAAGCGGTTGAGCTCGGCCTCCCACCGGCGCCAGTCATACTTGTCGCGCCAGTAGGCGGCGAGCGACTTCACGTAGGCGAGATCCGAGCCGTAGCGCCAGCCCGCGTCCGGCGGCTCGTCGGGGAACCGCGCGCGGGCGAGGCGCTCGCGCAGATCGGTGAGGGTGGCCTGGGGAACGGCGACGGTGAAGTGGCGGAGCGCCGGCATGGCGGATCCCTCAGAACACCGGGTTCTCGACGTAGACGCCCCACACGTCGCGGAGCCGCGCTACGATCTCGCCGAGGGTGGCGCGCGCCCTCACCGCCTCGATGGTCACCGGCATGAGGTTGGCGGCGGGGTCGCGCGCCTCCGCGGCCAGGTGCTCGAGGAGCGCGCTCACCCGGGCGCCGTCGCGCCGGGCCCGCACCGCCTTGACGTGCGCGATCTGCCGCGCCTCGACGTCGGCGGCCACCTTGTGGATGGGCACCGGCACCGGCGCGGGCGGCTCCGCGAACATGTTGACGCCGATGAGGGGCTGAGCGCCGGAGGCCCGACGCCGCGCGGTCTCGTAGGCGGAGTCCGCGATCTCCCGCTGGAACCAGCCGGCCTCGATGGCCTTGATGGTGCCGCCCATGGCATCCACCTTGCCGAGCAGCTCGAACACCTTGGCCTCGATCTGGTTGGTGAGGGCTTCCACGTACCAGGAGCCGCCCAGCGGGTCCACGACCTGGGGCACGCGCGTCTCGAGGGCGATGATCTGCTGGGTGCGAAGCGCCAGCTTCATCGCCTCCTCGGAGGGGATGGCATAGGCCTCGTCGAGCCCGTTGGTGTGCAGGGACTGGGCACCGCCGAGCACCGCGGACAGGGCCTGGTAGGCGGTGCGCACCACGTTGTTCATGGGCTGGGCCTTGGTGAGCGTGGCCGCCGCGGTCTGGCAGTGGAAGCGGAGGCGCATGGACTCCGCCCTGGTCGCGCCGAAGCGCGTCTTCATGAGCTTGGCCCAGATGCGGCGGGCCGCGCGGTACTTCGCGACCTCCTCGAAGAAGTCGGCCTGGGCCACGAAGTAAAAGGCCAGGCGCGGCGCGAACTCGTCCACCGGCACCCCCGCGCGCGTGACCTCTTCCACGTAGGCGATGGCGTTGGCCATGGTGAAGGCCACTTCCTGCACCGAGGTCGACCCCGCCTCGCTGATGTGGTAGCCGCTGATGTTGATCGGGTTGTAGCGGGCGAGGTGGCGCGCGGAATAGACGATCATGTCGCGCATGATCCGCATGGACGGCCGGATGGGGAAGATCCACTCCTTCTGGGCGATGTACTCCTTGAGGATGTCCGCCTGCACGGTGCCGGAAAGGCGGTTGAGGTCCAGCCCACGGCTCTGCGCCAGGGCCACGTACATGGCCAGCAGGATCCACGCCGAGGGGTTGATGGTCATGGAGACCGAGATCTTTTCGAGATCCACCCCCGCGAAGAGCGCCTCCACGTCGTCGAGCGTGTCCACCGCCACGCCCTCCCGCCCGACCTCGCCGATGGACTTGGGGTCGTCGGAGTCGTAGCCCATGAGGGTGGGCATGTCGAAGTCCACGCTGAGCCCGGTCTGCCCCTGGGCGATCAGGTAGCGGAAGCGGCCGTTGGTGTCCTCGCCGGTGCCGAAGCCGGCGATCTGGCGCATGGTCCACAGGCGGCCGCGGTACATGGTGGGATAAGGCCCGCGCGTGAAGGGATACTGCCCGGGCAGCCCGATCTCCTCGAAGGGGGTGTCGGCGACGTCGGCCGGCGTGTACACCCGCTGGACGGGCAGTCCCGACAGCGTGCGGGACTCGCCCGCCGTCTCCGGCTGGCGCGCGAGGAAGCCGCGCAGCTCGTTCGCCTCCCAGGCGGCCTGGAGCCGCCGCGCCCGCTCGATCGCGTCACGGTCGAACATGTCGGACCCTCCTAGGTCTTCGCATCGCGGAGCAAGGCGAGGAGCGCGCGCGCCGCCGCGTGCGGCCCCATCTCGCGCCGGGCCACCCGCGCGAGGAGCGGCGCCAGATCGCCCCGCGCGGGATCGTCCACCGCGCGGGCCAGCGCCGCGTGAGCGATCCGCAGCACGCGCTGATGCGCCCGTCGCGCGCGGCGCTGCTCGAGGGCGTCCGAAGCCTTGAGCTCGTCGAGGTGGGCGCCGATCGCGTCGAGTAGCGCCTCGATGCCCTCCTCGCGCGCGGCCACGCAGGCCAGCACCGGCGGCATGCGCGCGCCCTCGCGCAGGGGAAGCAAGGTGAGCATGGCGCGCAGCTCGGCCATGGTGCGGTCGGCGCCCTCGCGGTCGGCCTTGTTCACGACGTGGATATCGGCGATCTCGAGCACGCCCGCCTTGATGGCCTGCACGTCGTCGCCGAGGCCGGGCACGCTCACCACCACCACGGTATCGGCGGCGCCCGCGATCTCCACCTCGTCCTGCCCCACGCCCACCGTCTCGACGAAGATGGGGTCGCGCCCCGCCGCGTCCATGAGGTCGATGGCGTCGGCGGCGGCGCGGGCGAGCCCGCCCAGGGTGCCGCGGGTGGCCATGCTGCGGATGAACACGCCCGGATCGAGGGCAAGATCGTTCATGCGGATGCGATCACCAAGGATGGCGCCGCCCGAGTAGGGCGAGGAAGGATCCACGGCAAGGACGCCCACCGTCCGGCCGCGCTGGCGGGCGGCGCGGGCAAGCGCGCGGACGAGCGTGCTCTTGCCGCTGCCCGGCGACCCCGTGATGCCGACCACATGCGCGCGCCCGCTCAGGGGATACAGCCGCTCCGACAGCGCCTCGCCCCGTTCCCCCGCCGCCTCCACCCAGCTCAGGCCGCGGGCGAGCGCGCGCACGGAGCCGGCGGAGATCTCGGCGGCGAGCGTATCGAGATCGATCATGCCGGGCGGACGGTCTGATCGCCGAGGGCCTGCCGGTACAGATCGCGGTCGTCGATCACGCGACGGGCCTTGAACTCGGTCCGGGTGAGGGTGCCCTCGGGGACGAGGTCGAGCACGGGGTGCACGCCGATCCTCGCGCGGAGGCGGGCGCGCATTTCCATGCGGAGCGCCGCCTGTGCCTCGGGCGCGCCGTGGTCGGTCGTGTACTCCGCGCGGACGAGGAGCTCGTCCATGGCCTCGCGCCGCGACACGATGATGCGGAACTCGCCGCCGAAGCCGGGCACCGCGCGGAGCGCGTCCTCGATCGCGCTCGGATAGATGTTCTCGCCGCGCACGATGATCATATCGTCGAATCGGCCGTAGAGCCCGGCGGGCAGGCGCGGATAGGTGCGCCCGCACGGGCATGGCGCGTCCGTCCAGCGCGCGCGATCGCCGGAGACCAGGCGGATCATCGGCTGGGAGGTGCGCTCGAGGTGGGTGTAGACGGGCGTGCCCTCGGCGCCGTAGGGCAGCGGCTCGAAGGTCTCGGGATCGCAGACCTGGGTGTAGACGAGGTCCTGCCAGAGATGCATGCCGGTGCGGTGCCGGCACTCGCCGTTGGTCATCCAGGGCGTCATCTCCGCCATGCTCCCCAGATCCACGCAGATGCCGCCGAAGGTGGCCTCGATGAGCGCCTTGGTGGCGGGGATGCCGGCGCCGGGCTCGCCCGAGAAGAGAAGGATGCGGATCCCCAGCGCGCGCGGCTCGATGCCCTCGCGCCGGGCCGTCTCCGCGAAGTGCAGCGCGTAGGACGGGGTACCGTAGAAGGCGGTGGGCCGGAGGTCGCGTGCCCACTGGACGGCGGTCAGGGTCTGGCCCGCCGCGCCCGCGCCGAACGGAAACACGGTGGCGCCGAGGCGCTCGCCACCCACGAGGGCGCCCCACGAGCCCAGGTAGAGGCTGAAGAAGGAGCAGACCATCAGC
>JBKPDT010000391.1:0-10557 GCA_046728035.1 Candidatus Methylomirabilota bacterium | reverse complement strand
GCTCAGTACAGCATTCGCCGCGAGTGCCCGCCCCCCGCCTGCGCGCCGGGGCCGTGTCGCCTCCGGAAGCCCGATTTTGCTGGACCGTGTCGCTTCTTCGCACCCAGTGGGGCTGCGCAGGCGCGTAAGTATGGGGAAAATCGGACGGCCGGTCCGGCAGGGGCCTTGGCATCGCCCGTGCTACGATCAAACGCGTATGCCGCCCAGCGCGTCGCCGGCCCTCACCGTCATCATCCTGGCTGCGGGCGAGTCCAAGCGCATGCGCTCGCGCCGGCCCAAGGTGCTCCACCCGCTGTGCGGCCGCCCGCTGATCCAGTATCCGGTCGCGGTGGCGCGCGCGCTCGGCGGGAAGATCGTGCTGGTGGTCGGGCGCGCCGGCGACGAAGTGCAGGCGGCCGTCGGCCAGGCGGCGGACCTCGTCTATGTCGAGCAGAAGGAGCGACGCGGGACGGGCCATGCCGTGCTCCAGACCCGCGCGACCTGCCCCGACCCGCAGGGCACCATCCTCGTGCTGCCCGCCGACCAGCCGCTCATGTCGGAGCCGATGCTGCGCGGGCTCGTCGAGCACCACAGGGCCTCGGGCGCGGCGGCCACCCTGCTCACCGCGTGCTTCGAGGATCCGACGGGCTATGGCCGCGTGATCCGCGAGAACGGCCGGCCCACCGCCATCGTCGAGCATCGCGACGCCACCGCCGCCCAGCGCGAGATCGACGAGATCGCCACCAGCGTCTACTGCTTCGACGCCACCTGTTTCTGGCCCGCGCTGGACCAGGTCACGCCGCACAACGAGCAGGGGGAGTACTACCTCACCGACGTGATCGGGATCCTCCGGCGCGAGGACCGGCGCATCGAGGCGGTGGTCGCCCCCGATCCGCGCGAGTGCCTCGGCATCAACGACCGGAAGCAGCTGGCCCAGCTCGCCGCCATCCAGCGCGGCCGCATCCTCGACCGCCTCATGGCCGACGGCGTGACCGTGCTGGATCCCGCCACGACCTACGTGGACGACACGGTCGCCATCGGTCCCGACACCGTGCTCTACCCGGGCGTGGTGCTGGAGGGCGCGACCGCCATCGGCGCCGAATGCGTGGTGAGCACCGGCTGCCAGGTCTCGGCCAGCCGCCTCGCCGACCGGGTGCTCCTCAAGCCCTACTGCGTGGTGACGGAGGCGGTGGTGGAAGAGGGTGCCCAGCTCGGACCCTTCTGCCACCTGCGCCCGCTCTCGCACGTGGGGCCCGGCGCCAAGATCGGGAACTTCGTCGAGCTCAAGAAGTCGAAGATCGGCCGCGGCGCCAAGGTCCCGCACCTCTCCTACGTGGGCGACGCCCAGGTCGGCGCGGGCGCGAACCTCGGCGCGGGCACCATCACCTGCAACTACGACGGCGTCAACAAGCACGAGACGGTGATCGGCGCGGGGGCCTTCATCGGGACCAACGCGAGCCTGGTCGCGCCGGTGACCATCGGCGAGGGCGCCTACGTGGCGGCGGGCTCGGTCATCACCAAGAGCGTGCCGCCGGGCGCGCTCGCCGTCGCCCGGGGCAAGCAGGAGATGCGCGAGGGGTGGGTGGCGCGGAAAAAGCAGGCGAAGAAGGAATAGGCGTATGTGTGGCATCGTCGGCTACATCGGCGACAAGAGCGCGGCCGAGATCATCCTGGAAGGCCTCAAGAAGCTCGAGTATCGCGGCTACGACTCCGCGGGTGTGGCGGTGCTCGGCGCCGAAGGCTTGCAGGTGCGCCGCGCGGCGGGACGGCTCAAAGGGCTCGAGAGTCTCGTACGCGAGCGCCCCGTCGTCGGCTCGATCGGCGTGGGCCACACGCGCTGGGCCACCCACGGCCGCCCCACCGACGAGAACGCGCATCCTCACACCGACGGCTCCGGCACTCTCGTGGTGGTCCACAACGGGATCATCGAGAACTATCTCCCCATCAAGGAGCGCCTGATCGGGGAGGGGCACGTCTTCACGTCGGAGACCGACACCGAGGTGATCGCGCACCTCATCGAGCGCCACCGGCAGGACACCCCGCGCCTGGACGAGGCCACGCGGCGCGCCTTGCGTGAGCTGCGCGGCTCGTACGCCATCGTCGTGCTCGCAAAGAGCGCGCCCGACCGCCTCGTCGCCGCCAAGCACGGAGCAGGCAGCGTGGTGGTGGGGCTGGGCGCGGGGGAAGCCTTCCTCGCCTCCGACATCCCCGCCCTCCTCGCCCACACGCGCGACATGGTCATCCTCGAGGACGAGGACGTGGCGGTGGTCACGCGCCACGGCGTGGAAGTCACCAAGCTCGACGGCGCCCCCGCCGAGCGCATGCCCACGCGCATCCTGTGGGACCCCATCCTCGCCGAGAAGGGCGGCTACCGGCACTACATGCTCAAGGAGATCTACGAGCAGCCGCGCGCGGCGGCCGACAGCCTGCGCGGGCGCGTCTCGCCGGAGAGCGGGAGCGTGGTGCTGCCCGACATCAATCTGGATCCCGAAGTGACCTCCGGCCTATCCAGAATAGTTCTCCTGGCCTGCGGCACGTCGTACCACGCGGCCATCGTGGGGCGCTTCCTGTTGGAGCGCATCAGCGGACTGCCCGCCGAGGTGGACGTGGCCTCCGAGTGGCGCTATCGCGACGCGCCCGTCGGCCCCGACACCCTCGTGGTGGCGGTCTCGCAGTCCGGCGAGACCGCGGACACGCTGGGGGCGGTGAAGGTGGCGCGCGCCAAGGGCGCCCCCATCGTCGGGATCACCAACGTGGTCGGCTCGGCGCTCGCCCGCGCCTCCACCGGGGTCGTCTACACGCCGGCCGGCCCCGAGATCGGGGTGGCCTCGTCCAAGACCTTCACCGCGACCATCATGGCCGGGTACCTCCTCGCCCTCTGGCTGGGGCGCCGGCGCGGGACGCTTTCCCCCGAGGCGGGACGCCAGCACGTGCAGGGCCTCCTCGAGCTGCCGCGCCTCATCGAGAAGACGCTGGAGCTCGACGCCTCAGTGGCCACGCTCGCGCGCGAGCTCTCGCGCTACAAGGATTTCCTCTTCCTCGGCCGCGGCATCCACTATCCCATCGCGCTGGAGGGCGCGCTCAAGCTCAAGGAGCTGTCGTATCTGCACGCCGAGGGCTATCCCGCGGGGGAGATGAAGCACGGCCCCATCGCGCTCATCGATGAGGGCATGCCCGTGGTCGCCCTCATCCCCAAGGACGGCACCTACGAGCGCATGATGGGCAATGTCGAGGAGGTGCGGGCCCGGGACGGCCGCGTGATCGCGCTGGCCCACGAGGGCGATCGCGAGGTGAAGGCCAAGGCCGATTGGGTGGTCGCCGTCCCCGCGGCGAGCGAGCTGCTGTCGCCCATCCTCATGGCCATCCCGCTCCAGCTTCTCGCCTATCACGTCGCCGTCCGCCTCGGCCGCGACGTCGATCAGCCCCGCAATCTCGCGAAGTCGGTGACGGTGGAGTAGGAGCCCGCGTTGCGCGCCCTGGGACCTCCCGGCCCCGTGGCGCCGGCGCGCGACGCAGCGAGCCGTTCCGTCCACGTCGGCCGGCTCGGCCTTCTTCTCCTCACGCTCTGGACGCTCGGCTCGTCGGCGGGCTGCGCCACGCCGGCGCGATTCCCGGCGGCGGGCCAGGTCGCCGGCCAGCGGGTCGACACGACGGTGGACTCGCCGGTGGCGCGCTACTACCTCGAGCGTTATCTCGAGGGCGACCGCTCGGACGGGGCGCTCGTCCAGGCCATCCAGGGGGCGCTCGCCGAGGGCCCCGCCGAGCCCCGCGATCGAGAAGGCCTCGGGCGGCTCGCGCGCCGACTGTCCACGGATCTGGCGACCCTGCACTTCGTGGCCCGACTGTACGAGCGCCCCGCGAACCGGCGGGCCCAGGACGCGTTCCATGCTAATCTCCGCCGGCTCGCCGCCTCTCGCTCGGGTGGGGAAGGGACGTCCCCCGACGACCGCAAGGCGCACGTGCTGGCCTTCGTGCCCGGCTACGCGTACCGGAAGGATCCGACGACGGGCGCCGATTTCGCCCGGCAGCGGATCATCCTCAACGAGACGGGCTTTCGGACGCTCCTGATCGAGACGGAGGAGCTGGGGAGCGTCGAGCGCAATGCCGCGCTCGTGGCCGCCGGGCTCACGCGTCTTGCCGAGCGGGAGGACCGGATCATCGTCGTCAGCACCAGCAAAGGGGGCCCGGAAGTGGCGCTGGCGCTCGGCGAAGGGATCTCGCCGGAGACCAGCCGGCGCGTGAAGGCGTGGATCAGCGTCGGTGGCCTCCTCCGCGGCAGCCGCTACGCCGACCGCTATCTGGGATGGCCGCGGCGGTGGCTCGCCGCGATCGCGCTGGCCTGGGAGGGGCTTCCCGCGGCCATCGTCTCGGACATGAGCACCGCGGTCCGGGCGCCCGTGTTCGACCGGCTGACCATTCCCGCCCACATCCTGACGCTGCAGTACGTGGGGGCACCCCTTTCGGGGCAGGTCCCCCCCTGGACCCTCGGGCGCTACACCGTGCTCCGGCCGCATGGACCCAACGACGGGCTCACCCTGCTGTCGGATGAGCTCGTCGCGGGAGGGATCGTCGTCACCGACCTGGGGCTGGACCACTACTATCAGGACCCCGCGATCGATCTCAAGACCATCGCCCTCACCTACGTCGTGCTCGACGAGCTTCGCCGGACTTGCTCTCGGTCGTATCGTTTGGATAGGGGTGGATGGGGGGTCGAGACGTCGGACGGGAGGGCCGACCGATGACTGACGCTACCGCGCTCATCCTCGTCGATCTGCAGGCCGGCGCCTTCGGCGGGCACGGGATCCCGGCCGTCGACGGTCCCGACCGCCTGCTGGCCAATGCCCTCGCTCTGGCCCAGGCGGCGCGGGCATCCGGCCGCCCGATCGTCCACATCCAACACTGTGCCCGCCCCGGCGAGGTCTTCGCGGAAGGCGCGTCGGGCTGGCCGATCGTCGCGCCGCTCACGCCCGCGGGGAAGGAGCCGGTGGTCCGCAAGCGCGCCGCCGATGCCTTCGAGAGGACCGACCTTCATACGACCCTCCAGGAGATCGGTGCGCGCCACCTGATCGTGGCGGGGATCCAGACCGAGCAATGCGTGGCGGCGACGTGTCGCGGCGCCTTGCGGCTGGGCTACACCGTCTACCTGGTCGAGGACGGGCACAGCACGTGGCCCGATGCGCCGCGCTCCGCGGGCGAGATCATGGCCGCGGAGACGGCGGCGCTCGAAGCCGAGGGCGTGACCCTCCGACGCACCGACGCGCTCGTGCGGTCCCTCCTCTCATGATGCGTCGCCGGTTCCGATCCCAGGGTGCCTGACTCCAGTCCACCACGGCCGAGGGGACATGCCATGCCCGAGCTCATTCACGAGCACTCCGCAAGAGTCTCCGACGATGGGGGCACGACCTACGCCGCGCGCGTCTACGCGAGGGAGCGGGCGGACGGCACCTGGGAGGGATGGCTCGAGTTCCACCCGATCGATGGCGGGAAGTCGGTGCTACGCACGGGGCAGGAGACCTCCCAGCCGAACCGCACAGCCATCGAGTACTGGGCCTCCGGGCTGGAGCCGACCTACCTCGAGGGCGCGCTTGCCCGCGCCCAGGGAAGGCTCCTATAGTTACGTCAGGGAGGACACGTGGCAATCGAGGGCGACTCGGGCGGTGACCGACCCAGGTCCGTCGGCACCGCGGTGACCTTGCTGTGGACCGCGCTGGCGGTGGGGATCGCCAAGGTCGCCCTCGACTTCACCCACATCCGGGCCATGGCGCCCGTGGGATTCACGCTGTTCGTCGTCGCCTGCACCTTTGCCGTCCTCATCCTGCTCGTCCTGAAGATCGCGCAGGGGCGGAACTGGGCGCGCATCGTCTTCCTCATCCTGTTCATCATCGGCACGGTCCCCACGCTGCCCGTCGTGGGCGACGAGCTGGAGCGCGCTCCTCTGGTCGGCGCGCTCTCCATCCTGCAGATCGGGCTCCAGATCTGGGTGCTCGTGCTCCTGTTCACCAAGCCCGGGAGCGCCTGGTTCAGAAAGGCCGCCCCAGCTTCGGCGTGAGGGGGACATGCTCAAGTTCGACCATCTCAGGATCCCGGTCACCGACCTCATCCGCTCGCGCCGGTGGTACGTCGAGACGCTCGGCATGAAGGTCGAGTTCGAGGTGCCGGACCGGCGGACGGTCGCCCTCCAGGACGGCGAAGGCTTCACCCTCTTCATCCAGGCCGCGGGGGCCGAGGTGAGTCCCTCGGGGTGCGCGCTGTGGTTCCAGGTCGATGATGTCGATGCGACATACGCGGAGTGGTCCGGCCGGGGCGTCGAGTTCGCGCATGCGCCCGAGAAGACCTACTGGGGCTATGGCGCCGAGCTCAAGGATCCGGACGGCTATCTCGTCCGCCTCTGGGACGAGCGATCGATGAAGGACAAGTGAGAGCCCGTCGTGGTCGTCCGCCGAGCCATTGTCGACGACGCGCCGGCCATCGCGGCGATTCACGTCCGCGCCTGGCAGGAAGCGTACCGGTGCATCGTGCCCGCCGCGTTCCTCGACTCCCTGTCCGTCGAGGACCGCGAAGCGCGGTGGCGGAAGATTTTCGCCGAGCAAGCCTCGACGATGTACGTGGCGGAGGAGCCGGACGGCGTGGTGGGCTGGGCCAGCGTCGGAGGGTGCCGCGATCCCGACGCGACGCCGGCGACCGGTGAGCTATGGGCGATCTACGTGGCCCCGAGCCGCTGGCATCACGGCGTCGGACGCGCGCTCTGGGGCCGAGGGAAGTCCCACCTCGAGGCGGCGGGCTTCTCGACCGTCGTGGTCTGGGTGCTCGAGGACAATCACCCCGCGCGACGCTTCTACGAGACGGTGGGCTTCGCCGCGGCGCCCGACCAGACCAAGGTGATCGAGATCGGAGGCGCGGGACTTCGGGAAGTCCGGCTGCGCGGCCCGCTTGGCCCAGCCCCTTGCCATTCGGACTCGTGAGGTGAGCGAGATGCCGGTGATGTCGACCTGGTTGCCGTGGGCTCTGCTGTCCGCGCTTAGCCTCCGGCGGTAGTGGGCCGAAGTGGCCCGGAAGGGCTGAACGGTGCTCCTCGAGCTCCTCGCGACGCTGTGCGCCGGGCTCTTCGCCGGCGCCGCCGTCTATGTCACGCTGGTGGAGCACCCCGCGCGCGTCGAGTGCGGACCCACTCTGGCGCTCAGGGAATTCCGTCCGAGCTATCGCCGAGCCGCGGTGATGCAGGCTGCGCTGGCCGCGGTGGGGTGCCTGGCCGCGGTCGGTGCGTGGGGCCAGGGACAGGGCCCGGCGGTGCTGGTGGCGGGTCTCGTCCTGGGCGCGGTGATCCCCTTCACCGTGCTGGCGATCCTGCCGACCAACACCCGCCTCCTGGACCCCACGCTGGCGCCCGATTCACGCGAAGCCGACAGACTCCTGGCGCGCTGGGGGCGACTGCATGCGGTCCGGAGCGTCGCCAGCGTCGTGGCGTTCGTCCTCCTCGGACTCCACCTCGTCCGGGCGCTCTGACCGTGCGGGGGGATCCTCGGCAGGGGCTGAGGTATCCTGGGGCGGAGGAGGAGCTGAACATGAACGCGGACGATCGCCCTCGAGGCCACGTGCTATCGCGGCGGCAGGCGCTGGGGCTGCTCGGCGCCGCCGGCTATTCGGTGCTGGCGGGCGCGGCGCCCGCCCGCGCGCAGGGGACGCCACCGGGCGCCGCCGGATGTGTCGTGCGTCCCGGGCAAACCGAGGGGCCCTACTTCGTCGAGGAGGCGCTGAATCGATCGGATCTGAGAACGGATCCATCGGATGGGACGGTGAAGCCGGGGACCCCGCTCGAGCTGACCCTGCTGATCTCTCGCCTGGCCCGCGGGGGCTGCACACCCCTGCCGGGCGTGCGGGTGGACCTCTGGCACTCCGACCATCTGGGCGTCTATTCCGACGTCACCGACTCCGGAGGCAGCACCGTCGGCAAGAAATTCCTCCGCGGATACCAGCTCACGGACGGCGACGGGCGAGTCCGCTTCACCACGATTTACCCCGGCGCGTATGGGGGGCGGACCGTCCACATCCACTTCAAGCTTCGCTCCCCCCAGGGCCAGCGCCCGGGCTTCGCCTTCACCTCGCAGCTCTACTTCGACGACGCGCTCACCGACCAGGTGCTGGCGGCGCCGCCGTACAGCGCGCGCGGCCGCCGCGGCACCCGGAACGCGGACGACGGGCTCTTCCGGCGCGGCGGTCAGCAGCTGATGCTGGCCCTCGCGCCCCGCGGTACCGGCTATGCCGGGACCTTCACCGTCGCCCTCGACGGCGCATGACGCGGAGCCCCTCATGGGGGGCGCCCCGGCCCTTGGATTCCTGCTCCTCGCCACCCTGGCGGATCCTTGCTGGGCCCAGGTCGCTCCATCCTCGGCGGAGCGGTCGGCGTACACGGGGCTCTTCGCGGCGGCCGCGCGTGGCGATGCCGGGCGGATCACCGCGCTCGTCGCCGGCGGAGAACGGCCGGATGCGCGGGATGCCCACGGCCGCACGCCCCTGCACGTGGCGGCCTACGGCGGCCATCACGCGGCCATGCGCGCGCTCGCGGCCGCCGGCGCGGATCCCAACGCCCTGGAGAACGATCGCTACGACATCGTCACGATCGCCGCGGTCGCCGGTGACGTCCCCACCCTCGAGGTGGCGCTGGCGATCGGGGGCAGCGCGCGCAACGTCACCAGCCGCTACGACGGCACCGCCCTGATCGCCGCCGCGCACCTCGGCCACGCCGAAGTCGTCCGCACCCTGATCCGCGCGGGTGCCCCTCTCGATCACGTCAACAATCTCGGCTGGACCGCGCTGATCGAGTCGATCGTGCTCGGCGACGGAGGCGCCCGACACACCGCGACCCTGCAGGCGCTCGTCGAAGCGGGGGCAAGCGTCAAGCTCGCGGATCGCAACGGCCAGACGCCGCTCGCGCTGGCCCAGGCGCGCGGGTATGGCGCCATGGTACGACTGCTCCAGCAGGCCGGGGCACGGCCTGCGAGGGCTGGCATGATCGAACACTCGGGAGCCGACATGGCGCGCGCGAAGGCGGGCGGCTGGAAGAGGTGTAGCCGCGGGCACAGGTACCGGGGCGCGGGCCGGTGCCCGATCTGCTGGAAACGGAGCCGGACCAAGCGGACGACGCGCACGCGCTGACGGATCGGGAGGGAGCATGCCCACGGCGACCATCGACGGGCTGAAGGTCGAATACATGACGCGCGGGTCCGGGCCCGCCCTGCTCATGCTGGCGCCGGGCGGCTTCGACGCCACCATGGAGAAGTGGCAGACGGGCACCGCCTGGAAGGGCATGCCGGCGCTCGACGCGCTGGCGCGGGCCTTCACCGTCGTGGTCTATGATCGGCGCGAGTCCGGTGCCTCGGGCGGGCGAGTGGAGCGGCTGTCCTGGGCGCTCTTCGCGGAGCAGGGCAAGCGCCTCCTCGACCACCTCGGCGTCGGCCGCGCCTTCGTGATGGGCGGCTGCATGGGCTGCTCGGTGGCCACCGCCTTCGCGGCGCGCCATCCCGAGGCGACGCATGCGCTCATCTTGCACTGGCCGGTCGGGGGCTACCGGTGGAAGGTGAACGGCGCGGACCGCTTCGCCCGCCACCTGCGCTTCGCCCGCGAGCAGGGCCTGGCGGGCGTGGTGAAGCGGGCGAACGAGGGCCGCTCATTCTGGCAGGACCCCGAGGCGGGGCCGTGGGCCTCGGTGATCGTCGGCGATCCCGCCTTCGCGGACGCCTTCGCCGCCCAGGACCTCGACCACTACCTGGGCATCATCGCCGCGAGCGGGCGGGCGCTCTTCGATCGCGACACGCCGCCCGGCGCCGAGCCCGAGGAGCTGCTGGCGATGCGAATGCCCGCCCTCATCGTCGCGGGCGACGATCCCGCTCACGCGACCTCCGGCGCCCACTACCTCCGCGAGCTCCTCTTCCAGCCCGACCTCTGGCCCGTCATGCCGCCCGAGCAGACGACCGAGCGGGTGGTGGCGCGCATCGTGGAGTTCGGACGCGCCCATCCGATGTCCTGAAGGAGGCCCCGATGCCCAGGACCCTCTACATGATCATCGAGCATTTCAAGAACGGCGACGCGGTGCCGGTGTATCGCCGGTTTCGCGACAAGGGCCGGATGGCCCCGGAGGGCGTCGCCTACGTGTCGAGCTGGGTCGACCACGGGCTCACCCGCTGCTACCAGCTGATGGAGGCCGATGATCGCGCGCTCCTCGACGCGTGGGCGAAGAACTGGAGCGATCTCGCCGACATCGAGGTGCACCCGGTGATCACGTCGAAGGAGGCCGTGGAAAGGATCGCCCCGCGGCTGTGAGAGGGGAGACGTGACATGATCCGAAAGCTCGCGTCGGGCAAGTACCGGATCTACTCGCTGACCAAGGATCCGAAGACCGGGAAGCGGCGAAACCTCGGCACCTTCGCCACGCGCGCGGCCGCCGAGCGGCACGAGCGCGCGATCCAGTACTTCAAGCGCCGGCGAGGAGGTTGACCATGCCCGCCCGAAAGGCCTTCATGCGGTGGAGATGGCTCGTCGTGGTGGCGGTGGCGGCGTGGGCCCAGGCGGGCGGGGCCGCCC
>JBKPDT010000390.1:0-27266 GCA_046728035.1 Candidatus Methylomirabilota bacterium | reverse complement strand
TCGTCATCTCGATCCTGATGGTCCTGATGGGCGTCTACACTCTCACCAAGCTCTCCTTCGAGCAGTATCCATTCCTCGCTCCGCCGATCATCCGGGTCACCGCCACCTATCCCGGTGCTTCCGCGGTGGCGGTGGAGCAGTCGGTGGCCACGCCCATCGAGCAGGAAGTCAACGGCGTGGACCGAATGATCTTCATGCAGTCCTCGAACACGAGCGACGGCCGGATGCTGCTGGACGTCTCCTTTCAGGTCGGCGTGGATCAGGACACCGCCAACGTGCTGACCCAGAACCGGGTGGCCTCCGCCCAGGCGCGGCTACCCCAGGAGGTCAACGCGCAGGGCGTGACGGTGAAGAAACAGAGCCCGAGCATTCTCATGCTCATCTCCGTCTACTCCCCGAACGGCTCGTACGACGCCAACTACCTGATCAACTACTGCGGCATCAATATCCGCGACCAGATCCTGCGCATCCCCGGCATCGCTCAGGTCGACCTCTTCGGCGGCGCCGACTACGGCATGCGCGTGTGGGTTCGGCCGGACAAGCTGGCCAACCTCGGGATCACGCCCGCCGACGTGATCAGCTCCATCAAGGAGCAGAACCTCCAGGCGCCGGCGGGGAAGGTCGGCGGGGCGCCCACCCCCAAGGACCAGGAATTCACCTACACCGTGGCGGCGCCCGGCCGCCTCGTGAACCCCGAGGACTTCGAGAACATCATCATCCGGGGCACGGAGGGCGCACAGCAGGTGCGCATCCGGGACGTGGGCCGGGCCGAGCTGGGCTCGCAGGACTACAACTCCTTCGGACGGATGAATGGGAAGCCCGCCGGCTCCATGGCGGTATACCTCCTGCCCGGGGCGGATCAGCTCAAGGCGGCGAACGAGATCTACGAGACGATGAAGCGGCAGCAGGGCCTGTTCCCGCCGGACATGGACTACAAGATCGTCTACGACACCACCCCGGCGGTGCAGGCCTCGATCCATGAGATCGTGAAGACCTTCGTCGAGGCGCTCATTCTCGTGACCCTCGTGGTTTTCATCTTCCTGCAGTCGGTGAGGGCGACCATCATCCCCCTCCTGACCATCCCGGTGTCCATCGTCGGGACTTTCATCTTCTTCCCCATGCTGGGTTTCTCGGTGAACACGCTGTCCATGTTCGGCCTCGTCCTCGCCATCGGCATCGTGGTGGACGACGCCATCGTGGTGGTGGAAGCGGTCATCCATCACATGGAGCACGGGCTCGGGCCGCGCGAGGCGACGGTGCAAGCGATGAAGGAAGTGTCGGCTCCCGTCATCGGCATCGCCCTGATCCTCTCCGCGGTGTTCATCCCCGTCGCCTTCCTGGGCGGGCTTACCGGACAGATGTATCAGCAGTTCGCGCTCACCATCGCCATCTCCGTGCTGCTCTCGGCCTTCAACGCGCTGACGCTCACCCCCGCGCTGTGCGCGATGTTCCTGAAGCCAGGCAGCCACGGGATCTCCCGGGGGCCGCTGGGCGCCTTCTTCCGGGGGTTCAACTGGGTGTTCGACCGGGCGACCAAGGGCTACATCGGCATCGCGGGCCTGCTCGTCCGCCGGTCGATCCTCACCATCCTGCTCGTGGTAGTGGTGGCGGTGGGCGCCGCGCTGTTCGGCGGCGCGCTGCCCGCTGGCTTCATCCCCGACGAGGACCAAGGCATCTTCGGCGTCAACGTGCAGCTGCCGCCCGGGGCGTCCCTCGAGCGAACCGCCGGCGTGCTGACGATGGTGGAAGAGATCATCGCCAAGACGCCGGGCGTGGAAGCAAGCACGACGATCGGCGGCTACGGGGTCGTCACGAGCACGTATCAGCCGAACTTCGGCACGGTCTTCGTGCGCCTCAAGCCATGGGAGGAGCGCCACGGGGCCGCTCTCCACGTCAACGGCATCATGGCTCGCCTGCGCCCCCAGTTCGCCCAGATCCCCGAGGCCATCATCTTCCCCTTCAACATTCCCACCATCTCCGGCTTCGGGGCCTCGTCGGGCTTCAAGATGCTGCTGCAGGACCGGAGCGGCACACTGAGCGTGGACGAGCTGGGCGCCGAGACGCGCAAGTTCATGGCCGCCGCGCGCGAGCGGCCCGAGCTCGCCAACCTCTTCACGTCGTTCGATCCCAACTATCCGCAGGTGAAGGTGGACCTCGACCGCGAGAAGGCGCGGAGCCTCGGCGTGCCGATCAACGACGTATTCCAGGCGATGTCGGCGGCCATGGGCGCGGCCTACGTGAACGACTTCAACCGCTTCGGCCGCCTCTACCGTGTGTACGTTCAGGCCGAGGCCGACTATCGCCGGCGCCCCGAGGACATCGGGCAAGTCTATGTCCGGAGCCAGGCCACCGGGACCATGATCCCGCTGTCCACCCTCATGACGATCACGCCGGTCGCGAGCAGCGAGATCACCACCCGCTTCAACCTCTTCCGCTCGGTGGAAGTCTCCGGCGCGCCCGGGCGCGGCTACACCTCCGGACAGGCCCTCGCGGCGCTGGAAGAAGTGTTCCGCGCCAACATGCCGAAGGAAATGGGTTTCGCCTACTCGGCGCTGTCCTACCAGGAAAAAATCGCGCCGCCCGCCGCGCCGACGTTCGTCCTGGCCATCGTGTTCGTGTTCCTCCTGCTCGCCGCCATGTACGAGAGCTGGCGGTTGCCCTGGGCGGTGCTGCTGGGCTCGCCCATGGTCGTGCTGGGAGCCAGCTTCGGCGTGTGGCTGATGGGCTACGACAACAACGTCTACGTCCAGATCGGCAACATCATGCTAATCGGCCTCGCCGCCAAGAACGCCATCCTCATCGTGGAGTTCGCCAAGCTCAAGAACGAGGAAGGCATGTCGTATGGCGACGCGGCGCTCGAGTCCGCCCGCTTGCGGTTCCGGCCCATTCTCATGACCGCCTTCGCCTTCATCCTGGGCGTGGTGCCGCTGATGCTGGCGGCGGGGGCCGGGGCCGGCGCGCAGAACGTCATGGGCACGTCCGTGTTCTGGGGGATGCTCATCGCCACCGCGCTCGGCGTGTTCATCATCCCGGGCAACTTCACCTTCGTGGAGAGCCTTGGCCGCGGCCGGGGGAAGCCGGCGGTGGCCGCGCCCCCGGCGGTGGTCCGGCCGGCGGAGCACTCATGAGGCGGCTCGGGCTGCTCGCCCCCGCCCTCCTGCTCGCGGCCTGCACGCTGGGCCCCGACTATAAGCGCCCGGCGGTGGACACCCCGCCGGACTTCCGCGGGGCCCTGGCGCCCCCGGCGGAGCCGTCGCTGGGTGACCTCCCCTGGTGGCAGATCTATCCCGACGAGACGCTCCAGGGCCTCATCCGCGAGGGGCTGGCCAATAACTACGACGTGCGGGTCGCCGCCGCGCGCATCCTCGACGCGCGCGCCCAGGTCACCATCGCCCGCTCCTTCCAGTTCCCCGAGGTACGCGGCATCGCGAGCGCCCCCTATGAGCGCGTGGAGGGCGAGCTCTCCCCGCTCCAGTCGCGCGAGACCTTCGCGCCGTCCGGCGGTCTCGACTTCGGCTACGAGCTCGACTTCTGGGGCCGGTTCCGCCGCGGCACCGAAGCGGCCCGCGCGGAGTTCCTCGCCACCGAGTTCGGCCGGCGCTTCGTCCTCACCACGCTCGTCTCGGATCTCAACTCCGCCTACTTCTCGCTGCGGGCTCTCGACGAGCAGCTGGAGATCGCCCGCCGCACGCTCGACTCGCGAACCCAGTCGCTCCGGCTCGTCCGGGTCCGCGAGGAAGGCGGGGTGGCGGGCCTGATCGACGTGCGGCAGTCCGAGATCCTGGTCGCGGGGGCCGCCCAGACCGTCCCGGACATCGAGAGGCAGATCGAGCAGACGGAGAACCTCATCAGCATCCTGCTGGGCCGGGCGCCCACCGCCGTGCCGAGGGGTCGGGATCTCCGGGCCCAGGTTTCGGCCACCGCGCTGCCGGCGGGCGTGCCCGCGCGTCTTCTCGAGCGCCGTCCCGACGTCCAGCAGGCGGAGCAGGTGCTGGCCGCGGCGACCGCGCGCATCGGCGTGGCCAAGTCCGACTACTTCCCGCGCGTGTTCCTGTCCGGCGCGGTGCAGGCGGGCGGGCTCATGGTCAACGGGCAGATGTTCGGCCCCCAGGGCATCTTCTCGGTGCTGCCCTCGTTCACGCTCCCGATATTCAATACCGGCCGGGTCAGCGCCGGCGTGGACGCCGCGCGGGCCAGAGCGGACGAAGCCTTGCTCCAGTACCAGCAGGTCATCATCGGGGCCTTCCGCGACGTCTCCGACTCGCTCGTGGAGCACAAGAAGCAGCAGGAGTCCCGGACCCAGCAGGAGGCGCTGGTGGTGGCCGCCATCGACACCACGCGCCTCGCCAATCTCCGCTACACCAACGGCGTCAGCACTTATCTCGAGGTGCTCGACTCCGAGCGGCAACAGTTCGACGCCGAGCTGGGCCTGGTGCGCGTGCAGCTCAGCGAGATGCTGGCGGTGGTGCGCCTCTACAAGGCGCTCGGCGGCGGATGGCAGCAGGCGGAGAGCCGCGCGCAGTAGCCTCGCGCAGCGCCGGAGCAGCAGGGCGATCCCGCTGCCGACGAGCAGGGCCAGAAGGGCCCGCCGGTGCCAAACACCGTGCCCATGAGCCCGCCCAGCACCCCGCACACCCCCGCGAACACGCGCGACCGGCGCAGCGGCGGGAGCGGCAGGAGCTGATACACCGCGTAGACAACCACGAAGCCGCCGAGCACGCGGGCGAGCAGGGCGGCCGGCACCGCGCGCAGCACGTAGAGGCCCAGCGCCACGCCAACGACCATGAACGGGACGAGGACGAGCTGCTCGCGCCAGGCAATGTGCCGCGCGTTCCGGATGCTCTGCCCGGCCGAGCCGATGTAGTCGAGCGCGACCACGAGAGGCAGGACCACCGGCAGCGGCCACGTCAGCGTGAGGAGCGGCACCGCGATGAGACCGGAGCCGAAGCCCGCCATGCCTCGCACGAAGTAGGCCAGGAAGAGCACGAGCGCGGAATAGGCGAGCGCGGCGCCGTGCTCGGCGAGGGAGAGGGGCATGGGCCTAGGCCGGCCTTCGCTGACTCAACGCCTCACGTCCCGCCGCGCCCGCGTGGCGGAAGCGCGAGGAGGCGAGATAGTAGGTGACGAGGAGCACCGCGGCCAGGGCCAGCGCGATGGCCTGCATCATCCACATCCCGGCGATCCCCCACGGTGGGCCCCAGGCGCCGCCAAAGGCGATCTGATTGCCGCCCACCACGCCGATCCCCCAGAGCGCCACCGCGTGCACCACCGTCGGGGCCAGCGCGATCTTGTACGCCCGGAGCACGAAGGTGGCCACGGTCTGGAGGGCGTCGAAGAAGTGGAAGGCGGCCAGGAACGGGAGCAGGGTGAGCGCCATCGCGGCCACCCCGGGATCGCCGGTGTAGAGCCGCACGATGCCGCCGCGCAGCGTCCACAGGAGCGCCACCGTGACCGCGGCGGCCACCGCGCCAATCCTCATGCCCGTCAGCGCGGTCAGTCGGGCCCGCCGCAGGTCGCCGGCGCCGATGGACTGGGCGGTGAGGGTGGCGGTGGCGATGGACAGCGACAGCGGGACCATGAAGCAGAGGGCGGCGAGGTTCGCCACCACCTGATGCCCGCCCATCACCGTGGTGCCTAGGCGGGCGGCGAGGAGCGTGATGACGGTGAACGAGGTCGCCTCCAGCGTATAGGAGAGGCTCATGGGAATGCCGAGCCCGAACAGCTCGCGCAGGATGGGCCACCGCGGGCCCGTCCACCGGATGCCGAAGCGCCGGTAGAACGGATCCCGCCGCATGTAGGCGAGCCCCAGGCCGAACAGCGTCCAGAACACGATCACGGAGGCGACCGCCGCGCCCACCGCCCCCAGGCGCGGCAGGCCGAAGGCGCCGTAGATGAGCGCGTAGCTCAGCAGCGCCTTGAGGGCCAGCCCCACGAGCTGCAGCGCCATGACCACGCGCGGACGGGACACCGCGGTGTTGAGCGAGTAGATGGCTCGGAACAGGAGCGAGCCGGGCAGGCCGAGCGCCAGCACGTGAAGGTAGCGCGTGACGATGGGCTCGACCTCCGCCGGCGCCCGTAGCCAGTGGAGCCAGAGTTGCGGCACGGCGAGCACGGCGCAGCCCACGGCCGAGAGGATGAGCGCCATCCAGAGCCCCTGGACGAAGGCGGCGCCGATGGCGGCCTGCCGGCCAGCGCCGAAATGTTGAGCAATAATGGGATTCAGCGCGTTCACCGCGCCCAGCAGCCCCACGAACACCGTGGAGTAGACGCTGAGCCCGAGCCCCATCGTGGCGAGGTCCACGGCGGAGGCATGCCCGGTGAGCACGGTGTCCACCACCGCGTAGGCCATCAGCGCGAGCTGGCCCACCAGGATGGGCTGCGCCTGCCCGATGATGCCGCGCGCGATGGACGGGCCCGTCATTCGCCCGCGGCGGAACGCACGGCTAGGATGCGATGACCCGCAGCGCCTCGCGGACGATGGCCTGCTTGCGCGCGGGATCGGGCTCCGTGGTCGAAAGCGCCAGGAACGCGGTCTCGAGCCCCGCGTCGAAGTAGCGGATGAGCCGCGTGCGAATCTCCGGCAGCGGGCCCCGCGTGAAGAGATCGTCCAGCAGGCCCTGGGGGATGGCGGCCACCGCGGCCTTGCGGTCTCCGGCCTCCCACGCCCGCCACATTTCGGACAAAGCGGAAGTTCTTCCGAGCCACTCCTGGAAGTGGCGGTACACGGGCACGTTGAGATAGCCCGCGACGTGGCGGCGCACCGCCAGCTCCGACTCCGGCGTGACGGGATCGAGGTTCACGAAGATGCGGGCCGTGATCTCGACCGAATCCGGATCGCGCCCGGCCTTCTCCGCCGCCTCGCGCACCACCTTCACCGACTTCGGGACGTCCTCGGGCGCGAGCCAGTTCAGGATGACGCCGTCCGCCACCTCGCCGGCGACCTTCAGCATGCCGGGCCGGAGCGCCGCCACGTAGATGGGAATGGGCTTGGACGGCGGCTTCGTGAGGCGAAAGCCATCCACCTCGAACGTCTTGCCCTTGAACACGACGCGCTCCCCGGTGAGCGCCTGGCGGAGGAACAGCACCATCTCGCGCACGCGGGTGGCGGGCTTGTCGAAGCGGCCGCCGTTCCACTTCTCGATGATGACCTGCGAGCCCGAGCCGAGGCCCAGGATGAAGCGGCCGGGCGCCACGTCGGCAACGCCGGCCGCGCACTGGGCCAGCGTGGCGGGGCCGCGCGTGTAGACGTTGGCGATGGCGGTGCCGAGGCGGAGGGCGGTGGCGCCGCCGATGACGGTGAGGGGCGTGAAGCAGTCGAGGCCGTCCGACTCGAACGACCAGGCGTCGGTGTACCCCCACGCTTCGGCTTCCCTGGCGAGGGCGGCGTGCTCGGCGAGAGTGAATCCGTCCTGGGGCACCGACAGCGACCAGCGCTTCCGGGAGGTCATGATCCGCAAGTCTCCGTTCACCGGGCCGAACCCGGCGGGGTTGTGGGCCTGACATGATTCGGGTAAAGTCCCTGCACAGTCTAGTGGATATGGCCTTCCCCATGCTGGGCGACGTGATCGAGCTGACCGTGGTCGTTCGCGACCTCGACGAGGCCGTGGAACGCTACCGGCGGCTGTTCGGCCTGAACGAGCACCACCGGCTGGACTCCAAGGAGTTCGGCTTCAAGAGCGCCATCCTCCCCCTGGGCGCCGGCCACATCGAGCTGCTCATGCCGACGGATCCCGACAAGGCGGCCGGCCGCTTCCTCGCCAAGAACGGCGAGGGCGTGTACCTGGTGGGCTTCGAGACGAAAGACGTCGCCGCCGCGGCCGACCATCTCCGCAAGGAGGGCGTGCGCGTCGATCAACGCGGCGACAAGATCGCGTGGGTGCACCCGCGGGAGTGCAACGGGCTCTTCGTGGAGATGCGCCACCGCGAGCCATACGACTAGCCCTCCGCTCCGGAGTATCCGATGCCGTCCTTCCCCGGCTATACCCTTCCCGACGAATTGCGGATGCTCGCCGAGCAGATCCGGCGCTTCGTCCAGGAAGAGATCATCCCCGCCGAGCAGCGGGTGGATCCCGACGCCGAGGACCTCGCCGACGACGACCACAAGCGTCTGTCTGATATGACGAGGGCGGCTGGTCTCTGGGCGCTGGGCGCCCGCGAGGAGCACGGCGGGGGCGGGCTCGACACGTTCGGGATGTGCGTGGCGCTGGAGGAGATGTCGCAGCATCGCATGGGCCTCTACGTGCCCGGCTGCGGCGTGTTCGGCCGCTATCCCCCGCCCGCGATCTGGGCGGGCACGAAGGCCCAGATCGAGAAGTACGCGATCCCCACGATCCGCGAAGGCTGGCAGACCTTCTTCGCCATCACCGAGCCCTCCGGCGGGTCGGATCCCGCCGGCGCCATCCAGACCCGCGCGGAGAAGCGCGGCGACAAGTGGGTGCTCAACGGCCGGAAGGTCTTCATCTCGCGCGCGCACGACGCGCCGTGGGGCGTGGTGTTCGCCCGCACCGACAAGGGCAAGGGCCGCGCCGGCATCTCCTGCTTCATCGTGGAGCACGGGACGCCGGGCTTCCACACGAGCGAGATCAAGGTCATCCGCACCGCCGCGCGGCCCAACGACGTGGTGTTCGAGGACTGCGTGCTTCCCGGCGACGCGCTCGTGGGCGCAGAGGGGCAGGGCCTCGATCTGGCCTTCGACCTCCTCGTGAAGAATCGCTTCCCCTACTCCGCCTGCAATCTCGGGGTCGCGGTGGCCGCCCATCGCATGGCCATCGCCCACGCCAAGCAGCGGTCCACCTTCGGCCAGCCCCTGGCCCAGCGCCAGGCCATCCAGTGGATGCTCGCGGACGCCGAGGTGGAGCTGCGCGCCTGCCGATGGATCATCTGGTCGGGCGCCTGGAAGGCTGACCGCGGCGAGGATGCGCGCGTGGAAGCCTCCATGGCCAAGCTCTACTCGAGCGAGGTGCTCGGCCGCGTCATCGACGCTGCCGTACAGATCCACGGCGGCTACGGCGTGTCCAAGGAGTTCCCCCTGGAGCGCTGGTACCGCGAAGCCCGCGTCCGACGCATCGGCGAAGGCCCCAGCGAAGTGCACCGCATGGTCATCGCAAGACAATTGCTGCGCTAGGAGCAACATGGCCGACGAGCTGCTTCTCAAGATCGACGCGGGTGTGGCCACTTTGACCATGAATAGGCCCGACCGACGCAATGCCATGAACCGCGCGATGCTGACCGGGTTGGTCGAGCACATGGACGCGTTGGACAAGAATCCCGACGTGCGCGTGGTGGTGGTGCGCGGCGAAGGGCCGGCGTTCTGCTCGGGGATGGACCTCCGCGAGATGCGCGCCCGCCAGGACGACCCCAAGGGCGATCCCGAGAGCGGCGTCACCCAGGTGCTGCAGCGGGTCGAGCGCTCGCGGCATCCGACGATCGCCATGGTGCACGGCGACGCCATCGCGGGCGGTTGCGAGCTGGCGCTGCACTGCGACCTCCGCGTCGCCGCCGAGGGCGCGCGTTTCGGCATGCCGCTGGCGCGCATCGGCCTGCTCGTGCCCTTCGCGCTGGGGCAGAAGCTGGTGGAGATCCTGGGCCCCGCGCACACCCGGCACCTCCTCTTCACGGGCCGGCCCATCGACGCCAAGCGCGCCTACGAGATCGGCATGGTGCATCAGCTCGTCGCCCCCGCCGACATCGAGCGCGTGACCTACGAGCTGGCCCGACAGATCGCGGAAAACGCCCCGCTCTCGCTGGCCGGCATGAAGCAGGCGATCACCCGCATGATCGCGCTCCGCGAGCAGATCCCCCACGAGGACATCGACGCGCTGGCGCGCCAGGCCCATCGCAGCGAGGACGCGAAGGAAGGCGCCGCCGCGATGCTGGAGAAGCGCAAGCCCGCCTTCAAGGGCCGGTAGGCCCCACCGAGAGGACTCGCCCATGGCCACGTTCAACTTCGAGCTTCACGAGCTGCCGCCCGAGGCGGACAAGCTGCGCCATGAGGTCCGCGAGTTCCTCCGGACGGAGCTGCCCAAGCTCTCCGCCGAGGAGCGGCCGCGCACCTGGGGCGGGCACCATCCGGAATTTTCCCGGAAACTTGCCGCCAGGGGCTGGATCGGCATGACGTGGCCCAAGAAGTACGGTGGCCACGAGCGCTCGTTCCTGGAGCGCTACGTCGTGCTCGAGGAGACCCTCGCCGCTGGCGCGCCGGTGAGCGCCCACTGGGTGGCCGATCGCCAGTCCGGCCCGCTGCTGCTACGCTTCGGCACGGAAGAGCAGCGCCAGCGCTTCCTGCCGTCCATCACGCGGGGGGAGTTGTCGTTCGCCATCGGGATGAGCGAGCCCGACTCGGGCTCGGACCTGGCCTCCATCCGCACCCGCGCCGAGAAAGTGCCGGGCGGCTACAAGGTGAACGGCACCAAGATCTGGACGAGCAACGCGCACCTGTCCGACTTCGCGATCTCGCTGTTCCGCACCCAGGTGGTGCCGGACAAGAAGCACGAGGGCCTCTCCCAGTTCCTCGTGGATCTCCGGAACACCAAGGGCATCTCCATCCGGCCCATCTACGACCTGGCCGGCGGGCACCATTTCAACGAGGTGCACTACGAGGACGCCTTCGTGCCCGAGGAGCTGCGGGTGGGCAAGGAGGGCGACGGCTGGAAGCAGGTGACCACAGAGCTCGGCTTCGAGCGCAGCGGCCCCGAGCGGTACCTCTCCTCCATCAGATTGGTCCTCGAGCTGCTCGACGAGGTGGGCAAGGAGCCCGGCGAGCGCGCGGCGGTGCTCGTCGGCCGGCTCACCGCGCATCTCAATACGCTCCGGCAGATGTCGCTGTCCGTGGCGGCCATGCTCCAGGCGGGCAAGAGCCCGAACCTCGAAGCCTCGGTAGTGAAGGACATCGGCACCACCTTCGAGCAGGAGATCCCCGAGCTCGTCCACGCCCTGATCGGCGCCGAGCCGCACCTGAACAGCGGCAGCGAGTTCGAGAAGACGCTCGGTTATCTCGTCCAGCACGCCCCGTCCTTCTCCCTGCGCGGCGGCACGCGCGAGATCCTGCGCGGCATCATCGCCCGCGGGCTGGGACTGAGGTAAGCGCCATGGCCACCGACGAGCTCCAGATGCTGCTCGCCGATACCTGCACGCGGCTGTTCACCGACCGCGTCACGCCCGCCCTCATCGAATCCGCCGAGAAGGGCCAGTGGCCCGCCGACCTGTGGCAGGCCGTGGAAGAGGGCGGCCTCACCCTGCCCCAGATCCCGGAGCAGCACGGCGGCGCCGGCGGCACCTGGGACCACGCGCAGGTGGTGCTGAGCGCGGCGGGCCGCTTCGCGGTGCCTGTCCCCATTGCGGAGACCATGGTGGGCGCGTGGCTGCTGTCGTCCGCCGGTCTCGACGTGCCGATGGGGCCGATCACGGTGGCGCCCACCCAGCAACACGATCGGCTCTCGCTGGGCCGCGAGGGTAGCGGCTGGACGCTCAGCGGCACCGCGTCGCGCGTGCCGTGGGGACGCAATGCCAAGCACGTGGTGGTGCTGGCGGAGAGCGGCGGCAAGCCCATGGTGGCGCGTATCGCAGGCGGGGCGGCGAAGGTCGAGCCGGACACCAACCTGGCCATGGAACCGCGCGACACCCTCACCTGGTCGAATGCCGCGGTGGCCGCCGCCGGCACCTCGGACGGCCTGCAGCCGGATTCGCTCTGGCTGGCCGGCGCCATGGCGCGTTCGGCGCAGATGGCGGGCGGACTCGAGTTCCTCCTCTCGCAGTCGGTGAAGTACGTGAGCGAGCGCAAGCAGTTCGGCAAGCCGCTCTCCGCCTTCCAGGTGATCCAGCAGAACCTGGCCCTCCTCGCCGGCCACACCGCGGCGGCGGGCATGGCCGCGCAGGCGGCTTTTCACGCCATGGAGAAGGGCGACGCCGCCTTCGAGATCGCCTGCGCCAAGGTGCGCGTGGGCGAGGCGGCGGGCCTCGGCGCGGGCATCGCGCATCAGGCGCACGGCGCCATCGGGTTCACCTACGAGCACACGCTGCACTTCGTCACGCGCCGCCTCTGGTCGTGGCGGGCGGAGTTCGGCGCCGAGGGCCACTGGGCCGAGCGGCTCGGCCGCGAGGTGGCCTCGCGGGGCGCGCAGGCGCTCTGGCCCATGCTGACCGCACGGTAGTCAAGCGAGAGGCCCAACATGCCCATGATGACTCGCCTCAGCGACGTGACCATCACCCGCGTGATCGAGATCCCGCGGTCGTACAACCCGACGCCCTCCATGCTGCCGGACTCGAGCGCGGAGGCCATCGCCCGGCATCACGGCTGGCTCAAGCCCGACTTCTGGGACGACACGACCGGCGACATGGGCTCGCGCATCCAGTCCTACGTGGTGAAGACGCCGAAGCACACCGTGGTCATCGACACGGGGGTGGGCGACGACAAGGAGCGGCACGAGGTGCCCGCCTGGAACAAGAAGAAGGGCACCTATCTCGACGATCTCCGCGCGGCGGGCGTGACGCCGGAGCAGGTGGACTTTATCCTCTGCACGCACCTCCACGTGGACCACGTGGGCTGGAACACGCGCCTGGTTGGCGGGAAGTGGGTGCCCACGTTCCCGAAGGCGAAGTACGTCATGGTGGGCTCGGAGTTCGAGTTCTGGAAGCGCGAGCAGCAGGAGGGGCGCGACGCCTCCGGGTGCTTCACCGATAGCGTGGCGCCGATCATGGAGGCGGGCAAGGCGGTGCTGGTGGACGAAACCTTCAAGGTGGACGAGCACCTCCGCTTCGAGCCCTCCCATGGCCACACGCCGGGCCACTCCTGCGTGCGCTTGACGACCAAGGCCGGTGAAGCGGTGTTCTCCGGCGATCTCATGCACCGCGTGGTGCAGGTGGCGGAGCCCCAGTGGTCGAGCAAGTTCTGCACCGATATGGCGCACGCGGCGCGCACCCGCAAGGCCTTCGTGGAGCAGATGGCCGACTCCGGTGTCCTGGTCTGCGCGGCGCATTTTCCGCGCCCCGGCTTCGTCGTGAAGAAGGATGGCGGGCACCGCTTCGCGCCCGCGCCGGAGGCCTGAGATGGCCCTGCCGCTCGAAGGCATCCGCGTCATCGAGCTCGGAGGCGCCTTCGCCGGCCCATTCGCCGCCGGCATCCTCGCCCGCATGGGCGCGGACGTCATCAAGGTGGAGCGCCCCGAGGGCGACGACGCGCGCGGCTGGGGCCCGCCGTTCTGGAACGGGGTGTCGCCCGCCTACCTCGCCATGAACTCCGACAAGCGGGGGATCACCCTGGATTTGAAGGACCCGAAGGACATCGCGTGGCTGATGGACGAGGTCACCCGCGCCGACGTGCTCGTCCACAACATGCGGCCGGGTGTCATGGATGAGCTGGGCCTCGGCGCCGACGTGATGCTGGCGAAGAACCCGCGCCTCGTCTACGCCTCGATCTGGGCGCTCGGGCGTACGGGGCCGCTCAAGCTCAACCCGGGCTTCGAGCCCATGGTGCAGGCCTTCTCCGGCCTCATGGCCATGAACGGCGACGAGGACAGCCCGCCCACCCGCGTCGGCACCTCGCTTCTCGACTTCGGCACGGGCATGTGGGCGGCCATGGGCGCGCTCGCCGGCATCATCCAGCGCGGGCGCACCGGCAAGGGCTGTGTGGTGGACGCCTCGCTGCTGGAGACCGCACTGGGCTGGCTCACGGGGCACTACGCGTCCTATCGTATCTCCGGCGAGGTCCCGGTGCGCCATCGCACCGGCTCGAGCCGCCTCATCCCGTTCGAGGGCTTCGAGACCAAGAACGGCGAGATCATCATCGCCGCCGGCAACGACCGCCTCTTCGCCAAGCTGGCCGCCGCGCTGGGCCACCCCGAGTGGGCGACCGACCCGCGCTACGCAAAGAACACCGGACGGTCGGCGAACAAGGCCGAGCTCCTGGGGAAGATCCGCGAGATCATCGCCACCCGCACCAAGGGCGAGTGGGTGGACATCCTCGAGGCGGCCGGCGTGCCGTGCGCGCCCATCCACTCCCTGCCCGAGATCGTGGAGCACCCGCAGACCAAGGCGATCGGCATGCTCCAGCCGGTGCCGGGCGCGGACGATCTCGAGCTGGTGGCGCTGCCGCTGAACTTCGACGGCGAGAAGCCGAAGATCCGCCGCGCGCCGCCCAAGCTCGGCGAGCACAACGCGGAGATCAAGAAGGAGGCACGGTGATGGCGGGGGGCAAGACCATGCGGGCGCAGTTCTACGAGGGGGCGCGGCACTTCGTGCCCGGGACCGCGCCGGTGCCGACCGCGGGCACGGGCGAGGCGCTCCTGCGCGTGCGACGCGTGGGGATCTGCGGCACCGACCTCCACATCTACGAGGGGCATCTCGACGCGCGGGTCGGCCGGGGCCGCATCATCGGCCACGAGACGTTCGGCGAGGTCGTGGAGGCGCCCGCGGGCGCTCCGGTGCTCGCGGGCGACCGGGTCGTCATCAACCCCGTCGTCTCCTGCGGCGAGTGCCGCGCCTGCAAGATGGGCGCGTCCTACGTCTGCTACAACCTCAAGGTCCGCGGCGTGGACGTGGACGGCGGCATGCGCGAGCTTTACCCCGTCCCGGTGGACCGGCTCCTCAAGGTGCCGGACACGCTCAGCGACGATCACGCCGCGCTGATCGAGCCCCTCGCCGTCGCCACCCACGACGTCACCCGCGCGCAGGTCAAGCCCGGCGACGCCGTGCTCGTGTTCGGCGGCGGGCCAATCGGCGCCCTCATCGCCATGGTCTGCCGCCACCGCGGCGCGCGCGTGGCGGTGGCGGAGATCAATCCGTTCCGCGTCGACATGCTCCGGGGCCTCGGTCTCGAGGTCGTGGGCCCCGACCGCGACGTCCTGACCTTCGTGAAGGACTGGACCAGCGGCGAAGGCGTGGACGTCTCCTTCGAGGTGACGGGGAATCCCAAGGCGGTGCGCCTCATGACCGACGTGGTGCGCGTCTGGGGCACCATCAGCATCGTCGCGATCCACTCCGAGCCCATGCCGGTGAACCTTCTGCAGATGTTCTCCCGCGAGCTCAACATGCACGCGAGCCGGCTCTATACCTGGGAGGCCTGGGAGGAGGCGATCCGCCTCGGCGCGACGGGCGCCGTGACCCTAGGCCCGCTGGTGAGCCGGAAGATCCCGCTGGAGGCGCTCGGCGAGGGCATGGAGCAGGCCCTCAAGGGTGGGCCGGTGATGAAGGTGCTGGTCGACCTCACGCAGTAGAGGGACGGCGGGCCCCATGTCGGTGTGGCGACTCGCGGGGGCGCTGGCCCTGGTGCTCACCCTCGTCGCGCCCGGCGTCGCCCCGGGCCAGAAATGGGCCGACCCGCCTCTCCGCGGGGCGGAGCTGCTCGCCGCCCTGCGCGCGGGTGGCTACGTTCTGTACTTCCGCCACACCGATACCGACTGGAGCCAGAAGGATACGCGGGGGATGAGCCTCGACGACTGCGCCGTCCAGCGGAATCTCTCGGAGCGGGGGCGCGCCAACGCCCGCATCATCGGTGAAGAGATACGGGGGCTGGGCATCCCGATCGGCTCGGTGCTCGCGAGCCCGCTCTGCCGCACGGTGGAGACGGCGATGCTCGCCTTCGGCGTCGCGGAGAAGTCCATGGCGGTGCGAGAGGGCGGCCCGCTTCCGCCGGGCAGTACCGGGCGCTACGAGGCCCTGCGCGCCCTCCTGTCCACCCCGCCGCCGGCCGGCACCAACACGGTCCTCGTCGGCCACGCGTATCCGTTCTACGCCCTGGTGGGAGCGCAGTACCTCGAAGAGGGCGAGGCCGGCATCGTACGCCCCGGCGGCGCGGAGTTCGAGGTGGTGGCCCGCGTCTGGGTCACCCAGTGGCGCGATCTCGCTTCCGCGCCGGCGGGGCGATGAGCGCGGCCTTCCCCACCGACCGCGCGGCCAAGCGTGCCGTCTTGCTGGCGGCGGTGGAGCGCATCCGCGACGTGGTCGCGGCGGGCGCCGAGGAGGCCGAGCGCCTCCGGACCCTTCCGCCCGCCACGGTCGCCGCGCTCTGCGACTCCGGCCTCCTCGCTCTCAAGGTGCCGGAGGCGCTCGGCGGGGCCGAGGCCGACCCCGTCACCCAGCTCGAGGTGCTGGAGGCCCTCACGCGAATCGACGCCTCCGCGGGCTGGTGCCTCATGGTGGCGACGACGGCGGTGGGTCTGCCCGCGGGATTCCTCCCCGACGCGGCGATCGGCAAGATCCTCGCGGGCGGCCGCGTGCCGCCCGCCGCCGTCGCCATCATGCCAACGGGGACGGCCACGCCGGTCGACGGCGGCTACCGCCTCACGGGACGCTGGCCCTTCGCCAGTGGCGTGCGGCATGCCGAGTGGCTCACCGCGGGCTGCTGGGTTCGCCGCGACGGGCAGGAGCCCGGCGAGCGCCACATCGTCGTCATCCCCGCCGCGGCCGCCGCGATCCACGACAACTGGAACGTGGCCGGGCTCGAGGGCACGGGCAGCAGCGACTTCTCCGTCACCGAGCTCTTCGTCCCCGCCGACTTCGCGTGGAATCCCGTCACCGCCAGGCCGCGGCGGGGCGGCGCGCTCTTCCGGCTGGGCATGCCCGCCTTCGTCGCCTACGAGCACGTGGCGTTCGCGCTGGGCGTGGCGCGCCGGGCCCTCGACGCCGCCCTCGACATCGCGCGGTCCAAGCGGCGGGGGATCAACGTGTCCGCCCCCGTGTCCGAGCGGGCGACCTTCCAGGCGCTGCTCGGCGCGAGCGAGATCCGGCTGCGCGCGGTGCGCGCCGGCGCCATCGAGCTCTTCGAAGCCGCCTGGGCCACCGCGGGCGCGGGCCGGACGCCCGATCGCTGCCAGCAGGCCGAGCTGCGGAGCGTGGCCGTGCATGCCACCGAAACCGCCGTCGAGGTCGTGACGGGCCTCTTCCGCGCGGCCGGCGGTGCCGCCCTCTACCGCACCGGCCTTCTCCAGCGCTGCCTGCGCGACATGAACGCGGGCGCCCAGCACTTCATGGTGAGCGATTCCGCCTACGAGCGCCTGGGCCAGATCATGCTGGGTGTCCCCGACGTGGATCCCATGGGCTAGTTGGCGGAGAGCGGGCGAAGCCGGGGCGGGCACTCGCTTGCTCAGTACAGCATTCGCCGCGAGCGCCCGCCCCGGCTTCACCCGCTCTCCTCCCGCTAGGCCAGGGGCACCAGCGCAGAGAGCCGAGGCGCATCGCCGACGACGCGCGTGATGTGGCCCTGGCCGGTGAGATCCTCGGCGAGCACAACGTCGCCGGGGCCGATCCGCGCGACGGTGCCGTCGCCCACCTCGATCTCCGCCTGGCCGGCGAGCGTGATCGAGTACTGCCGGCGCGGAGCGCAGTGCCAGCCGAGCACATAGCCGGCGGGCGAGGTCCGGAACGCGATCCCGGTGGCCGGGAGCATCGCGGTGCCCTCGCCATGGGCCCCCTCGGTGTCGGTGAAGGGCCGCATGTCGAGCTTCTCCTCCACGATCTTCGATTGGCCGTCGGCGCCGCTGTAGAGCCGCCAGAACCTCGGCATGGTCACGCTCCCTTCTCGAGCATGAGCTCGAATCGGATGACCTTCGGAGTGAACCCGAGCCGCCGGAACGCCTCGTGCGCCTCCACGTTGAACGACCACGAGCTGAGCTCGATGTCCCGAATGTCGCGGCCGCGCGCCTCGTCGAGCACCGCCTGGGCCAGCGCCCTCGCCACTCCTCGGCGACGCTGATCGGGGACGACCGCGATCTGGTCGATCTCGCACCATCGGCGTGGATGGGAGAACCGCCGTCCTATCTGCTCGTGGAAGTAGGCCAGGATATAGCCGATCGGGCGGCCATCGCTCTCGGCGATCCAGATCCGGGATCTCGGCCCCTCCATGAGAGAGACGAGCCATTCGGCGGCTTCGTCCAAAGGCGCGGCCCGGAAGAAGTCGGGTCGCGCGGCCACGTGCAACCCGTGCACGTGCTGGAACAGCGCCGCCAAGGTCGCTCCGTCGCCGGGGGACGCCACGCGGATGGTCACGCGCATGGCATCCGACTACGACGCGGACCCGCCGCCGAGCACCCGCTTCTCGTGCAGGGCGGTGAGGATCTCGTCGATCGCGGCGGCGGCCCAGATGTCGAAGAAGGGCGAGCGCTGCATGGCGAGGAACTCCCGGCCGTCGCGCTCCTTCCGCTGTTCCTCGGTCTCGCCCGGCCGGGCGGCCTGCTGGTGGCCCCGCACGCGGTCCTTGTGGTAGATGGCGGGATATTCGATGTAGCGGTGCAGCTCGCGGAAGTCGTTCGTATAGATGACCGCGACCGGCAGGGACGCCCACTCCTCGCCGTTCTTCCGGTTGAGGAACTCGAGCATCAGGTCGTGGTTGCCGTCCGGATAGGCGGCGGGGTCAGGGCGCCGCGTGGCGAGGATCTTCTTGCCGTCGCGGTTGAAGATGCGCAGCTCCATCCCGCCCGCCTCGGCCAGCCGCGCGAGCATGGGCACGTCGCGGCGGCAATCCGACGACCAGTCCTCGGACAGGACGAGGATCTTGGCGGGGCCGACGGGCTGCGCGGCGAGCCACTTGATGGCGGCGATCTGATGCTCGCTCAGGTGGGCGCGCGCGTAGCGCTCGCGGAACACGGCGCTGTTGTCCTTGCGCGCGGCGGCGATCGAGCCACTGTCGGGGTGGTAGCCTCCCCACCCCTCGCGGGCAAGGTTCTCGGGGCTGCCGACGTACCGCGCGTACTCCTCGAAGGTCATACCCTTGGCGAATCGCTCCGGGGTGAGGACACTCCTGGTCATGGACCTTCCTCCTTGCGTCACCATGCGCGGTTCAGGTCGGCTCGCCGACGGGCACCCGCGAGCGCCGGACATCGGCCTGGACGTTCCGAACCACGTCGCCCATGAAGTCGATAGTGACCTCGTGACGCTCCACCTCGAGGTGGCGGACCGAGGAGAGCCAGCCGAGCAGTCGGCGCGTCTGGGGTCGGACGCGGCGGCCTCGATAGATGAGGGACCGCTCCTGGTCGCCGGATGGGAAGCGCTCCGCGATCTCCCCGTCGGGCCCGCAGAGCCGCAGCACCTCGTCGTACGTGGTCACACCGGGCCGGATGCGCGCGAGCACCTCGCGCGAGAGCACGGCGCCGGTCCGTCGCTCGCGCGGGAGGCCATCCCAGCCCGATACGTGAAAGCGTCCGGTCAGCCGCTGTACAAGGGCCAGCGCGGCCCGCCCGACGAGCGGCCCGACGGAGTAGCCCAGGACGAGCAGCACCAGGGGCACTACCACCACCGCCGCCGCCTGCGTCCGTGAAAAGTAGCCGTACTGCACGCTCAGCCGCTGGGGCAGGGCCCCCTCGCCGGTGTCGAGGAAGAGCGTGACGGTCTCCGTGCTCTCCGCCGTCTCGCTGAGCCCGCGGACGGCGCCGGCCGGCGCGATGGTGTCGATCTTGAGGCGGTTGGACTCGCTGAAGCTCACCGTCATCTCGGCGGGGGCCTCGCCCAGCCGCACCACGCGATCGCGATGGGCGAGGTACATGCGGAACAGCGGGCGCCCGCGCACCTCGTTGAAGGTCATGGCGAAGAGCCGGCGCTCCCCCAGCAGCCAGTGCTCGATCCAGGTGGCGGGCTTTGGCTTCACCGCGGAGAGACTCGGCACCTCGAGGGTCATGATCCATTCCGCGTCGGCGAGCCGGGGCGTCGCGGGAATGCGGATCCAGGTGGCGGGCGCGCTCAGCCCCAGCGCGCCGCCGGTCTGGACGAAGGTGACGTAGGGGGCGCCGCCCGGGACGGGCTCGCGCCCGGCGGGGCCCGCTTCCCCGCCCAGCCGCCGTGCCCGGAAGGGCAGGCGTCCTTCGTCGACGACGTCGTAGCGGAGCGCGGTCACCTGCTGCGCGAGGGCGGGATCGTGACCGCCGAGGGCGGGATCGCCCTTCACCTCGCCGGGCCAGAGGAGATAGAGGTCGGGAACCTTCGCCCCCGGCGGCGCCATCACGCTGAAGAGCAGGCGCACCTGCACGGGCCCCCCCGCCGGCGTCACCGCCGCGCGGACGGTGAGCGGCGCGATGCGGAGGTCGGGACTCGGCGTCTCCGAGAAGAAGAGCTGCGCCCGCGCGGGCGCCGGCGCCGCGACGACGAAGACGACGATGAGGAGGCACGCGCCGGCTCGCATCGCGAGAGCGATCATACCCTCACACGAGCTCCCGGATCACGCCCCCGAGCGTCTCCACGGCCTCGCCGAGCCGCTGCTCGTCCGAGCCTCCGAAGCCGAGGATGAGGCCGCTCCGCGGCCGCCGCCCGGCGTAGCAGGTCGACAGGGCGGTGGCGGTGATGGCCCGCGCGGCCGCGCGGCGCAGGACCTCCCGGTCATCCACGCCGGGCGGGAGGAACGCGGACAGATGGAGGCCGGCGTCGGCGTTGTGGATGGTGAGGAGATCGCCGAGCCGAGTCCGCAGCCGCTCGACCAGCGAGTTCCGGCGCCCGAGGTAGAGCTTGCGCATACGGTGCAGGTGGCGGGCGAAGTGCCCCTCGCGCAGGAAGTCCGCAAGCACCGCCTGGGGAAGCATCGGCGAGAAGAGGTCGAGCGCCTCGCGCAGCCGGACGAACGGGCCCCAGAGCGTGGGCGGCACCACGATGTAGCCGATGCGCAGCGAGGGGAACAGCACCTTGCTGAAGGTCCCGACGTAGATCACGCGCGCGGCGGGATCCATGCCCTGCAGCGCGCCGAGCGGCCGGCTCGCGTAGCGATACTCGCTGTCGTAGTCGTCCTCGACGATCCAGCGACGCCCCCGCCGCGCCCAGCGCAGCAGGGCGAGGCGCCGCGCCGCCGTCATGGAGATACCGAGCGGGTACTGGTGCGAGGGGGTCACGTAGACGAGGCGGACGCGATCCCCGAGGGCGGCGAGGCGGGCGACGTCGATGCCCTCGTCGTCGAGCGGGATGGGCGCCAGCCGCGCGCCGGTCTGCCCCAGGGCCTCCCGGGCGCCCGGATAGCCCGGCTCCTCGACGCACACCGTGTCGCCCGGCTCGAGGAGCGCCATCGCGCAGATCTGCAGGGCCATCTGGGAGCCGGACACGATGAGGATGTGGGCGGCGTCGCAGCGGACGGCGCGGGCAGTGCGCAGGTACTCGGCGATGGCCTCCCGGAGCGGGACGTAACCGGCGGGATCGCCGTAGGCCATCAGCTCGTTGGCCTGGCGCTTGCCGTGTCGCCAGAGCAGGCGCCCCCACACCCGGTGCGGGAAGTGGTCGAGCGCGGGCACGCTCACGCGGAAGGGGCCCAGGCCGCCTTCGTCGCGGGGGGCGGGGGAGGAGCGCGTGAAGGTCGCCCGCCTCGGCGGGACCGCCGCGCGGGTGAGGTCATCGGGAATGGCGCTGGCGACGAAGGTGCCGGCGCCCACCTTGCCCTCGATGTACCCCTCGTGCAGGAGCTGCTCGAAGGCGCTCAGCGCGGGCAGGCGCGAGATCCCGAGCTCCGCGGCGAGCGCGCGCGTCGAGGGCAGGCGCTGTCCCGGATGCAGCCGCCCCGCGAGGATGGCGGCCCGGTACCCGTCGTAGATCTGCCGGTAGAGCGGAACCGCCGATGGCTGGACGAACGGCACGAAGGGTACGACCTGCGGGGCGACCGCGCTCCTCCGAGTGGTCATGGCCATCGTGGTCAGAGTGGTCATTGTGAGCATACCAGAGCGCTTCTAGCCTGGCCCGGAGGAGGACGGGCCAATGGAGGTGTTCATCTTTGCGCGCTTCCACGCGCGTCCGGGTCACGAGGACGCCGTGGCCGAGGCGATGCTCGACAACCTCGCTCCTTCGCGCGAGGAGCCGGGCTGTCTGAGCATTCACGCCTTTCGGTCGATGCGCGACCCGCGCCTGTTCTACATTCATTCACGCTGGAAGGATGAAGCGGCGTTCGAGAACCACGCCGGTTTGCCGCACACGCTCCGCTTCCTCGAGCGCGTGGAGCCGCTGATCGACCACCCTCTCGACGTCACCCGTGCGGGACAAATCGGCTAGATTGGGGGGACACCGGCAATGAGCGTCGGGCGCGATGGTCAGAAGGACTTCGACTTCCTGATGGGCACCTGGAAGATCCGCAATCGGCGGCTGCGGAAGCGGCTCGAGATCTCCACGCAGTGGGACGAGTTCGAGGGGACGTCGGTCGCGCGGGCCGTCTGGGGCGGGCTCGCCAACATGGACGAGTACGAGGCCCACGCCCCCTTCGGCCACATCCAGGGCCTGACCGTGCGGCTCTACGAGCCGTCCACGCGCCAGTGGCGCCTCCACTGGGCGAACCGCATCAGCGGGATCTTCGACGCGCCCATGATCGGTCGGTTCGCGGACGGCCGCGGCGAGTTCTACAACCAGGAGTTTCACGAGGGCCAGGCGGTCTACGCCCGCTTCATCTGGTCCGACATCACCGCGACGGCCTGCCGGTGGGAGCAGGCTCTGTCGGCAGACGGGGGCAAGACCTGGGAGACGAACTGGATCATGGAGATGACCCGGTGGGAGCGGTAGCCCATCTGGGCCCCTTCCCCGTCGTCGAGCTCCGGCGCTACGCTGTCCGGGAGGGCGAGGCGCACGCCTTCGCGCGCTGCTTCGAGAGCTTCTTCCCCGAGGCGTTCCAGCAGCTGGGGGCGATCGTGTTCGGGCACTTCGTGGAGCGCTCCCCCGCCGCCACGTTCACCTGGATCCGGGGCTTTCCCGACATGGAGGCGCGCGCCGCCGTCAACGAGGCCTTCTACGGCGGCCCGTTGTGGAAGGAGCACGCCTCCACCATGAACGATCGCCTGCTCGACCACACCAATGTGTTGCTCCTCCGGGCGCTGAGCCCCGAGCGTGCCCTCCCCGTGCTCCCCGCCGTGGATCCCCTCCGCGACGCCCCAGGCCCCCGCGGGCTGATGGTCGCGCAGATCTTCGCGGTGGCCGCGGACGGCCTCGCCGCCTTCGCGCAGGAGGCGGAGACGGCTTTCGCCGGCTATCGCGAGGGCGGCATCCGCGAGGCGGGCGTCCTCGTCACCCTGGACGTGCCGAATAACTTCCCGCGGCATCCGATCAGGACGGACGGCCCCTATCTGGTCTGGCTAGGCCTGGCCGAAGACGACCGGTCACTGAAGGGCCGATTCATGCCGCTCGCCGAGCGGCTCCGGCCGAGCCTGACCGCGACGGGACTGCTCCGGCGTGCCCCCGAGGAGGTCGTCATGGATCCCGCCTCGCGCTCGCGTCTCCGCTGGCGCTAGCCGTCATCGGAGCGAGCGTCGAGGCCTTCACGGCGCGGTCGAGGGCGTCGGCGAGATCGTGAGTGACCCGGGTCAGCGGAAGCCGGCACTCCGGCGACCTCATCAGCCCCTGCCGCCACAGGCAGTGCTTGATGGGCATGGGATTGGCCTCACTGAAAAGGAGCGCGACCAGCGGCTCGAGCCGGGACCAGACGGCGCGGGCGCCGCGATGGTCGTTCGCCGCCATCTTCTCGTGGACCGCGACGAACAGCTCCGTGCTCAGGTGCGCGGAGGCGAGGATGCCCCCATCGCCGCCGTGCGCCAGCATGGTGTAGAGAGACGCGTCGTCTCCGGTCATCACCGCGAACCCTTTGGGTCGCTGCCGTAGCAGCTCGAGGGACTGGGTGAGATTGCCGCTCGAGTCCTTGACACCCACGATATTGGGAAGCTCGGCGAGGCGCAGGAGCGTGTCGTTGGCGAGGTTGACGCTCGTCCGGTACGGGATGTTGTAGATGAGGATCTCGCGGGCGGTCGCCTCCGCGATGCGCGTGAAGTGCTCGCGGAGCCCGTCCTGGCTCGGCCGGTTGTAGTACGGGCACACCGAAACGATCCCGGCGAACGGGTAACGCTCGAGCCGCTTGATGGCCTTGACCACCTTGGCGGTGGCATTGCCGCCGATTCCCACGAAGACGGGCACGCGGGCGGCGACGACGCGGACCGTGCAGTCCACGATCGCCTCCATCTCGTCGTCGTCGAGCGTCGGGCTCTCCCCGGTGGTGCCGAGCGGGAAGATCCCCTTCACCCCCTTGGCGAGATAGTGCTCGAGCATCCCTTCATAGCTGGCGAGATCCACCGCTCCGTCGATGAACGGCGTGATGATGGGCAGCCAGATTCCCGAGATCTCCGTCATGCTCTCCCCTTTCCGGGTGCCCGGAACGCAAAAGGCCCGCGACCGGGTGGTCGCGGGCCTCGAAGGTCCGGAACGTCGTTGGATGCCTGTCGCCTAGGGCTCTCCTCCGGCGCGCGCCACCGCCGTCGCTGGGCGTCCCGTCTCGCGGGACCCCAGCCGGCTCTTGTCACCGGCGCGCTTGAATCGTGAAGACATCGTTCCGTCCTTATACGGGCAGCGCGCCGCGCTGTCAAGGCCGGGATGCTACCATCGAGCCGCGCGAGGAGGCGCCGATCACGGATGACCACATCGCCTGGACGCGTTCACGAAATCGAACACCACTCCGCGGAGCGAGCCACCACCCGGCCGGTCGTCTCGGGCACCGAGGGGGTCATCTCGGCGGGGCATCCCCTCGTCGCGATGGCGGGCATGCGCATGCTGCTCGCGGGCGGCAATGCGTTCGACGCGGCGGTGAGCGCGGGCTTCGCGGCGGCGGTGGTCGAGCCCACCGCGTCCTATACGCTCTGTGGCGAGTGCGTGGCGCTGATCCACGATGCGCGGCGGGCCGAGACCCACGCGGTGAGCGGCCAGGGGACGGCGCCCGCCCTGGCCACCATCCCGTTCTTCCGGAGTCGCGGCTTCGACCGCATCCCGACCGGGCCCGGGGCGAACGCGCATCTGTCGTTCACGGTCCCCGGCGCGGTGGACGCGTATCTCACCCTGCTCGAGACGCACGGCACCCGGACGGTGAGCGAGGTGCTGGCTCCGGCGCTCCAGTACGCGGAGCGGGGCTTCCCGATGTACGAGTACATGCACCGCATGCTCGGCATCCCCGAGACGCAGAGCCAGTTCGACATCTATCCCCCCGGCGGCCGCGACGTCTTCTACCCGGACGGCGGGGTGCCGCCCCTCGGCGCGCTCTTCACGCAGCCCGCGCTGGCGGGCACGCTTCGCCGACTCGCGGAGGCCGACGCGCAGGCGGGGGGCCATCGCGGCGCCGGGATCGCGGCAGTGCGGGCGCGTTTCTATCGCGGCGACGTGGCGGCGATGATCGGCGCCTTCTCCGAGCGGCTGGGGGGCCTGCTGCGCGCCTCCGATCTGGCCGGCTATCGGGCGCGGGTGGAGGCGCCCCTGCGGATGACCTTCGCCGGACGCGAGGTTTTCGGCCAGTCCGCGTGGACCCAGGGGCCGGTGCTCATGCAGGCCCTCGGGATGCTCGCCACCTTCGATCTCCGCGCGCTCGGCCACAACTCCGTGCCGTATATCCACGTGTTGGCCGAAGCGCTCAAGCTCGCCTTCGCGGATCGCGAGCGCTACTACGGCGATCCCGAGCACGCCGTCGTGCCGCTGGCGGAGCTGCTCTCGCCGGCCTATGCCCGGGACCGGGCGGCGCTGATCCGCATGGACCGCGCGGCCCCCGAGTCGCCCACGCGAGGCGATCCGCGCAATGACGGCGCCGCGCGGGGCGGGACGGCGGCGGGCGCCCGCGTGGTCGATGCCGGGGCCGGCGCGCCGGTGCCCGACGGCACCACCCATATCGCCGCCATCGACCGCGACGGCAACATGATCGCGCTCACCCCGAGCGGTGGCGTATTCCGGAAATCCGCGTTCGCCCCCGAGCTCGGCTGCACGCTCAGCACGCGCAGCGAGATGTTCGTGCTCGCGGAGGGGCACCCCAATGCCCTGGCACCCGGCAAGCGCCCGCGCACCACGCTCGTCAGCTATCTGATCGCCGAGGGCGGCGTGCCCACCACCACCGTGGGCTGTCCCGGCGGCGACGATCAGGCGCAGGCGGATCTGCAGATCCTCCTGAACCTCCTCGTCTTCGGGATGAACCCGCAGCAGGCGGTGGAGGCCCCGCGCTTCTCGACGCAGACCCTCGTCAACTCGTTCTATCCCCGCGCCTACAAGCCGGGGGTGCTGAACGTGGAGCCCGGCATCCCCGCGGCCACCCAGGCGGCGCTGGCCGCGCTGGGGCACACCATCAACGAGACGGGGGCCTGCGGCATCGGCGCGGTGGTCACGCGCCGCGACCCGGCGACCGGCGTGCTCTCCGCCGGCGCCGACCCGCGCCGGCCGACCTACGCGCTGGCCTGGTAGCTAGGCCACGCGCTGCACGAACGACCGGTCCTCGACGAGCAGGAAGCCCGACTGCCCGGCGCGGCGCGCCGCCTGGACATGGTCTGGATCTGCCGCCAGTGTTTCACGGTACCGCTCGTAGGCGGCGAGGCTTGGGAAGTCGATGAGCGCGAGCGCGATGTTGGTCGGGCCGGCGAACTTCGTCGGCGCGTAGTAGCCGATGACCTTGCCGCCGCAGCGCTCGATTGGCGCGGCCACGCTCCGCGCATAGGACTCGAAGTCGGCAACCTTGCCGGCGTCGATGGTATAGCGAATGGAGAGGGTGATCATGGCGTCCTCCTTCGCGCCGATGCGGCGCGTTCGTGATTGCGGTCGTCAGTATCCCGTCGTGATGCTCACCTGTCTACGCGCAACGCTTCGATGCGGATCAAACCTTCACCGCTTGCGGGCCGGTGTCCTCAGGCTCTAGGCTCACGGTGATGAGTGACACCGACATGCTCGCGGGAGTAGGGGCGTTGCTCGGCGAACCCGCCCGGACGCGCATATTGACGGCGCTGCTCACCGGCTGCGCGCTCACCGCGAAGGAGCTGGCCTACTTCGCCGGGGTGACGGCGCCGACGGCGAGCAGTCACCTGTCCCGGCTGGTCGCCGGCCATCTCCTGGTGATGGAGAAGCAGGGGCGGTGCCACTACTATCGACTGAGGTCCGCGGAGGTCGCGCGCGCGATCGAAGGCCTGATGACGGTGGCGGCGGCCCCGACCAACGGCTGGCTCCCGAGCCATCGCGTCGAGCCCGCGCTCCGGGACGCGCGCATGTGCTACGACCACCTGGCCGGCCGTCTCGGGGTCTCGCTGTGCGACATGATGTTGCACAGCGACTACCTCGTGCTCTGCGACGGCGGAGGCGAGCTGACGGGCGCCGGCGAGCGATTCCTCACCGGTCTCGGCGCCGACCTCGAAGGCGCGCGCGGCGCGAAGCGGCGATACTGCCGGTCCTGTATTGACTGGACCGAGCGACGGCATCACATCTCCGGCGCCGTCGGCGCGGCGCTGGCGCAGGCCTTCCTCGCGCGGCGCTGGGTGGCGCGCATCCAAGACAGCCGGGCGCTGACGGTTACGGCGGACGGAAGGAAGAAGCTGCGGGAGCTGGGGCTC
>JBKPDT010000389.1:0-8320 GCA_046728035.1 Candidatus Methylomirabilota bacterium | reverse complement strand
GTCCTCGACGATGAGGACGCGCCGGGGCGCGCGCTCCGCCCGGGCCGGCGCCGCGGGCTGCTGCCGCTCGGTCGGCGCGGCGATCCCCGGCAGGCGGACGGTGAAGGTGCTGCCGCGCCCCGGGCCCTCGCTGGCCGCCTGGACCGATCCGCCGTGGAGCTCGGCGAGTCGGCGGGCCAGGGTGAGCCCGATGCCGAGCCCGCCGCCGCTTCGAGCGGGCGTATGGTCGCCGCGAACGAAGAGCTCGAAGACACGCTCGAGCAGCGCGGGGGGGATGCCGTCGCCGGTATCGCTCACGGTGAGGGACACCGTGTCGCCCTCGCTCGCGACGCGGACGTCGATGCGCCCTCCGTCGGGCGTGTACTTGAGCGCGTTGACGAGCAGGTTGGTGAGCACCTGGGCGAGCCGCGCGGGATCCCCGTACACCCAGGCCGGCTCCGCCTCGAGCGTGATCTCGTGCCGGGTGAAGCGCCCGCCCGCGCGCAAGGTCTGCACGCACTGGCGCGCGAGCTCGGCGAGGTCGGTCGGCCGTCGGTCGAGGAGCATCTTCCCCGTCGTGACACGTGCGATGTCGAGGAGCTCCTCGACCACCGTGACGAGCTGGGAGACCTGGCGGCCGATGACCTCGCGGGCCCGCGTGGCCGTCTCGAGGTCCTTCCCCGCCACCTCGAGCAGGCCCAGGGCGGCGCGGATGGCCGAGAGCGGATTGCGCAGCTCGTGGCCGAGCATGGCGAGGAAGCTGTCCTTGGCGCGGTTGGCCACCTCCGCCTCCGCGCGCGCCGTCCGCTCCTTGCGGAGGGCCTCGTCGCGCTCGAGCGCGCGGCGGTCGAGCAGCGCGGAGGCGGCCGCGAGTGCCCCCACCACCTCGTCCACCTCGCGCACCTTGGAGGGCGGGGGCGGCGCGACCCGGGCGTCCTCCCGCGCCAGCGCGATGGCCAGCTCGGCCAGGCCGCTGACGGGCCGGGCGATCCGTCGGCCGAACAGAAGGGCGAGGCCGACGGCGAGAAACGCCGCCGCCATGCCGCCCGCCGCGACCGCGATGAGCGACCCGCGGATCCGCGTCTCCACCGCCTCGATGGGGACGCCAGTGGCCACCGTCCATCCGGAGACCGCCGACCGGCTATGGGCGCTGTAGAACCACTGCCCCTCGAGCCCCTGGCCCTGGTAGGTGGCGACGGGAAGCTCCTTGGATCGGCGGGCGAGGGTGGGCGAGGGCGGGCGCCCCACCCAGCGGTCGTTGTTGAGCGTGCGGGCGATGATGATGCCGTTCTGATCGAGCAGGGTCAGCGTGGCGTCGGGCGACATGGGGTAGAGCGCCATGAAGCGGAGCCATTCGGCCTGGTCCACCTCGGCGATGAGGACATAGCGCAGCGTCCCCTCCCGCAACACCGGCACCGCGAAGGCGGTCGTGTAGCCGCCGTCCGTGCCCGGTGCGTTGATGAGGGCCGAGACGGCCGCCTTGCCCGTCCGCACCACCGTCTGGAACATCGGATCCGCGGCGAGGCCCGGCGAGTTGCCCGCCGCGGAGGGGCGCGTATCGAGCAATCGCCGGCCCGACGGGTCGGCGAGGATCACGGCCGACCAGATCCGCTGGGCCGACACCACGTCGCGCGCTTCATCGAGGAATTCCCGGAGGGCGCCGGTGTCGAGGCGGCGCGACTCCGCCATCACGCGGAGGGCGGTCAGGGAGGACTGGTGCCGCAGGTCCAGGGCGATCGACAGCGCGCGGACCCGCTCGAGATAGGTCTGCTCGAAGGCCACGCGCTGCTGCTGCCAGAACACGTAGGCCATCACGCCGGAGAAGATGAGGATCGGCAAAACGGAGGCCACGACGAGCAGCAGCACGTGTGCACGGATCCGCACGAAAAGAGCATAGCACGCGGCTTTCGCTCGTCCGCGAGTTGACAGGGGTGGCGCGGGGGCGATAATCGGGGCCACCTTCCCGATTGACCCGGCTCGAACAAGGAGACATATCCATGAGGTTCTCTCGCGTGGTCGCTCCGGCTCTGATCGCAGCGCTCGCCCTCGCCGCCGCCCCCGCGGAGCTCGGCGGGCCCCCCGCCGCCGGCGCCGCCCCGGATGGCAACCTGACCTGGGGGGTGCACATCACACTCGCCCCGACCTGGCTCGACCCCGCGGAAACCCCCGGCATGATCACGCCGTTCATGGTGTTCTATGCCCTCCACGACGCGATGGTGAAGCCCATGCCGGGCCAGCCGCAGGCCCCGAGCCTCGCCGAGTCGTGGTCGATGTCCAGGGACGGGCTCGCCTACGAGTTCGTCCTGCGCAAGAACGCCCGGTTCCACGACGGCTCCCCGGTCACCGCGGAAGACGTGAAGTTCTCCTTCGAGCGCTACCGCGGGACCGCGAGCAAGGGCTTCAAGGAGCGCGTGGCCGCCGTGGAGACACCGGATCCCTCACGGGTGCGCTTCCGCCTCAAGCAGCCCTGGCCGGACTTCCTGACCTTCTACTCGAGCGCCACCGGCGCCGGCTGGATCGTGCCGAAGAAGTACGTCGAGCGCGTGGGCGACGCCGGCTTCCAGAAGGCGCCCATCGGGGCGGGCCCGTACAAGTTCGTCTCGTCCACCCCTGGCGTCGAGATGGTGTTCGAGGCCTTCGACCAGTACTGGCGCAAGACCCCCCACGTCAAGCGCCTGACCTTCCGCGTGATCCCCGACGAGGCGACGCGGCTGGCCGCGCTCAAGCGCGGCGAGGTGGACATCGTCTACTCGGTGCGCGGCGAGCTCGCCGAGGAGCTCCAGCGCACGCCGGGTCTTGCGCTGAAGCCCGCCGTCATCCAGGCCACGTTCTGGCTCTACTTCCCCGACCAGTGGGATCCCAAGTCGCCCTGGCACGACCGTCGCGTCCGCCAGGCGGCGAGCCTCGCCATGGACCGCGCGTCCATCAATCAGGCGCTCACCCTCGGCTACTCGCGGCTCACCAACAGCATCATCCCGAGCACGTTCGAGTTCTTCTGGCAGCCGCCGGCCGCCGTCTACTCGGTGTCGCGCGCCAAGGCCCTCCTCGCCGAGGCCGGCCATCCCAATGGCTTCGACGCGGGGGAACTCTCCTGCGACAGCTCCTACTCGAACCTCGCCGAGACGGTCGTCAACAATCTTGCGGCGGTGGGCATCCGCGCCCGGCTCCGCCCGCTTGAGCGGGCGGCCTTCTTCAGCGCGTATGGGGAGAAGAAGTTCAAGGGGCTCGTCCAGGCGGCGAGCGGCGCCTTCGGCAACACCGCCACGCGCATGGAGGCCTTCGTGGCCACCGGCGGCGCCTATGTCTACGGGACCTATCCGGATCTCGACGGGCTCTTCCGGGAGCAGGCCGCGGAGCTGGATCGTAAGCGCCGCGAGGCGACGCTGCACAGGATGCAGCAGCTCCTTCACGACAAGGCCGTCTACGCGCCGATCTGGGAGCTGGCCTTTCTCAACGGCGTGGGCCCGCGCGTGGGCGAGTCGGGGCTGGGCCTCATCAACGGCCACGCCTACTCGGCCCCCTACGAGGACGTGACGCTCAAGGGGCGCTGAGGCCCTGCCGCTACCCTTCAGGAGGAGAAGGTGATCCGCGGCGCCCCCGGCACGATGGCGAGGTGGATGGGGTTCAGCCCGGGCACCGCGCCGGCGAGGGCGCGGATGGCGTCCTCCGCCTGCTCGATGGGAAAGGACAGCGTGTGCAGGCGCTCGAAGGGATACCGCCGCGCCCCGATCATGTCCACCGCCCGGAAGGTCTCCGCCACCGGCATGCTCAGCACGCCGCGGATGGTCAGCTCCTTGTAGATCACCTCGTCCGCCACCAGCGTCTCCGTGGGCCGCCCCCCCTTGAGTCCGGCCACGACGATGCGTCCCCGGCGCGCCGCAATGGCCACGGCGTCGGTGAGCGAGCGCGGCGCGTAGGGCGTGGTGTCCACCACCACCTCGGCCCCGCCGCCGGTGGCCTCGCGCACCTGCGCGACGGTGTCGTGCGCCTCCACGTCGATCGCCACGTCGGCGCCGAGCTCCCGAGCGAGCGCCAGCTTGGCGGCATCGCGGGCGAGCCCGGTGATCACGATGCGGCGGGCCCCCGCCTCGCGGGCGGCGATCACGCAGCAGAGTCCGCGCTGGCCCGCGCCGAGGATGACGACTCGGTCGCCGGGGCCGGTCGCCGGCACCGTCCCCGCCCACGAGAGGCCCGCCGCCAGCGGATTGAACATCACCGCCACCTCGGCGGGAAGATCGGCGTCCGCCTGCTTCATTACCGAGAACGGTCCGAGGTACATGTGTTCGGCGTAGCCGCCCCAGAGATACGGGGCCTTCTCGACGTCGGTGTAGCCGTAGGTGCCGCCCCGCGTGCGGCAGGCGGCCGGCTCGAAGCGCCGACACGCCTCGCAACGACCGCAGCCGTAGCCCGAGCGCACGGCCACGCGGTCCCCGACGTCTACTCGCCACCGTTCGCCCGCGCGCCGGCCGATCTCCTCGATGCGGCCCAGCGGCTCGTGCCCGGGGATGACCGGGAACTGCTTGTAGTCCTCCGTCTCGGGGAGATGGCCCTCGTACTGCTCGTAGTCGCTGCCGCAGATCCCGCACGCCTCGATGCGCAGGAGCGCGTCGTCCGGCCCGATGGCGGGACGTGGGAACTCGCGCAGCTCGAGCGTCTTCGGCTTGACGAGCACCGCGGCAAGGACCGGCGTGCCGGCCGTCATCGCTCAGCAGCACCCGCCGCGGATCGGCCCCGCCGGCAACACTGGATGCCGTCGAGCTTGATGGAGGGGTCGACGACGCGGCCGCCCTTGAGCACGGGATCGAACATGGGGCTCCTCCTGTTTCCGGGTGGGCTGTTCTTATACCACGGAGGCGTGGCACACGCCTTGCTGCCTCTCGGAAGGGACCGACACCTTCCCAGGAGGAGCGCCATGGGACTCGATCCGGTCTGCGGCATGGAAGTCACTCCGGTCTCGGCGGAAGCCCAGAGCGAGTACGAAGGCGTGACGTTCTACTTCTGCAGCGAGGAGTGCAAGAAGGCCTTCGACGCCGACCCCTTAGCCTATCTCGACGAGGTCGACCTCGCCGAAGCCCGGGCCATCCAGGAGAATAAGTCCAAGTCCTCGTAGGTCGTCAGCAGCGGATCACCTGGACCCGGTAAGAGCGGGAGGGGAGGGGGGACTTTTCTACCCATGGCCGCGCGTAGGTGAAGCGCAGGGTGGCCGTGCCGGAGCGCTTGGCGAGGAAAAGGAACACTTCCTGCTCGCTCGCGCCCGGCGCGGAGTCCGTCCGCTCCACCGAGTGCCGCACGAGGGCTACGGTCTCCGCGTCGGCCCCATCGACGCTCCATCCGTAGCCGGTGCCGGCGCGGGCGTCGAGCGCTATCGTAAAGGTCATACCCTCCGAGATCGTCACGTCACGATCGGTGACAGGCGGGGCCGACGCACACGCTTGAGCTAGCAAGAAGACAACCAGCAGGACGGGGTACACTCGTCTCGGCCGACGGTTTTGGTCGCACCACATGGTCCGTGGGCCGACGATAGCATGAACGAGACGCGCCCGGCGCACCTGTCCACGGCGCACCTGTCCAAGTCCCGTCTCATGGCGGGGCATCAGTGCGCGAAGCGGCTCTATCTTCAGGTGAATGCCCCCGACCTCGGCGCCGCGCCCGACGCCGCGCTCCGATACCGCTGGGAGCAGGGGCGCGAGGTGGGTCGTCACGCGAAGGGGGCCTTCGCCGGGGGCGTGGCGCTCGACGCTGGTGGGGACCGGCTCGCGGAAGCCCTGAGTCGCACCGCCGCCCTGGCCTGGGATCCCGCGGTGCCCGCCATCTTCGAGGGGACGTTCCGCCACGACGGGGTGCTCGTGCGGGTGGACGTGCTCCGTCGCACGAGCGCGGAGCGCTGGCGGCTCATCGAGGTCAAGTCCACGACGCGCGTGAAGGCGTATCACCTGATCGACGTGGCGCTTCAGCGCTACGTCGTCGAGGGATGCGGGCTTGAGCTGGACGGCGTCGCGCTCATGCATCTCGACCGCGACTACGTCTACGCGGGCGGGGCCCACGACCCGCACCGGCTCTTCACCATCCGCGACATCACCGCCGAGGTGCGCGCAATGGACGCGCTCCTGCCCGCGCTCCTGGCGGATCTGCGACGCGTTCTGCGCGACCCCGCCGCGCCGGCGATCGCGCCGGGGCCGCAGTGCAAGAAACCGTGGCTCTGCGAGTTCTACGACCATTGCAATGTTCCCGCGCCGCTCGACGGGGTCCCAGGGGGGTTGGCGGGGGCACGCCTAGAGCCTGGGCTCGCGGCCGCCCTCGAGCCGCTGTCCTACCCCCTCTACTTCATGGACTTCGAGACGCTGGGCCCGCCCATTCCGCGCTACGCGGGCATGCGTCCCTATCAGCCGATCCCGTTCCAGTGGTCGGTGGACGTCGTGCCCGCGCCCGGCGTGGCGCCCGAGCATCACGAGTTCCTCGCCACCGGCACGGACGACCCGCGACGGGAATTTCTCGAGTCCCTCGCGCGGGCCGTGGCCACCCACGGTCCCATCGTGGTCTACAGCAGCTACGAGAGCGCCCGCCTCGCCGAGCTGGCGGCGGCGCTGCCGGATCTCGCCCCCGTCGCCGAGGACATCCGGGCGCGTCTCTGGGACTTCCTCCCGATCGTCCGCCGGAACATCTCGCACCCGGGCTTCGGCGGTTCCTTCTCACTCAAAAAGGTGCTCCCGACGCTGGCCCCCGCCCTCAGCTACGACGGCATGGAGATCAGCGACGGGAGCCTCGCCGGCGCGTTCTGGGATCGGCTGATCCGCCAGCGACCCGAGCCCGTCGAGGCGGCACGGCTCGAAGCCGCGCTTCGCGCCTACTGCCGCCAGGACACGCTCGGGTTACTGACGCTCGTTCGCGATCTCTCGCGCTAGCCGCCCTTCTTGGCCATGCGGGTCCGCGCGGCCTTGGCGCGCGCCGCGCCGATGGCCGTCTTCACGTCCTTCTCCTCCTCGGGAGGGGGTAGGACGGCGGGCATCCCGAGCGAGCCCACCCAGAGCTCGCGGCTCCAGCCGGTCGTGTGGTAGAGGTGCTCGTCCTCCTGTTCCTCCACCTTCTTGTACGCATCCTTGAGCGCCTTGCCCTCATCTCCCTTGAGCTTGTCGGCGGTCATGCCGATCAGCTCCCAGTTGAGATGATCCTTGGTCTCGGCAAGGACCACGCACTCGGTCGCCACCAGCTGGGCCGCCTCCGGGACCCCGGCGTCCAGCGCCATCTGCATGGCCTGCACCAGGGACTCGCCGATGTGTCGGACCACGAGCCGCCCGGGGGTCTCGACGCCGGGATCGAGGCCGAAGACCTCCATCGCCTCCTCGACGATCTCCACGTGCTCCTGGGTTTGCTCGAGGTATTCCTCCCACTCTTCGCGCAGGTCGTCGTTCTGCACGCACCTGAGCGCCGTCTCGTAGATCTTCACGCCGCCTTGTTCGGTCTCGTAGGCCTGATAGAGAAGCTCCGCGATCTGCTCCTTGTGCATGTCATCCTCCTGGGCGCTCGGCGCCGGGTGTTCGTACGTCGGGGAACACGAGCAAGCAGCGTGCCGCCGGGCACGGGCCTTGCTATTAAGGTGTAATCGCGCTTGCACCGTTGGCGGAGAGTCAAAGCGATGGAGTCAAGGCTACCGAGTACGACAAGGAGGACCATGAGCACCCGGACGAATATCCAAAAGATCGCCGACCTCGAGGTCGAGCAGATAAACCAGCGGACGATGTCCGAGCGGATCGGCGACCGTCTGACCGCGCTGGCCGGCACCGGCGTCTTCGCGATTCTTCACCTGGTATGGTTCGCCGGCTGGCTCGGCGTGAATCTGGGATGGGTACCCGGGCTCTCGCCCTTCGACCCGTATCCGTTCAGCCTCCTGACCATGATCGTGTCCCTCGAAGCAATCTTCATCTCCATCGGTGTCCTGATAAGCCAGAATCGCATGGCGCGCCTGGGCGACCGCCGCGCCCACCTGGATCTCCAGATCAACCTCCTGGCCGAGCAGGAGTCCACCGCCACCCTGCGCATGCTCGGCCGCATCGCCGAGCGCCTGGGCATCGAGCCGGAGACCGCGGTGCGGAAGGAGCAGGCCTCGCTGGAGGCCGAGACAGACATCAAGGCGCTGGTCACGGAGCTGGACAAGAAGCTTCCCTGAGGTGGTGTATTCTCCCGGCATGCGATCCCGCCGTGTGGGGCTCGCAGTGGGCGTCGGCCTTGTCTACGTGCTGGCCGGCAAGCTGGGGCTGGAGTTCGCTTTCCTGCACGCCAGCGCCACGCCGGTGTGGCCTCCCGCGGGTATCGCGCTGGCCGCCATGCTGCTGCTCGGCCCGCG